>CAZBQH010000001.1:0-11551 GCA_964493915.1 uncultured Nitrospiraceae bacterium
CAAAGTGCATGTTAACTTTCACGGCCTGCAAGAGGAGTACTTCCTGCAACTAGTCAAGCTCAAGATGCGTCACTTCGTAAGGCACAACGCCGACTAATCTGGCCATTACCTCCCATGAGCCCGAGTCATACCGGCTTGCGTCCATAGTGACAAGGAAAAACCCATAGAGAGGGCTCTCGCTTTCGAGCAGAGTTTCGCGTATCCCACGCGCCTCAGTGTTCCGTGGCATATACAGGTGGGCTGTGTTGAACAACCCTTGGCTTAACTCGAATGCGTAATGGCTTTCCCGGGCGTCCATATAGCCCCAGTTGTAGTAAGAGCTCACATCCAGCGCCCCTTCCAAAACGAACATCTTACCGACAAAACTAGGAAGGTCTGTTTCAACTTCACGAATCGTTGGTCTCTCGTGGACCAATTGCCTTATTGTCGCTAGAGCCTCTTCTCTTTCCTTTTCCGCCGCCTCTTCCCGCGCCCGCTGTTCCTCTGCTAGTCTTTGCGATTCAGCCTCGGCTCGTTTTCTACCTCGGTATGCCTCGGCCTTCCGTTCCTCTTCAGCCAAGCGTCCTCGGCGTTCACGCGCCAAGGCAGCTAACCTGGCCGCTTCCTTTGCTTCTGACTGAGCTTGCGCGTAAGCTTTTTGCTTCGCGTTCTCGTCGTGTTTCCTTTTCCATTCCTCAAGAAGAACCTGTCGAGCGGCCTCGTCCGTCAGCTTCACCAGATCTTCATCGGCAATCTCAGACTTCAGAATACTCTGAACGGTTCCGTCTGCGGGGAATCGCACATAGTACAATTGCGAAGTCGCGTCCACAACGACGTTTTCGTACGTGACGCCATCGATTGTAATCGTATCTGCGGCACACGTTGAAAAAAATGACAGGAACAAAGGTACTGCACCTGCGACCAGTCTACGGGTGATCATTTGATGCCCCCTTGTCAGTTACTGGCCCCAAAGCCGTACCACGAGAGGTCCTTTCTCTTACGACCCTGGGGATGTTCATGCTTACCCTGAGAACCGTCCCAGATTAGCTCATGAGCAGAATAGGACAGAGGATGCACGAAATCAAGGCCCTGTCCCGCACCCCGCAGGATCTTTCCAACGGCCGCAATCGCATCTCGCTCCCTGCCAGTGGTTCGCCTGACCCAGCCGCCGTTTCCTGGACCTGTTTCCTTTCCGGAAGCCACTGGAGTAAAATGGTAAGGGATCAGCCCAAGACTCGGGGAGAACCGGTCATGAACCTACGAATTCTCGGTGGAAGCCTTGCACTAGTCCTGGCGCTTCTTGCCATCGGCTGCGGGACGAAAGAAGTGGCAATGGAGGCCGGCTATGAGCAAAACCAGGCATCCACCCTGCGCAGCCTCGGGCGGCGTACTGAAAGCAGCCCTCCGCAACCCGCCGCAGCGTTCGCTTCAAACGGAAGAGTCGAGGCCGCAACGGCGGATCTCGGCGACCTCGCTGCGAGCCAACCTGATCGCTACTTGATCAAGAACGGATCTATGACGCTCGAAGTAAAGGATGCACGCGAGGTAAGCCAACGGCTCGCCGAGACCGTCAAGGTCGAGGGCGGCTACATCTCGAACCTGAACGAATACGCGGGCGCTTTCGGCGTGCGCGGCGTCTCCATGACGGTTCGTGTCCCCGCAGACCGCTTCGAGCAAGTTATGCAGCAACTCGAAGCAATGGGCCGGGCCCTGAACCGCTCGGTCCACACTGAGGATGTGACCGAGGAGTTTCTCGACACCGAGGCCCGGCTGCGCAACCTCAAGAAGACCGAAGAGCGTCTGCTCGACCACCTTGGCCGTGCCGTCGAGATCGAAAGCATCATCCGCGTCGAACAAGAAATGACGCGCGTCCGCAACGACATCGAGCGTTTCGAGGGCCGCATCCGCTTCCTCACCCACCGGATCGCCTATTCGACCATCGACATGACCTTGCAGGAAACGCCCAAAGCCGAGTCCATCACGCCCGTCGAGACCTTCAGCCTGGCCAACATAGGCAGCAAGGCCCTCCGCGGCGTGGTGACGTTCTTGCAGAATGTGCTGGCCGTCGCGACCTATACGGTCATATGGGGCATTGTCTGGGTCCCCATCGTCCTGCTCATGCTTCTCATTGCGTTCTCCGTGCGTCGCAAACGCAGAACCCAAAGCGCTGCGACCCCCCCAGAAAACACGGGCTGAGACAACCCCGCATCGGCGTCCCTTGCGGGCGCCCTCTGTGCGGTGTCTCCCGTGTCCATCCCCGCTTTCCTCGGCAGCGCGATCAGCACGTACCCCCATGCATCCAGGAACTGGATACACTGGACCACCTTTCATCCAGATTCTGGACGGTCCCCGTTTTGTGCCGGTTCGTTCCCAGAACGCGCGTGCTTGTTTTTGAACGACTTGGCTTTTCCGCGCTCTTGGGCGCGCTTCTTGCTCCCCCCGCTTACAAGGGTGATGGTCAAGGGGCGAAGATCGTACCCATGCCGTTGCCTGCGCAAGATTCCCCTTGGGGCCATCTTGTTGTAAGGCTATGAACACTGGTAAACAGCACACAGGAGGAGGTCTATCATGAAAAGGCACGGTTTGTATTTGGGAGCAGCCCTGCTGCTGATCTCGGTGGTGGTGGTCGCCGCGGTCTCAGGCGGCCATGTGACGGCAGAGGCAACGCCGAAGATCAAGTGCTTCTGCGAATATGGCTACGCAGAATCCCTCGATCTTAGCGCAGAAGGCGGAGTGTGGCTGCAGTGGTGGGGCCAGCATCCGGTCGAGGCCCTCGACTGTCCATGTTCCCCCAGCAACTCGTTGCTCAACAAGAATGTGGTAGGGACGTTAACGACGTGGCATGCAGGTAACACCCTGTTATACCCGGAGACCATGATCGCCACCATTCCCTTGGAGGGCGAGCTGGAACTCGCATGTGAGGCAGGCACGATAATCGCCGATATTGCCGGCAATTTCGTAGTGGACGGCTTGGCCGCTCATGCCCTGGTTGACGAGGAAAATGGGGTCATCTCCGTTGCCTTTGGCCGCGCAACAGGCCTGGAAACCGATCCCATGACCGTTGTGGTTACCGATACAACCGGCAAATACAAGAACATCGTGCAAGACGGCGTCTGGGAGTTCTATGTTGCAGGTTGGATCGATTTGGTACGCAAACCTGCTCTCAACCTGCAAACCAACATCCTCGCTGCTCTTCAGGATCCCGATTTGATCATCGGGGGACATGAAGACATTCTCCTTACGGGCGCTTACTACCGTAGCGCTCCAGGCGAAGAGGAGTAGGTTGGGGTGCGCCTCGCGTGGCAGGGCGCCGCCCGAACCGTCCCGTTCGAACGGCGCCCCGCCAAAACCTCGGCGCTTCTTTGCAGTCTCAAGTATGCGTAGGCGTGTTACCCAAAACGGTCCCGAATAAGCAAAGGGAAGCATGCAAATCAGCTCCCTGGAACAGTACGCAAATACAGTTAAGGAACAGGTCAATTGACGCCTCGCAAGAACCTATGCACTGCTCAGCAAAGCCATGGATGCCGACGCGCAGGACGCTGAAAAAATCTGCGGCATGTCGATGAACGACGCGTCGCTCATCGTCGAGGAGATCCAGTTTCTCATGTTAAGGGATGGGCTCACGCTCGAAGAGGCCACGAAACGATGGAGCCGGTTCTATCCAGGTTGCAGCATGTCTGCCGACCAATACGTGGCTGTTACGCGCCAACTGAACCGCTACAAGGAACGACAAAAAGGCGACTCAGAACGCACCGGAGAGCAGTAGTCTTGTCTCAAGCACCTCAAAGGCACGGTCTGTGAAGCAGGACAGCCACAATAGGGCAAACGCCGCAGATCCGACGCTGCAAGCCGCCCTCGGTGGGGAACGCACAGACTACGGCGAGGAGTTCGTCGAGATCACCTCGCGCGTTAGGGCATGGTATCTGACGACGTTCTTCGGATACCGGCTTGTCACCGTCCTGCGCACGCCGACACTGGGGCCCTTTGGCCTCTTAATCTACAAAAACCGCTATCTGCTCCGGCCTTGAGCAACTCTGGCCCGTTTCAAAAACCTGGCCCGTCCCACGCACCGCCACGCATCTACCGCCAGAGCGTATCCGAAGGTTCGATGGCGACTGCTTCGAGGGGCGGTTGGGCCGAGCGCGAAGGAATCTCGAAGGCCAGCGAGGGCAGCGTCTCGACAAAGCGCCGGCGCAGCTCGATGCGGGCCCAGTCGTGGGGCGGGATCATCACGTGCCAAAACACGTGCAGTTCCCATTCCGCCGAGAAGAAGAGGTAGTGCGTTACGACAAGGATATGAGGCGTGACGATCGTCCCCGTCCACTCTGTTTCCGTTGTGATTCCCAGTTCAGGATGATGGGCTTCGAGCCATGGGACAAACAGGCCGCGCACTTCGGCCGCCATGGGAAGCACCCCGTCGGCCTCCTCGGAGGTCACAGATACCGGAAGGCGGACTGTCCGCCCGCACGCACCATACTGCCCCCGGATCAAGCCGCTGACGGTTCGCCCTCCATCATGCCTGTCCTTGTCTTCACACGACAGCGGGAGAGGCGTAACCGTCACCTCTGCCACCTCGCCGGGCACAATGTCGGCGTGCTCGACCATAGCCGTCCCTCCGATAGCCGCGGCCTTGATGCGCACGGGTTCCGCGAGCGGCGGCTCTTCCGGGTCCTGCTCGACACGCACAAGAAAGACGCAACGCTGATCAGGGATCGCGTCGCCGATCTCCTCAGGAACCACCTCGAGTAGAAACGGCGGCGCCGGGCAGGGGCACCCGGCGAGAAACGCCAACGCTATCAGGAGCAACGACATTCCTCGCATACTTCGCCCTCCTTACATGTTGGCTCCCAGTTAATCACCCTGTTCACCGAAAGTCAATGCTCTGTAAGCGCTTTCTAAGCTCGAACCCGCTTCCCCGAGCGGTGTCAAAGGAACGTGCAGGTTTTTAGATTGGAGCGGCTGGTTAGAAAATGCGGTACACTGATTCGCCGTGCGCTGCACCGTGCAGCGCCGCAGGGACACCCTGTAAAACCGTAACGGGAGGAACCTCGTCATGTTGATGCGCTGCCTACGACTGACAGCGGCTGCACTGTCTCTCTTCGTCTTAGCAATCGAGGCTTACGCCGAGATGGAGCTCGGGTTTCTCGAGCGGTTCGCGCTGACAGACGACCGCGACAAGGCGCTCGAGGAGCTGGTCCCCGGAACGCAAGATTACTACTTCTACAACTGTCTCCATAGACAGAACACTGGCGATCTCGACGGCGCCGACACGCTGATCAGTGAATGGATCACGCGCTACGGCCGGAACGAGCACGTGATCCAGATGGAAACGCGTCAGGCGTTGCTGATGTACGATAGGGATCCGGAGTCGAGCGTCGAGTACTTGCAGAACAAGCTTGGCATTCACTTTGTCTACGAGCGCCACGCGCCCGATAACGCCCCGCAACACCCCACTGTGCTCGACCCTGCCCAATTCTCCCGGCAAACGTTGACCGAACGCGCCCTCGAGAAGCATCGCGACACCACGGCGGGCTTCGAGGACTCGGCACTGTACTGGCTGGCGGCCGAGGATCTCGACTGGCAACGCCGCCGGCATCTGCTGAACCGCCTGCAACACCCGGACCATCCCAATCTCGTCGAGCTGATCGTTGCCGACCTTGAAGCGCCCCGCAGCGAAGGCTTTGGCTCGCTGGCCATCCACGGACGGTTATTGCAAGCGCAGATGGACGCCTTGGCGGCCTCCAAGCCGGATCTGATGAACAGCGACGCCTTTGTCCGCGCCTATCTCGACCGGCTGCTCCCAAGCCCCGACGTCGATTGGCAGGCCAATGTCCCCGAAAAACAGGCGTATCTCGCGCGACTCGAGGACTTTGTTGCCTCTCTGAACCCGGCACACAATGCGCTCAAGGCCTGCGTCCTGTACAACCGGCTCGCCCTGGACATGAAACAAGGAATCTACGATCGCGACCGCTTTCTGCGCTACCTTGCCCTGCCGCGCCGCGTGCCTTATATGAATCGACACTATCTCGCCCGCGCTGGCGTTGCGGAATACGCGTTTGACCTGAACGAGGGCCTCACCGCTGTCGCCGCATTGCCTCCTGTCACCGGCGACGAGGGGCTTGTCCGCGCCTATCTCGAGCATTTTCTCACGGAAGAGACGGACTATGCCGCTTACGCAGAATACCTTGACGAGGACTACCTGAAACGCGTCTTCGCGGAGACGAAGCTGTTATATGGCGTGGGCGACCCGGATCAATGGTACAGCTTGCTGCAGCCGGGGGATCTTGCATCCCTCCGAGATCGCGTAGATGTCGCATTTGCGGAGACAAACGCCGAGTATTTCGAGGCAAATGATGCAGTCGCCTTGTCCATGTGGGTGAAAAACGTCGAAACCTTGATTGTGCGCGTATTCGACCTCGACGCAGAGGCCTACTATCGAATGTCCGGTCAACCTGCCAATACGGACATTGACCTGGACGGCCTCGTCGCCAACCACGAATCCGTGTACAACTACGACGCTCCGCCCGTCCGCCGCATCTTGCGCACGTTCAGCCTGGCCGAGCTCGATAGGCCCGGCGTCTACGTGGTCGAGTTTATCGGCAACGGCAAAAGCAGCCGGGCCCTTATTCGGAAAGGCCGCCTCCATTTCGTATCGCGCCAGTCGGCAGACGGTCAGGTGGTCACGGTGTTCAACGATGCGCTCGAACCCGTTTCTGACGCGACCCTCTGGCTCGGCGGCCAAGAGTTCCGCGGCAACCAGAAAGGCGAGATTGTTGTGCCCTTCGCGGCTGAGCCGGGGACAAAACCCGTGGTCGTAAGCAACGGCCGCATCGCCACGCTGGGTTCCTTCGACCATCAGGGAGAGAACTATCGCCTCGAAGCGGGCGTCATGGTCAACAACGAGGCGCTCAAGGCAGGCGCCATGGCCTCAGTCATCATTCGCCCCGCCCTCTATCTGAACGACGTGCGCATCCCCGTCACGGGGCTCGACGAGGCCCGTCTTAGCATCGCCTCGGCCGACAGCGACGGCGTACAGACGACCCAAACCGCTCATGGCGTCGAACTGCGCGACGACGACTCGTTTGTCCACGAATTCCGCGTCCCGCAAGACGTCCGCGTACTCGCCTTCACGCTCTTTGGCAAGGTGCGCACTAAGTCAAAGGGCGAGGAACTGGACCTCAGTGACGGCGATATGTTCACGGTAAACGGCGTGGATGCCGCCGCTAACACCGAGGCCTTGTTCCTGAGCCGCCGCGACACGGGGTACGTCATCGAGATGCTCGGAAAAACCGGAGAGCCGAGGACCGGTCAGATCCTGCCTGTGAGCCTGAAACACCGCGATTTCGCGGACAACGTAATGACGGTCCTCCAGACCGACGAGCAAGGCTGCGCCCATCTCGGGGCGCTTCCGAACATCCTGTCGATCGAAGTGCACGGCGACCGCGTTCACGCCTCCTGGCGGCTGGCCCGCGATCAGTATGCCTATCCTTCGGTCCTGACCGGCCCAGCGGGAGGCGCGATCAGGACGCCCTACATGGGGGACGCCCAGTCGCCCAGCCGCGACCGCTTCGCACTGCTCGAGAAAGGCCACGGGGCCTATCGGACCGACCATTTCGAGGCCCTCAGCATTGCTGACGGCTTCCTGATCATCGAGGGACTGGCCGGCGGCAACTACGAGTTGTTGCTCAAAGAAGAGGGGCGGCAGATCATGGTAGCCGTAACCGAAGGAACTCCCCTCGGCCGGTACTTCGTCAGCAAATACCGATACTTCGAAACGCCTAGACCTTCACCTCTGCAGATTACGGACGTCATGCAGTCCCCCCAGGAATTGGCGATCCACGTTGCCAATGCAGGGCCCTATGCGAGGGTTCACGTATTCGCCACACGGTTCCTCCCTGCCTTCTCGCTCTTCGACCCAGCCGCCATGCCCTTCGGCCCAATCAACTGGGGGACGAGCCCGCAGTCTCCCTCTTCCTACACCTCCGGCAGAACCATCGGCGAAGAAATGCGCTACATCCTCGACCGGAAGTATCTCACCACATACCCGGGCAACATGCTCGAACGGCCCGGCCTGTTGATCAGCCCATGGGCCGTGAGCGACACCGAGACAGGCGCCAAACAAGCTGCCCAAGGCGAGCCGCCCCAGGCATCGCCTCCCCCGCCCGCCGCTGAGGAGGGCCACGCCGCTGCCGAACAGCCCCCGGCAACGGGCAAGCAGTCTTTCACGAACACCGACTTCCTGAGCGGCGACGCGGTAGTGCTGCCCAACCTTCAACCGGACGCGGACGGCTATATTCGCATCCCCGCCGAGAACCTCAGGGGCAGGCAACATGTACATATCGTCGCGGCGGACCTCGTTGACGCCGTATACCGGCAGACAACCGTCGGTCAGCCCAAAGTGCCTTCGCTCGACCTGCGCTTCGCGGAAGGCCTTGAACCGAATACCCACGCCGCCCAGCAGAAACGCATCACGGTGCTCGAGCCGGGCGGCGCGCTGGATATCGAAGACACCGCGACGGCTCAGTTCGAGGTCTACGACACCCTTTCCAAAGTTCACCGGCTCTACCGGACCCTGAGCGGTCACCCGCACCTCGAGGCATTCAGTTTTGCAACCCGCTGGCCCGACCTGTCGCAAGATGAAAAGATCGAGAAATACAGCGAGCATGCCTGCCACGAACTGAATTTCTTCCTCTACCAGAAGGACCGGGCGTTTTTCGACGACGTGGTGAAGCCCTTTGTCGCCAGTAAGAAGGACAAGACCTTCCTGGATCACTGGCTGATCGGCGCGGACCTGTCGCGCTATTGCGGCACATGGGAATACGACCAGCTCAATGCGGCCGAGCGCCTGCTTCTGGCCGAACGCATCATTGAAGAACAGAGCGCCACAAAGCAAGGAATCCTCGACGTTTACAACCTGATCCCGCCTGACGTTGACCGGTTCAATCGGCTCTTTCTCACGGCTCTGCAACTCAGTACGCTCGAAGCGCCCTCAGTCGCTTTAGGCTTTGCTTGGAGTCAAACCAACGGCCCCGTCTTAGCCGATGCAGAGGGCAGAGCCGGCATGATGGGCGGCATGGGCATGCCGGGCGCAGCCGGGTACGGCGGAGGCGGGTACGGCGCAGGCGCCATGGGCGGCATGGGCCAAGCAATGACGATGATGCAGCCGGCGGGAAGCCCCGAAGATATCTCGAGGTTTCTTGCCGAGGATACACGGCAAGAAAGGACCTACAGCGACAAGGTAGGGGAAGCTTTAGCCCGCGTCGAAGCACAACTCGACAGTGCCGAGGCCGCCACGCCGGAGCAAAAGCAAATGCAGGAACAAATGCGCAAGATGCAGCAGCAGATGATCAACGAGATGCAGTTGCAGAGGCAACGGATGGAGGAAGCGAAAGGCAGGCGAGGCGCCGCCCCAACCGACATGGTAGCGGCCGAAGCACTCACCGAACTCGAGGCAGATTTCGAACAGGCCGCACGGGGCGCCGGCGTCAGGCCGTTATATCAAGCCGCAGACAAAACCAAGGAATGGGTCGAGAACAACTACTACAAGGTCCCCAAAGACCAGCAAAACGCCGCCCTGGTCGCCGTCAACGCATTCTGGAAAGACTATGCAACGCGCGACCGGAATAAGCCCTTCCTTTCCGAGCATCTGGCTGAGGCCAGCAACACCTTCACGGAAATGATGCTCGCCCTGGCCCTTCTTGACTTGCCGTTCAAGGCGGAAGGGACTGCAGTAACAATCAGCGGCCGCAAAGCGTCCATCAAGGTCGAGACGCCCGCGGTCGTATTCCATCAAGAAATCCTGCCCGCGGAGGCGCCGGCGGCTGGCTCGCCCGTCTTGGTCAGCCAGAACCTCTACCGGCTGGACGACCGTTACACCTTCGAGGGCAACGAGCAGGTCGACAAGTTTGTAACGGAGGAATTCCTGACGCAGGTTATATACGGCTGCCAGGTTACGGTGACCAACCCGGCTTCCTCCCGGCAGCGACTGGATCTGTTGGTGCAGTTGCCGGTCGGCGCCCTACCCGTAGCGAACAGCCGCGCCACCCGGAGCTGGCACGTCGAGCTGGGCCCTTACAGCACGGCCACTCGCGAGTACCACTTTTACTTCCCCGAGCCAGGCACGTTCAACCATTTCCCGGTGCATGTCGCGAAGCACGGCGTTCTCGTCGCTTCCGCCGAGCCGTTGACGTTCCGCGTGGTCCGTACGCCGTCTGCGGTTGATACTGCCTCGTGGAGCTATATCTCGCAGAACGCAGACGATGAAGCCGTGCTGGCCTACCTTCGCAAGCACCAGCCGCGCCGGCTTGACTTAAATCTGATCGCATGGCGCGCCAAACAACCGGCTTTCTTCACGAAAGTGATCGGCTTGCTCAAGGAACGGCGCTTATACGACCCGACGGTTTGGTCCTTTGGCCTCTATCACAAGGATCCCGTGATTGCGCGCGAGTATCTGCAATTCAACGAGCAGATAGTGAAGGAATGCGGTTGGGCGCTCGAGTCGCCTCTGCTCACCATCAACCCGGTGGTCCGCAAACTGTATGAACACATGGAGTATGCCCCGCTGGTAAACGCCCGCGCACACCAGCTCGGCGCGAGCCGCACCATCCTCAACGACAAGCTCGCCGCGCAGTACGACCGTCTGCTCCACGTACTCGCCTACAAGCCGGGCCTTGACCAGGACGCGCTCACGGCTGTCACATACTACATGCTGCTCCAGGACCGCATACCGGAAGCGCTGCGCTTCTTCGCGCGGATCGACCGCAACGCGACGGACATGACGCTGCAGTACGACTACCTCGCAGCCTACTTGGCTTTCTATACGCAAGACCTCGCACAAGCCCGCTCGATCGCGCAACCGTATGCTGACTGCCCCGTCGAACGCTGGCGCAACCGGTTCCGCACCGTCTTGGCCCAGTTGGATGAGATCGAGGGCGCGGCAAGCGGCCAAACCGTCGATGAGGACAGCCGCGACCAGCGCCAGGAACTGCTGGCAGGCACAGAACCAAGCCTCGACATCGAAGTCGAGGCGCGTCAGATCACCCTGCGCTACCGGAACCTGACCGAATGCGCTCTGAACTACTATCTGATGGACATCGAGCTGCTCTTCTCGAAGAATCCCTTCACAAAGCAGCACGCCCAACAGTTCTCGACCATTCGGCCGAACCACCGCGAGACCGTAGACCTACCGGCCGGCACGGAGAGCCGCGTCATACCACTCCCCGAGCGGTTCCACAACAGCAATGTCGTTATCGAGGCCCATGCAGGCCCCATCCGAAAGACGGCCACGTATCTGGCCAACAGCCTTGCAGTCCGCCTCCTCGAGAATTACGGACAGGTCGAGGCAACCGACGCCCAGACGGGCGCGCCTCTCGCGAAGGTCTACATAAAAGCCTATGCCCGGATGCGCGACGGCGCCGTCCGCTTCTACAAGGACGGTTATACGGACCTGCGCGGCCGATTCGACTATGCCTCGCTCAGTACAGACGAGCTGGACAACGTCGAGCGGTTTGCTCTGCTGATCCTGAGCGGCGAAAACGGCGCCGCGATCCGGGAAGCCGCTCCTCCAGCGCGA
>CAZBQH010000002.1:0-4178 GCA_964493915.1 uncultured Nitrospiraceae bacterium
GCAGGCGGCTCAGGAGAAAGACGAGGCGTATCAGCGAAAGTTGCGCGAACTCGACGAGCATCGTGAGACGAAACTCGAGGAAGCAGCCGAAGAGGCAGCCCGCTTCCGAAAAGAACGCATGGCTCAGGCAAAGAAAGAAACCGACGCCCTGCGCGAGGAATGGTACGAGGCCTTGCAAAGCCAGAAACAGCAGTTTCTCCAGCAAGTCCGCGAAGAAGCAGCTCATCGTGTATGCGACATGACACGCAAGGCGCTTTCCGATCTGGCGGACGCAGACCTCGAGGAACGGATCGTCAATTCATTTATGAATCAGCTTCGGGCATTGGCTCAAGCCGACAAACAGGTCTTGAAGGACGCTTTGCAGGACGGCGGTCAGCTCATGTTGCGAAGCACCTTCGATTTGACCGAAGACCGGCGCCAAAAGGTCCGTGCCGCAATAAGGGAAGCCCTGGGGACACGGGACGAGCTCACCTTTAGTGCCGATCCCGACTTAATCTGCGGCATTGAGCTGCGGGGCGCCGGGAGGGCGGTCGGCTGGAACGTGAGCGATTACCTGGACGAGATCGAACGCGAACTCACGGAACGCCTCGAAGCGGAGATCCGTGCAGGAGAACCTGGCGAGGCAGAAACGCGCGCCGAAGACGGAGATTCTGGGAAGTCAACAGAGGACCCGAAGGAGCAGGAGTAATCCGCATGCAAGACCGTCCCGAGAAGGGCGCCTTGATGAACGACGAGCAGATGCTCGTTGATCTGATGGACACAGCTTTTGCTGAGCTCGAACAGACAGCTCAGACGTACCGTCCCAAGTTGCGTATTGAGGAGATCGGTTACGTAACGCAGGTGAGCAAAGGCGTGGCTTTTGTCGAAGGCCTTCCCGGCGTTCAATCGGAGGAGCTATTGCGTTTTCCCGGCAATCGCCTCGGCATGGCCCTCAACCTCGACGCGCACCAGGTCGGGGTCGTCCTCATGGATTCGGCCACAGACCTTGGGGCAGGCGACACGGTCCGGCGAACCCATCGCGTGATGGACGTTCCTGTCGGCGATGCGCTGTTGGGCCGTGTGATTGATCCCACCGGCCGGCCGCTGGACCACGGCGGCCCCATCCGCACAGCGCAGCGGTTTCCTATCGAACGTCCTGCACCGGCGATCATGGACCGCGACCCGGTCGTTACGCCGTTGCAGACAGGCATCAAGGCCGTGGATGCCGTCGTACCCATCGGCCGGGGTCAGCGGGAACTCATCCTCGGCGACCGCCAGACCGGGAAGACGGCTATCGCCGTCGACACGATTATGAATCAGAAGAACTACGGCGTAGTCTGCGTTTACTGTGCTATCGGACAACGCAGCTCAGCCGTCGCCAAGGTCGTCGCGGATCTCGAGCAGCACGGCGCGCTGGGCTATACAACGGTCGTGGTCACATCAGGCGCGGATCCGGCGGGCCTCCAGTACGCCGCGCCTTATGCTGCCACGAGCATCGCGGAGCACTACATGAGCGAGGGGCGGGACGCCCTGATCGTCTACGACGACCTGACCCGGCACGCCCGCGCCTACCGCGAACTGTCACTGCTCTTGCGGCGGCCGCCCGGACGGGAGGCCTATCCTGGCGACATCTTCTACATTCACTCGAGACTTCTTGAACGGGCCACACACCTCCGAGGCGAGTTGGGCGGCGGATCGGTAACGGCGCTGCCAATAATCGAAACACAGGCCCAGAACATCTCGGCTTATATTCCAACGAACCTGATCAGCATCACGGATGGACAGATCTATCTGTCGCCCCACCTCTTCCAGCAAGGCGTGCTGCCCGCCATCGACGTTGGGAAATCGGTATCGCGCGTAGGCGGCAAGGCACAACTCACCGCGTATCGGCGTGTCGCAGGAAATCTCAAGCTCACTTACTCGCAGTTCGAGGAACTCGAACGTTTCAGCCGTTACGGCACGCGGCTCGAGGCGGAGAAACAGCGCACGCTCGACCGCGGCCGGCGGGTGCGCGAGACGCTGAAGCAGCAAAACCACAGCCCTCTGCCGCCGGGCGACCAAGTCGTCATACTTCTTGCGGTCACCCGTGGCGTTCTCGATGAGGTGCCGATAAAAAAGGTTGGAGAAGCGGAGCAGGCCGTTCGCGAGCACGTCCGTGCCCAAAAGCGGGAGCTCGTAGAAGGCATCGAGGCGGGCAAGGAGCTGAGCGACCAAGAAAGCGACGCCATCCTTGAAGCCGCCAAGAGCGCCGTTGCACCCTTCTTACAGGGGTAGCGATATGGAAACAACAGAGGCACTTCGTAAGCGTATCAGCACAGCTCAGGACCTTCAGTCGATTGTGAAAACCATGAAGGCCCTGGCAGCTGTCAGCATCCGTCAATACGAACGGGCGGTCGAATCCCTTGCCGAATACGCCTTTACCATTGAGCTGGGCTTTCGTGTCCTCTTGAAGCGCCGTCCTGAAATCCTCCTTCGCCCACGGAATCGGCCCGAGGCTTTAGGCGCGGTCGTTTTTGGGACCGACCTGGGTATGGCCGGTCCATTCAATCAAGAGATCGCCCGATACGCTGCTAATCAGCTTGAAGCTGCCGGCGAGTCGCCGCAACACACGGTGCTTGGAGCAATCGGTGTCCGTGGACGCGCCGAACTCGAGGCGCGCGGTCTCACTGTTCAGCGCACGTTCCGCTTGCCCTCTTCCGTTTCGAGCTTGTCCGACGCGGTAATGGACGTGCTGGTCGAAATCCAGGACTGGCGCACCGAACGCGGCGTCGAGCGCGTCGTGCTTTTCCATAACCGTCCCAAGGCCCAGACCACCTACGAGCCCTTTGCGGTCCAATTGCTGCCTATCGACCTACAGTGGCTCGACGCTTTGGCTCAGAAACCCTGGCCCACGAACAACCTGCCAGCCTATACCCTGGACGAAGAGGCCTTGTTGGCCGGACTTGTGCGCGACTACTTGTTCATGGTCCTTTTTCGGGCATTCGCCGAATCGTTGGCCAGCGAGAACGCGAGCCGGCTTGCCTCAATGCAGGCCGCTGAGAAGAACATCGGAGAACGTATCGACGCGCTCGAGGCGGAATTTCACCGCAAACGCCAGGCGGCCATAACGGAGGAGCTGCTCGACGTGGTGTCAGGTTTCGAGGCGCTCGAGAAAGGTTAACCCGCCCCGAGGCCATCTCCAGGCCCCGAAGCGGGTTCTGTTTGCTTAGGTGTCTATTCTTCGCTCGATGCGGCGCTGACTACGAAAGCCTCTTCCTTAAACGCAGCGTCAACACGACGCCCGCGCCCGCAAGCAACGCCACGAGCAGTGCGATCGCCGCGTAGCCGGCAACCGGCAAGCCCGGAACGCTCAACGGATCAAGCGGGTCGCTGCCCCACATCAGCTCCATGGGATCGCTGACCCCGTCACCGTCGGTGTCGACTGACAACGGGCTCGTCCCGTGCTGATTGACTTCATCGCCGTCGCTCAAACCGTCGCCATCCGTATCCGGATCCTCTGGATCGGTGCCATAAATGGCCTCGTCTTCATCAGACAGCCCGTCGCCGTCCATGTCGCCCTCAGGACCCGCCAGGATGCCCGTGTTCCATCCTGCAGCCCCGGCGCCTGCCCAAGGCGCGTCCGCGCTGTTGTACACGAGGTCTTTCAGGTCTGCGCTTTCGAAGTCCATGATGATCGCCACGTAACCAATTAGCGTGCCCACCGACGGCGTGATAGCCGAAGGCGTGAAATTCGCCCACGGGATGCGCATCTCGACTTCATAGCCGCCTGCTATCGTGCGGCCTGCGATGTCGTTCGCCACGTCTGTGATGGTCTGGGTCTGTGAACCGTCGTCGCCTGGCCAGTGCTGGTAGTACGCCGCCGTATTATTGTCGGACGCTTGACCTGGAGCCAAGTCGTGAATCAAGAGACCGTCCGTTGTCCCAACCGTGCCGCCACGCAGATAGAGGTGGTCGGTGCAAAGCTGGATCCCATCGGTCCCATTCAAGGGATCGCCTTGATCGGCGTTGTAGACCACCACGTCATCCGTGATCTGGGCCGCACAATACAGGTAATTGGCATCCCAGCCAAGGTAGAATGTGCCCGAGTTGTCGGCGTCACCATCCGAAGTCCCGGCGCGCCCGCCTACGTACTCGACCAGCCCCTGATTGATCACAAGCGGGGTCGTCGGATACTCGGCGGCTGTCACGACACCGTCCAT
>CAZBQH010000003.1:0-4271 GCA_964493915.1 uncultured Nitrospiraceae bacterium
TTCGAGCGTGCTTTACCCGGACTACTGGAACGACCCCGCCATCGCGCGCTGTCCATCGGATGCGGGCGGCGACTATTTTGGTCAGGCTTGGGGCGTCGAGCAGGACTTCGTGGCCCAGATCCAGCGAATTGCCGCTTTGCCTTCCAGTCCGGACCAGCTTGCGTGTCTGCACAGCCGTCTGTCCATGCCCATTTCGTATCTCTATATGGGGTATGTGACAACGACGGCCTCGCAGCAATACAAGCTGCAGGAAGGTCTCGGGTACCAATGCACGATGCCCAAACCGGACTCCTGGGCGGACTTTTACCCGAGCGGGATTCCCTGGGTCGATTCCACCTGCGCGGGCCAGTTGGGCCATCCGGTCGTGAATGGTCTGCATGTGGGGCAGGATGATATTCCGGCGAGCGTGTTCCCGATGAGTGCTTGGGCTGGGCTCAAAGACGACGACGGGTCGCCGCTCGAGCTGTCGCTGCGCCGCGTCCGCGAAGGGATCGAGCGCTTTTACATCACCGATATTAACAACCCCGCATCAGGGTCGAAGGCTCAGAGCACGATTCCAATCATGTTCGATGCATGGTCGCCCGAGTCTTCGCCCTGGAACACCGTGTGGAAGGTCGGCGACAAAGGCATTGCCCGTTACAACCACGTGCCAGGCGGCTCGAACGTGCTTTATATGGATGGTCACGTGACCTTCGTCAAGTACGGCGAGGGGTACCCTGTAGCCAACCGCAGCAACATGGTCGAGGACAGCTTCGCGAACATGTGGCGCGTGCCCGGTTTGCTTACTAATTACGAGTACATGCAATCCTGCGCGGGCGGGTACGGCTGAGTTACGCCGGTTGAACCGAGGGGCCGGTCCAGTTCGGCCCCTTCGTTCTCAAACGCAGAAAGGGATAGGCGCCAATGCAAAGGATGCATACATGGGGAGGCGTGGTTCTCGCTGCGGTTGTCATTGTGGGTTGTTCGCAGGGCCCGGGGCCCGGCTCAGATTATGTCCCGGAGAAACCAGCTCGTCCCGGAGATGCCGAGAGCCTGTGCGCCCACGCATGGCAGCACGAGAACGGCGTGTTTATCTTCTACCCTCAGGGCCAGCTGCAGTTCCAGCCCCCTATCGAGGGCACCCAGCCTTTTCACGGCACATATGCCCTGCAAGAAGGGATTCTGGACATTACGGTCATGGGGCTGCCTCCGCTCAAGGGCACCTGGGACGGCACGACGCTTGTCATTGACGGCCAGACCTGCAAACCGCGCGCTAAGCAGGGACAATAGCGCGCGGCCAGGCGGAGGAACCGAAACCGGGAGGGCGCCAACGCGGGCAAATATGAGCCGTGCAGCGAATAACAGAGACGGGCCAGTCAGCCAATCCAACGGCGGCATTGCTCGTGAGTTCTGTGAGTTCGGCGGCGCCCCGCAGGATCTGGGCCGCGCCTACGGAACAACTCATGCCTTGCGGATTCGCCATGTTCTCTCGCAGCTTGTTCGTAAGACTGACAAGCGGGCGTCTTGGACGCCGGGCCAACCTGTGATCGATGTGCCCGCCGGCGATCCCGGTTTCCGGCGCTGGGTGCGGCGCCAAGAGCAGCACCTGGCGAGGCAATGGCCTTGGCTGCTCGAGGAGATTGCCGGGGTCGCGGAGGGCGCGGGCGTTCCATACGAGGATACGCTGCTGCTGAATCTTCGGGCGCATCAGTATCACTACTATGGAGCGCCGGCCCAGGCTTTCGCCCATGGCTGCTCAAGTTTGGCCGTCCGGCTGGCGGATGGATCCGTCGCCAATGCAGGTGCCGTAGACGACAGCGCCGAGTTCTACTGCGGCCTTACCGTGTTCGAGCCGGTCCAAGGCTATGCCGTCGCCACGTGGCCTATTGCAGGGACGGTTGGCTGCACGCGTGCCTTGAATAGCGCAGGATTGGCGGTAGGCATAGCGTCTTTGTGCCTGCCCGGACTCGAACGGCGCGACGGCTACCTGAGCCAGGACCTCGCCCTGCGATTACTGGCGCAGACGTGCGCCACAGTCGACGAGGTGCGCCAATTCTGCCGCGAACAACCTTTCGACCAGAATCTCGTGTGTTCCGACGCTTTCGGCGGCGTCTTCTGCGCCCATCAGACAGGAGCGGGCTGTTTCGAGTTGTCGCAACAGACCCTGTTTGCATTAACAAACCACGTCACAGACCCGGAGATCGGCGCTCAGCTCGAGGGCATGGGTGTGATCGCTTTGCCCCATTTTGTGCATAGTACCGAGCGGAGAGAGCACATGCTCCGGTTTCTTGAGGAAAGAGAAGGAAACCTATCTGCACATGAGGTGCGTCGCTTTGTGTCGGCATGCGACGAGTCGGAGCCTGGTTCGATTGCTCATGCGGCAACCTATGTTCAAACCTATGTCAATCCCGAGAACGAACCGGGGATCCTCTGGGCGACCTACCCGAGCGCGGACAGCCCTTTTGAATGGCGCCGGATCCCTCTTTGGAAAGAAACCTGAATGGACGATTTCCTATACCTTAGCGAACATGATCAGCAGGCTGTAAACAACATGACACGGCGAGACGCGTTGCGACTGTCCTTGGCTGCTGCAGTCGGGGCAGCGGGGGCGGCGCATCATACGGTGTCTGGAGAGGAGAGTATGGTTACAGCGAACAAGGAGAGTTCGGCGTCTGAGGGGCCGATCGGCATCCGTATGTTCTGGACTTGGGACCATAGCACCGAGTGGCAGCTCAACAAAGCCGGCGCGCAAACGTTCGGCGCTTCGAATTACTACACGCGTTGGCCCGAGGTCTTTGTCGAGGATTACTCGAGACTCTTGCGCTGGTGCGGGGCGCATGGCGTTGACGCCGTTGTGGTATGGGGACTCCTCCGAGACACGCACGGCGGCCTCGAATCGGCCAGGAAGCTTTGCGACGTGGCCGATGAAAACGGGGTGCGGCTGCTGTGCGGCGTCGGGCTGAATGCCTATGGGGGCGTGTATTACCAGGGAGAGTCTCGATACAGCCTCGCGAATCATCTCGCCGCGCATCCGGACCTGATCGGCGTCGATGCCAACGGCAAGGAAATGGTGTATGATTTCGGGTTGCTGGGCCAGAAAAAAACGGCCCATGCATGTCCGTCGCGCACAGAGAATCAGGAGTTTGCCGCTGAATCGCTTCAATGGCTGTTTAAAGAACTGCCTCGCTTGGGCGGTGTCCAAATAGAGACAGGCGATACGGGAGTATGTCAATGCGATTTGTGCAAGGAACGGCGGCAACACCCTAGCTCAGGCTTTTCCTGGGAGGACATGGCCCTCATGTACCCAATGGCGGCCGGCGCAATCCGGTCCGTGGCGCCGACGGCGTGGATTGTGTGCGAGACGTATTCGCACCCCGAGCCTGTCGAAGGAACGCCGGGATTTGGCGAGGGCAAACCGGCTTGGGCCGACGCATGCCTCGAGGCGTTCCCCGACGACGTCTTTGTGCAATGGGCGTGCGACAATTATGTCGAGCCAAAATCTGCGCTGACATGGACAGAGGCCGGTGCCGTGTCAAAAGGCAGGCGCCGAAATGTGATGCGGGCGCACTTTGCGACCTATTGGGGCGGGATCAGGGGGGAGGTTGCCTTTGATTGGTTGGCGGACATGGTTCAAAAGTCCATCGCTCACGGGTTCGACGGCATCTCGATTTTCGGCGAGGTGTCGCCATTTCACACGGGGGCGGAGCTAAACTATCTTGCGCTCGAGCACTTCGGCAGCCCGCACAACCCTGACGCCGACGTGGGCCGTTTCCTGCGCGAGGTCGCCGCGCCTCTTTTGGGCGGCGAGGATCAAGCAGAGGACTTCCTGAGGTTTGCCAGGCTGAAACAGGCCGATCCCAGCGATATCGATGCAGCGGTACAAGAGATCTACCAGCGTTGCGGGAAGCTGCCTCGCCCGGCGGCCCGGCGTTGGGCTTGGCTTGCCCAGTTTTTGGACTCGTTCGTCTATTCTTAGGCTAGGAACACCCGATGCATGGATCACAGGTGTTTTCGCAAGTCAAGCAGTTCACTGCGGCCGACGCGCGGATCGCCGTTGGTCTGCCATTCCGCATCACAACCATTTCCTTCGGTCACCACCAAGGAACGGAGCTGCTCGCTGCGCAACAAGACGGGGCGGCGGATGGGACCAAACTGAGCCTTGCCAATGGTGGGCTATCAATTCCCCCTCACGCCCACGAATACTTCGAACTCTCATTGGTCCACAACGGGAAGGCCCGTCACTGCACAGAGTATTTTGAGGCGGATGTCGTACCAGGCTCGGTCGTCATCAT
>CAZBQH010000004.1:0-18368 GCA_964493915.1 uncultured Nitrospiraceae bacterium
GCCACGGCAAAGGTTGAAGTGAAGCGGGTCTCAGGCGCGGCGCCTGGCGGGCCCACGTCGAGATCGCGCATCTCGGCGGTGCCGTCCACTTGAACCGACACGATCCCCCCGTCTTGGTCTTTGAGCGTCAGAGCGGGGTAGCCGCCGGGGTAGCAGGGCGCGACCCCGGCATTGGCCCACGTCCAGATCACCTCGAACGGCTGTCCGAGCTGCACCTTTGCGGGCCAAGATGCTTCCCGGAGTTGGAGCCGGTAACCCATGCGCTGGTTGATTTTGCCGATGACGGCCCGATTTTCGTCGAGGAGTTCTCGCGGCCACCAGTGAATGGACATGTAGCTGGCGTGATAGTCCTCGACGGCTTGCAACAAGAGGGCGCCGTCTTGCCAGGCGCCGCGGTCCTTCGACGGGCCGTAGTGCTCATGCTCGAGCACAACGGGCAAAGTAGGCCAGAAGAGCCCGGCCATCTGGGCATGGAAATACGACTGAGGAGGCGGCTGGACGCAGATGCTGTCGTCGCGCAAGGTGATGCCTTCCGAGAGGGCGTAGTCTGTCACCGGATGGTGCACACCTTCGGCGTCAGGGCCGGCGAAGTCGTCGTTTACGCAGAGCAACGTGTGTTTGAAGTGTTTGAGGTAGAGATCGATGTGGCGGATGCGCGTAGCGTCGTCGTACGGGAGCTTCGTGCTGGCCCAGGTGTGGCCCTCGCCCCAAACGCCATAGGACCCGATGTCGATGAACGCCACATTCGGGTTTCCGTCGTAGCGCGCGGCCATGGCTGCCAGGAAATGGTCGAGCTTGTCGAGGAAAACCGGGTCGTTGTAGTCGGGTTCCCAGAACGCGCCGTCTTCCAGTACGCCCTGCCCCGGGGTGAAATCGTGACCTTTCGCGCCGGCCTGCGCGACCCATTCCGGGGTCGCCCAGCGCATCCACGATTCTGAGCAACTGACCCGCAGCGCGATCTGCTTGCCTTTGTCGATCCAACGCTGAGCGGGCGTGTCGAAAAGCGACCAGTTGAACCGGCCTTCCTCGGGTTCAAGAAAGGACCAGGGCAGACGCAGGTAAACCGTTGACAGCCCCGGCCAGTCGTCCAACGTATCGGCTGCGGCCAGCTTGGACCCGTAATTGGTTATGATGTTCGAGTAGTAGTGGAACGTCCACCCCATGTCGGGATTTTGCAGTACCTGGCCGGTGTCGGCAGGGCGTACCGTGGTCGTTGCAGTCTCCTCGGCGGCAGGGCCGGTTGCGGAAATAACGGCCAGGAACACCATGGGGGTGATCTTTTGTGAAGTCATTGCACCCTCCAGTTGCTTGACAGCCTGTCGCGTGCATGATGGCGGTTTCCCGGGTGGTCAGTCAAGCGTTCGACGGTGCGGGCCGATGCGTTGTCGCTGTATCGGCCATGGCCAAGGTATTTCATTATTTGCCAAGGTTCTTTCTCATCGGTAGACTTGATCTATGAGCAATGTACAGCCATTTCAACTTTTGATTAAGCCGGTTGGGGCGGACTGCAACCTGCGATGCGAATACTGTTTTTACCTCCGTGCCAGTGAACTATATCCTGACCACAAACGGCATATCATGTCGGACGAGATGCTCGAACACGTTATTTCGGGCCTTCTCTCCTATCGTTTTCCTCAGAGCGTGTTTGCGTGGCAGGGCGGGGAGCCTACGTTGGCCGGCGTTGACTTTTTTCAGAAAGCCGTCGAGCTTCAGAAGAAACACGGTCTGCCAGGGCAAGTTGTGGGCAACGCCTTCCAGACCAACGGGGTTCTCATCAATGAGGACTGGTGCCGGCTCTTCCGTGACTACCGATGGCTGGTCGGACTGAGCTTGGACGGCCCCCGTGAAATCCACGACAGACTGCGCCACGACAAGGCAGGACGCGGCAGTTGGGACAAGGTCATGCGCGCTGCCCGGCTAATGACGCAGTACAATATCGAGTACAACATCCTCTGCGTGCTGAATTCGGTGAACGTGCACCTTGGGATCGACCTTGTGCGTTGGTTTGTCGACCAAGGCTTCAACTACTTGCAGTTCATCCCCTGCGTCGAGCCAGGCAATCCCTACACCGTACCGGCTGAGGCGTATGGCGAATTCCTATGCACGGCCTTCGACTATTGGGCGAAAGAGGGTTTCGGGCGCGTATCCATCCGCGATTTCGACTCGTTGCTCGCCTCACGGTCAGGCGAGGCGCCCCTGTGCACTTACGACGCCCGGTGCAACCACTATCTCGTGATCGAGCACAACGGCAATGTCTATCCCTGCGATTTCTTCGTATATGATCACTGGAAGCTGGGAAACGTCATGGACCAGCCGCTGCATACCTTCACCGAGCACGCTTTGTACCGGCAGTTTGCCTATCAGAAGGACAAAGTGCCCGCCTGCCGGAAGTGCCAATGGCGGCCGTATTGTCATGGAGGCTGCCAGAAGGACCGGCTTTATGACGGGACGCTGTCGGACCCGTCGTATCTCTGCCCTGCCTACAAACGGTTTTTCAGCCACGCCATGCCGCGCATAAACACCCTGGTCAAGAAGGTGGCGGCCCAGCGCTGAACGGCGTCATGCAGCATCACCCAGCTATGGAGAGGTTCCCCACCGGCAAGCTTCCGAATGAAGTGCTCGCTGAGCTGCTTTCCCGTTTCGCCGGCTCAGCGCCCGAGGTGCTTGCTCCGCCGGGCGTCGGCTACGACGCCACCGCCATTGCTCTTGGCGACCAATGTCTCGTTGTCGCGACGGACCCCATTACTTTTGCCGTCTCCGAAATCGGCTGGTACTCGGTCATGGTCAACGCCAACGACGTGGCCTGTTTCGGGGCGGACCCGAAATGGTTCCTCGCGACCCTTCTGTTGCCGGAGGAGACCGCTGACCGGAGGCTTGTCGACGAGCTTTTCGGTCAGATCATGGAAGCGTGCCGCCAGATAGGGGCCGTTCTTTGCGGGGGTCATACGGAGATCACGCACGGCCTGGACCGGGTCATCATCTCCGGCACGATGCTCGGGCTGTGTCCGCGCGACGAGCTGGTCCTTCCCAGCGGCATCCGCAAGGGCGACGCCGTCATCGCTACAAAAGCAATCGCCGTCGAGGGTACGGCCGTCATCGCGCGGGAGATGACCGGCCGGTTGCAGGGACGCGTCGCCGAGGACAGCCTCGAACGTATGCGGGACTTGCTGCACGACCCGGGGATCAGTGTGGTAGCTGAGGCGGAAGCAGCGCGAAGGGCGTGTCGCGTTCATGCCATGCACGACGTTACAGAGGGGGGCATCGCCACGGCGTTGCGCGAACTGGCCGCGGCTGGCGGCGTGGGCATCGAGGTGCAGCGCGACGAGGTCCCTGTGCTCGACGAGACCCGCGCCCTTACCGATGCGCTCGGGTTTGATCCCTTAGGCCTGCTCGGGTCCGGCACGCTGCTCATCGCTGTTGCTCAAGAAGACGCGGAGAACACGGCCGGCGCGATACGGGCAGCGGGCGTACAGGCGCAGGCGATCGGACGGGCCGTGGACGCCGACGAAGGGGCAGTCCTCATCGAAGAAGGGGTCAAGCGGCCGATGCCTGTCTTTGCCCGCGATGAACTGGCCCGGTTGCTGGGGTGAACTCCGCGCGCGCAGTCCGGCCGCAGTTTTCCGGGGTCTTATTGCCTCTTCAGTACGTTATTACTCGCCGTCTATGAGCTCTTGCGCCGCTTTCTTAGCGGCAGCTTCGGCCTCGAGGCGTTTGACAGTCTCCTGGATCTCCTCCATACTCTGCCGGATCTGCTCCTGAACAGCGGGAATGCTCCCAGGATCCACCAGGGACTGTTTCCGCCCCGCCACCACGTTCTCAAGATAGTCTCGGGCTCTCCGTTGGTCGTCCTCGTGGGCGATGATCCATTTCGCTTGGTCGAGCGGACTGAGGTCTGGCGGGGGCGGCGTACCGTGCTCGGCGAAAGGCGTAATCACTTGCTCGACGTACTCGATCTGCTCGATAGCCAACTGGCGGGCGTCAGCGGCGGTAAGCCCAAGCTCCCGGTCGCCGTTATAGTAGACACGTGACAGGAACACATGCGCGTCAAGCATCTCCCAGGTCGCCGGATTGTCGAGGGCCCACATTGCGGGGGTATGGTGGTCGATCAGGTCGAGCAGGAGCGCTTCCTTGTCCTGCGGCGTCGGTTCAAAGGCGTCATGGCGCCGCCATGTCGCGATGCTGGCCATAGCCGCCCGGACGTTCAAGGCCAGGGGATCGTCCGGATGCGCATTGAGCCAGTCGCGGCCCACTTGCAGGGCGTCCCACTCGCGGTAGGCGACGCAGTACAACGGCATGAGCCGCAGATTGGCCCAGGTCTTCAGCGCCGCCGGCGCGCTGGCGTCATTCATCAAATCAAAACAGGCTTTTATGGGTTTCTCCGGGTTGCCGTCGCCTTCGCCCACCATCGCCATCCAGTACAGATCGCGCTGTTCCTGCGTCACTCCAAGCGCGGTGAGGTCGGGCTTCGGGTTGAAGTCTCCCGTGCCCATGAGGCCGAACGCGGGCCAAGAAAGGAGTGCTGCCAGTATGACCATGACGCCATGCGCCCATTGCCGCCGGCCTCTCGCGTTATGCAAATTGCCGTTTGCTGCATTCATTTCACGCCTCCTCCAGAGTGCCGCATAGCACATCTGCTTCAGTCAATGCCCATCTATTGCGCTGGGCCCGGGGCAGACGCGCCGTATTCCCGCTTGGCTCGCTCGACAATCGCGTTAGCGCGGCGTTCTTTGACCTCTTTCGGCTCGGAAGGATCGCCGTCGATCGTGGCAATCCCTGCCATGCGCTGCGCTATAATGCGCAGGTCGTCGTCGCGGTTTGCATGGGGGTCGCCAGGAAGGCCCTTGCCGGTGACGAAAGCCTCGAGAGCGCGTTCCGTCCCGGAAGTTGCAATCGCCATCACGGCCTGCCCCTGCAGCCGGTCTACGAGCACCTCAGGCGGTTCCTGTGGATCCTTGAATGCGACGCGGCGCTCCTCCCAAAAGGCATCGTGCGTCATGGGGAACAGCATATCGAGCGCTGCATCCCGGCCGGTGTAGCCAAGCCCCCACATCGCGGTCATCAGGAGCGTCGCGTCGTCCTCAGTCAAGGGTTTGGTCAATAGCGCGTCGATCACCCCCTTGAGCGCGGGGACGGCCCTCGCGTCCTTTGACTTGCCGAGCCACATCACCGCGCCTTCGCGCCGCCTTATAGGCTCGTCTTCGCTTTGGGCGAGGTGAATCAGCAAGGGCGCAACGGGGACGCCCTGGAACGCCCTCACCGCATCGACAGCGGACGGCTCATGGTAGACTTGATCTACTTTCTTCAATACATCTGCAATTTGCGGGACAGTGAGGCCGAAGTCCTCTTCCTGCGCCGCTGCCACGGCCTGCGCCCGCGCCGGCGTACACAGCGCCACGGCTGAGAGAAACGCTGCCGCGACTGATATGCATGTAAAGGCGGCTTTCACGTTTATCATTGGGACACCTCCTTTACTGATGCCTGCGTTGGCGGGACCATGCTGTCACTTGCTCGGCGCGGGCTTGCCGTATTCCTTAAGGGCCCGGTCGACGATCGCTTCAGCGCGCTGCTCCAACTCCTCTCGGGGTATAGCAGGGTCAGTTTCAGGCATGTGAATGCCGGCCATGTGCCGCGCCGTTTCACGCAGCCTTATCAAGCTTGTATCCATGTACTTTCCTGGGCCTTTTGGATACTCGTTGACGGGCTTCACTTGCGAGGCAAAGGCCTGAAGCGCCCGCTCCGTTCCGGAGTACGAGAGCGCATCACAGGCCGCCATCTGTAGCCAGTCCACCAAGTAAGGGCGGTTTTCACCCGGTTCCGGGCGCGGTAGACCGACCTTCCACCAGTATGCCTCAGTCCTCATCTCAAAGAGGATGTCTAGTGCCTCGTCTCGAGCAGTGAAACCAAGGCTAGTGATCGCCGTCCGGAGAAGACTCTCCCTCTCCTCCGTGATGGATCCCTCGAGCTGAGTATACACGACCGACAGCAGCGCAGGTACGGCGCGCGGGTCTCTTGTCTTACCGAGCCACATCATGGCATGTTGGCGTCGCCGGCTCGGCTCTTCGTCACTCTGCGCAAGGTGAATCAGCAAGGGCACTACACGCTTGCTACCCAAAGCCCGTACAGCATCAGCCGCATCTGACTCCCCTTCGAGGCGGTCCACGCACTTGATCACCTCTACTATCTCCTCCACGCTAAGGCCAAAGCCTGATTCCACGTCCTCCTCGGTACGGGTTTCTGCACCGGCAGTGGGCACGTGAGCCGCAGAAAGGCTTGCCCAGAGGATACCTGTTGCCACGTAGAATGTCAGCCGTTTCATGACTCAACTCCCTATGTACGCCCTAAGAACGCTGCCATGTGTTCTTCCTGAGCTGTGAGCATGGAAGGCAAGCCATACCTTCACGCTCTACTGATGCTGACGCAGGGCTGCGCACTGGTCCTGGCCCTGAATTGTGGCGACTCCCAGACGACCGTCAACGCCCAGAAAATACATGAAGTTCTGGATGTAATCCTCATCCTCAAGGTCGTTGAGCCCTGCGGCGTGGCCGTACTCATGCGCCCATGTCCCAAAACCTGCGGAGGCCTTTATCTCCATCCCTTCCGGGCTACCTAGGCCGTTGTAGTCGTTTGGGCCCTTGACGGGGTGCCAGCTAATAGCGTTGAAGACGCGCACAAACTTCTTCTTTAAGTTATTGTTGCTCCATTCGCCCATGATAATCGGCCACGTCACTTCCGTAATTACACTATACCAGTCAGTTGTCTCATCCACGGCATCGGGCACGCCGTCGCCGTCAAAATCGAAGTCGTCCGAAGGATTCACGTCCTCGTCGTTGAAGGAGATCACGCTTCCGCTTAGGCCGATGCCCTTGCAGCAGTGCTTGTCAGTGGTGTCTGTGTATCGTTCCTTCAGGGTGTCGCCCACCGCATCGTCTTTGAGGAAGATATTCACGGACGCATCGTACAACTTATCCGCGGCGCTGAAAACCTGCACCGCCTGATGCGCGCATACCGTGAGAAGTTTCGTCGGGACGTCGACGAACTCGAAGCTGAACTGGCTCGTGTAGTAGTTGGGACCGGAATCCTCCGGCAGGTAGCACCCGTCCCGCCTAGCGAGCAGATAGCCCGTTTCTCCATTGGTTGGCAGGATCGCGCGAGCCTCCGCATAGCAAGTGCGGTCATGGTCGCCGTCCGGCTGAAGGCCATTCTCGATGACGTTGCCGTGAGCGCTCCACTGGAAGTCCCTGTTAGCATTGGAAATGAACTGAACGCACTCATAAAGGCCAGGAAAGCAATTCCAATAGGAGCAGCAGACAGGCGCCATAGGCGGCTCGTAGCAGTAGCCGTTCTCATTGGGCAGGTTGCCGTCGACGAGGTAGTCTGTGTCAATCCCGCTGAACCGGGCTGTACAAACAACAATCTGGCCCGGGCAAAGGTCGACCACGGGGACGAGAGGCCCATCCTGTTGGATAGTGCCTTGCCCCGTTATCATCCCGATCGGGTAACATCCCGCAGACATTCCCGCGTCGCCGCCTTGCGCGTGCCCGATTTCCGTTATGACGGCGATTGCGAGGAAAAGCGCAAAAGAAGCAACTGATGTCTGGAAGAGAAAGCGCTTCGCTCGAGCGTTCATGGCAGAACCTCCTTAGTCCGTATACTCCCTTAACCCACACGGCCGGGCGAGCGTTCTGCGGCTCGCCCCCCATTGAACCGCGCCGGGGCTGCCGGGCCTTCGGCCGTTGGCTGCCAGCACGAATTCTAATCCAAGTATACCCCCCCCGAATTGTGTTTCAAGTGCTTTCTATATCAATCCCTTGCACCGAGAGAAAGATGCCAGGCCTACCAGAGGAGGCGGCGCCCGTCAGTAAGGCCAAAAATGGTAGACGTCTTGGGCCGTGAGGACGCCGAAGATACTCCAGGATGTGCCCACAATGAAATCGCCGAGCATGACCCCGATGAAGAGGGGCACCGCGAGCTGGTAGCCGCGGGCGCCGGCGTACTTGAGCAGCAGCAGTTTGACCAGCCAGGCCACGAAGAAGCAGGCCCAGAGTTGTTCCATGGCCCACGATCCGCTGACGGCGTAACCAACGGGATGGAAAGGCCACCAGGCGAGGTTGAGCCGGAGAACGGCCAGCCCCAGACTGAAAAGGAGACCAAGGAGGGTCGCGTAAGCTGGTTGCGGCAGATGGGGTTCAGGGGCTGTGAAGTATTGCTGCGTCCGGGTCCAGGTCTCGTAGCCGTAGAATTCGGCGACGCCGGTGATGCTTGTTGCACCGTATTGGTTGAACACCCACAGCACGGCGAAGTAGGCCGCAAGCGTTCCTGCAACGGCCGCCACGCCCATGGCCGCGAGGTAGAGACGGTGGTTCATTTTGTTGCGCTCGGCGATCCGGAAAGCCTCGAGTCCGTGGGGCATGGGATGGGCGCGATAGGCCCGGGTGATGAAGTTGTAGAACCCGAACATGGTCAGATCGCGCGGGTACTCGGCTTGCATGGTGGGGGCGCCTATTAGTTTGACGACCTGGAAGTTGGGGCCGATGAAATGGAGGTCATGGGAGGGGTAACCGAGCTCGGCGCGCATGCGGGTCACCGCGACCGCCAACAGATAGTACGCGACGAAAAAGAACACGATAATCCAGGGGGTCATGCCGGCGAAATAACTGAACAAGTACAATACGGTTAGTCCCGCGCCCATGAGCACGCCGGCGAGCAGCGCGTCCTTGCGTTCGCCGGGCTCTTCGTTCTCGACTGGAAGGAATAAGGCCAGACGCAGCATGCGCAGCAGATGGCGGCGGGTGATCCACAGCGCGAGCAATGCCAGGGCGTAGTAGCCGCCAAGGGTCTGTTCTTCGATGTAGGGAAAGCCAGGCATGCCGTGGACCCCGAAGTAACTCGCCGCGACGCGCTGGAGTTTAAAAACGATGTAGAAAAACCAGCATGAAAAGGCGAGGTCCACAGGCATGAAAAAGCAGAGACCAATCGCGAAGGGGTAGAACGAGACCCATGTCCAGTTCATGTCGCTCCACGGACGCTCGGGGAAGAAACTCTGGATGTTCACTACGTGCACGACAGGAATGCTGGGTAGAAGGGGATACAGGTAGTTAAGTCCATTCAGGATGTCGAGAAAGGCTACGGCCGCAAAGCCTGCCCAGAAGGCCCGGTTGTAAAACAGGTTGCGGGTCTCGTTGACGAGTTGCATCGGCACTTGGATGATCGGGTAGGCCAGCTTTTCATGTTGGGTCCACTGTTTCCGGAAGACCAGATCAAGCCCGGCCATCACCGCGAGCAAGGCCATAACAAAGAGAAACCAGTACGACAGCGGTCTGATCCAGGGCCGGTAGATTGCCGGACTGTAAATGGCCTCCTGACCGAGGTAGAAGCTGGCCGCTGCCAGCTCGTCTTTCACAATGAGCCATGGCGGCAGGTGCGGCATGATTTTGCCGTACTGATGCTCGATAGGCTCGAAATGTGTCAGATACGGCAGAGTCGCCACGAGTACTTCAAGCATGTCGATGCTGCACAACGCGCTGGCAATCGACAGCATCGTATAGATAACGAACAGTTCGCTTGGGCTGAGCGCCCACGTCGGTTTGTAGCGTTTCAGCAGCAGATTGGCTGCAACCAGCCAGAACAAGATGAACACGACGTTGTAAAACAGGCTGAGGGACGTCGGCGAGGTGGTGCCCCAGAGCACCTCGGCCGTCACGAGGTAGATCGCGTTGAGGGGCGTGAGTGCAACGGCGATCACAATGGCGCGAAGCGTGATGCGGCGAACTGGATCTTCGGCGCTTGCACCGGCTGGGTCCATCGTGTCCAGAGGGCGGTCCACTTTCTACCTTTTCTGCTCAGTCATTTATGTCGCCAGGGCGCTCCCGCAATGCTGCAAGTCATTCGGTGATGAGGATTCTCACGGGGCCGAGCAGACCGCTTGCCGTGTTGTCTGCCGTGCCTCCCGCATACTTTGGTGCTTGGCGGAGCGGCGTGTACCTCGAGTAATAGTTGAGAAGCGTATTGGCCACGATCACCTCGATCCGGTTGGAACCCTCTTGCACGTAGGGTGTGATAGCGACGCGATAGGGCGGGAAGACGGCGTATCCGGCCCAGCGTCCGTTGACGCGCACCTCTGCACTCACGCCGACTCGGCCCAAATCCAGGATGACGTTGTCTCCTTTGCATAAGGCCCCAAGATGGACATCCGTCTCGTAGTGGCCCAGCCCGGAGAAACACCCCAGCCCTGCTTGGGCCCAGTCGCCGGGCATCAGGAGATCCGGCGCATCGATGGAAGGTGCATCCGAGGGCCAAGCCGCCGCATCTTCACTGAAGTTCCAGGCTGTTTCGCTGCGGGTCATTGTTTCCTCGATATGGAACCGGAAGGGACCCTCGACGGGCAGCTCGCGGATCACGTGACCGGATCGGGGCGGAGCGACGGCCGAACCCTCTTCCCGCAATACGACGCAGACCATCTCGTGAGGATACGTGTGGAGCGGGAAGAAGACACCGCTGGCCGTGGCCTGACAGCCTGCAATGCCCACCCTTTCGCCACTGAGCGGATCCCATCGTTCCGGAACGCCTTGCTCGCGCAGCATGATCCGGAGGTTTCGGTCCTCGTCGCTTCGGTTGAACAACAGGTAGAGGTGGCCGTCGTCAAGCCGCCGGTGATAGGCGAAAAGATCCGGGACCACTGGGGCGGAGGCAACATCCGGCGGCGTCACGTCGCGAAGCATCGCCACCGCGTCCTCGACAGCAGGCGCGCATCCGACGCGGCCCTTGCCGCGAGCGAGCCAAAGCCTTTCCCTGATGGCGCAGCCGGGCGCGGCGTTGTCCCTCGCCATGCGGCGCAACAGCGACGCAAGCTCGGAGTCGCCGGCCCCGCCTTCGATGGAATATTCTGGAAACTGACCCAGGATCAAAACGTGTCCGCCCGCCTCGGCATAGCGATCCAGGTACGCAAGGACGTCGCGCCGGACGGCATCGGCACGGGGCGCTACGACGACCTTGAACGTCTCCGTTGCCGTACGGAGCGCCGCGCCGTCGATCCGGGTCTTGCTGAGGAGCGCATCATCGTCGAGGATATCGAAATCGTATCCTGCCCCCCGGATCCCGTCGCCAAGGCGGTTGTACTCGGTGCTTCGTTCATGGAGCAGCTCGAGGTCCCAGCTGTTGGCCCAGATGTCCGCTGCCGGATAGGTAAGCAGTACGTCGGCTACGTGGCCGCCGCCCGCGGCCAGGACAGAGAGGCGCGCTTCATAGTCGGCGAAAGCTCTGAAATGGTCCCAGTACGGCTGCTGATAGCTGATGCCCGGGTTATAGAATGCCGCGCGGTCGGGTCCGCGCAGCGAGTGTTTGTAGCAGATGGGAATCTGCAGGTTGATCCCGTTGACGTGCTCCCAATTGACCAAGGCGCGGTAGTCGTCGAGTGTAGCGCCCCAGCCGGACGCGGCAAAAGACTCGCACCAGGTCCGCTCGAGACCCCGCAGATGGGCGGACGATGCAGCGTATTTGATTGTGGTGGCAGGCAGAGGGCTGTCGAAAGGATTGATCCAGTCGATGCCAGGCACATGCATCCGGTGGTAGTAGGTTGGCAGCGCCCCGCCGTTGATCGAGAGATGGTACCGGAAATCCTCTTCGCCCATGAGATGGCCGGAGGCAATGAGCCCATGCTTGTCGCAGAAGGACTCGATCTGACCGAAATAGTGCTGGTCATACAGCTCTGCGCAAGTCCGCCAGTACAAGCAAAGGGTTTGGAGCGCGCCCTCGCTTTTCCTATGATGGACCAGCGGAAGGGACGCAACGAGATCAAGGCCGGTTCGTGCCTTGAAGGCAGCGGGCAAGTCCCGCGAGTAAGGCATCGCGGGAAACCAGGGGAAACTGTCGCCGCCGTTCACCATCGAGATCGACATGCACGGCTCATCGGTAAAGTAGCCTTTGAACACCAGACCTTGGATGTCGCGAACCCGCCGCCAATGCCCTTCATACACTTCCTTCACAAACCCCGCCATGGCCTCGCGGTCCATGAGGTCCGGCATCTTCTGCCTGAAGAAGCTCGAGCCGGTCCCCCAAGAGTAGACAGCGACCGTCCACGTTCCCGCCGGGGGCGCCCAGCGCAAACGGTCGTCCTCGACAGAGCCGGTGAGGTTTATGATCGAGCCCGGCATAATGGATTCGCCGTCAAGCTCGAACGCTGCGACTCCGACCCGATGCTCGGCGGAAACCGGAATGTCGACTTGCGTGCCGGCTTTAATAACATGCTCCTCAGCATGGATGTATTTCCAGCACCAATCGGGGTGCTCCACGACGAGCTGATCGCCTGCTCTGCCGCTGGGCCAATCCTCCTCGTCGTAGACCCAGAACTCGAGGCCTTCCTCAGCACAGGCTTTGGCCATGACGCGCACCACGTCCCACCACCACTCGGACAAAAACGGCTCCGGGGCGCCTCCTCCCATACGTTCACAATAGGCAAATGCGCCGCCGCAGCCTTTCTCCTTGAGGGACCGCACTTGCCAGCGGAGCTGATCGGGATTTACCTCGTCATTGATGCGCAACAGCGGGGCTATGCGATAGCTGGCCACCGGCTCAATGAAGGCCTGATGCAAGGCGTCGATGTTCATGGTCCGTTTCTCCTGTGGGTGTGTCGAGAATTCTCGCAATCGAGCACCCGCCGTGCGCGCCGCGATTTGCGCAGAGCGACCGGCCGATGTGGCAAACAATGTGTCGATTCGTGCGCACTTTATAGCACTTTGTGCCCATCCTTGCAAGAATGGCGCCCCCCGAGTTTGATCCAATTGCCCGTTTTGCGTTACCTTCTCGTTCTGATCTATTGCCATTAGGAGACAGGGGTTATGGGTCTAGCGGACCGTGAACGTCAGTTGAACATCCTCGATTTGCTGCAGAAAAGGCGAACCGCGTCTGTGGCGTACCTTGCAAAACGTTTCGGCGTGTCCGGTGCGACCATACGCCGGGACCTGATGAAACTCCAGGATCGGGGGCATCTTACCAAGACCTACGGCGGCGCCATCGTTTCTCCTTCCACCCAGTCCGAGTTCAGTCACAATCAACGGCTGACGCACAATATCAGAGAGAAACAGCGTATCGGCAAGTGCGCAGCCGAGCGCATCCAACCCGGCAGCAGCATCTTTCTCGACTCGGGCACCACGGCTCTCCAGATTGCCGAGAATCTGAAGGAACGGAATCTGGTGACCGTTGTGACCAACGGGTTGACCATTGCCCAAACGTTGGGCTCTTCCGAAGGCATTCAGCTTTACGTGGTAGGTGGGCGTTACCGTCCCGTAAGCTGCGACATGGTCGGGCCTACACTCATCGCTGCTCTGCGGCGGTTCGCGGTGGACATCGCCTTCATTTCCGTAGACGGTTTCGATCCGGAATACGGCATGAGCGCCGCCGACCATGCCGAGGCCGAAGTTGCGCGGGCAGCCATGGGTATCGCTAACCAGAAGATCATCATAGCAGACAGCTCGAAAGGTCGAAAACGAGCTTTTGCATGGATTTGCTCGATTTCCGAGATTGACGGCATCATCTCGGACACGGGTCTCAACAAGCAACTCGTTGAGGAACTGACCCAGGCCGGTGTCGAGGTCGAGCTTGTGTAGTTGAAGGAAAGCGCGGGCTGACGTCATGCTTGGGTACGTGATCGTGCCTGCGGCAGGGATAGAGGAGAGCAGCAGAGGGGGGAAAAGCAATTAAGTACTATGCCCTCACAAAGGGAATCATCGCATTGCAGATGACGCAATGGGAGGGAACAATGGAGCCTGAGATCAAGCGGACGGCGACGGCAGTCTTCTGCAACGTTTGCGAAGAGTCTGCTTTCATGTTCGCCGAGCCGGTTGCGCCAAGTCATTTGCCTTCGGGCGAACCGGACAGTTTGAGGACCGATATAACATATACAGGCCCCTTTTCCGGAAGCATGATGCTCGCCGCCCCCTTCACAATGTGCCACGAACTGGCCGCCAACATGCGCTCCGGTGATAAGGAGAAGGCCGGCGCTTCCCAAAAGGCCACCGAGGCGCTTCAAAAGCTTCTGACCATCACGTGCCGACAGTTTCTCGCGGCCTTGTCGGGTGAGGAGACGGTTTTCGACCTCAGCCCTCCTACAAGCGCGAGGATTGATCTTCCGGCCTGGAATCATCTCAACGCGCTACCCGGCACACTACAGATTCTTGTCGAAGATTACCCCGTGTTGCTCCACATCAACATCGAGCAGTGAACCTTCTCAGAGCCGGCGAGAGAGAAGCCTTTTCAACAAACGCCGCCCAACGCCGGCGGGTATGGAATGGAATACTGGTGGGGACTGGGACGTAGAAGAGGGTGCTCCGAGATGCAGCCGCAGTCTCTCAGCGGTTGAATCCTTGGCCCCGGTTGCCGAGAGGCGCAGTGTCGGTGCTTTTCCTGCGCGCGTTGTTTCTCTTGACCGTGGCTTTCGCCTTCTTGGCGGACCTGACGGGGTCTGTGACAACCGTATCGGCCGTGTTCGTCACTTTTTGCGCGGCTTTGCCCGCAGTCTGGAGCGCAGCGCCGGCAGTATGCCGGGCAACCCCGACAGCGTCCCCCAAGAGGGCGCAGCCTGGAAGAAGCAGCATTGCCGTTGCCGCCAGTAGCACGCGGATCGCTCGGTTGGCGCTCATGACCCTCTCCCTTCGCAATTCAACCATAACCATAGTCTTTAGGGTCTTCTCGCGTCAAGGCAGCCGCTCCATGACCGGTGCAGGGTCCAGGGACACAGCATTTCGCCCCATGAAGGGCGCAGGTCACAGTATCCATTTGCGCTTAATGTTCCACAGACTCGCTCCAAACAACAAGACGCAGAAGCCTGCAAGGACTGAAAGGCTGACCGTGTAGGGGATGCTCTGCCCGCAATGGACGGCCCCGTGGAGCATGTCGACTCCGTAGGTGAGGGGCAGCGCATAGGACAGCGGGCGTAGCACTGCGGGAAGCTTATCGATGGGGAAAAACAGCCCACAGAGAAAAACCATGGGGAACCGGAAGAAGTTCGAGAACGTCTGTGCTTCGAAGACTTCGCTCACTGAGACGGCAATGAAAAGGCCGAGAAAGGTCGAGCTTACGGCGATGAGAAAGACGGCCGCTACGAGCACCGCCCATTGCACCTGCGAGAGGTCGACGAGGAACGCGGCCATCAGGACAGGGACAAAGGCATTGACCACGCCGAACAGAATGGCGCCGGAGGTTTTGGCCAACATGAGCAGTTCGAGGGGAATGGGTGCAAGGAGCAGACGCTCGAAGGAGCGCCCTTTTTTCTCGAAGGTAACCGTCACAGACAGGAGCGAGGTTGTGCCGAAAAGGACCGAGATGCCCATCACGCCCGGCAGCAGCGCGGTGATCGCGTCAAGTCCCGAACCTGACCGGATGAAGAACATCGCGGTCCACGCCAGGGGAAAGATCAGCCCCCAACTAATGTTCGGGGGTTTGAGATAGTACGACCGCATGTCTTTTGCGAAGATGCTCCAGAAGGCAATCAGGCGTTTCATGAGCCGTTCCCCATCTTTGCCTTTTCACGTTCCTGTCTCATGAGACCGGCCTCGATGCCTGTTACTTGGACGAAGACCTCTTCGAGGGATGGGCGGGTCTTGCGCGCCTCGGCAACCTCCGCGCCATTATCCTCGATAAGCCGTACCAAGGGACCGATATGGACCGGTTCCGGCGACTCGACTCGCAGGACGTCTGCGGCGACGTCGCGGCACCGAAGCGCAGGAAACGCTTTAAGGATTGCTGTGCACAAAGCGTGTACATCTCCAGATATGGCGAACTCGACGGCATGCCGCCCCTGGGTGGTGCGCATCAGGTTTTCGATGGTATCGATGCGGACGATGCGGCCTTTGACAATGAACGCGATGCGGCGGCACAGCCGTTCCGCTTCCTCGATGTAGTGGGTGGTGAGAAAGATCGTTGTGCCGCCGGCGTTGAGGTCGGCAATAAGCTGCCGGATGTGCCGCGCGCTGGCGACGTCGATCCCAGTGGTTGGCTCGTCGAGGAAAAGGATCGGCGGCTGGTGGAGTATGCCGGCGGCGATGGTGAGCTTGCGCTTCATCCCCTTCGAATAGCCGCCGAACTTCCGATTTGCGGCGTCGGCCAACCGAAAAGCGTCGAGCAGTTCCCGGGCGCGCGGCTCACGGTCTCGCCGGGCCATGCCGTATAGAGCGCCGCAGAAACACAGATTCTCGAAGCCGGTGAGCTCCGGGTAAAGGTTGCTCTCGTCAGGAACCACCCCCATCAGCTTCTGCGCGGCCTTGGGATCGCGGGAACAGTCGATGCCCGCTATGCGGATGATCCCGGCATTCGGGCGGGCGAGTCCCGTAAGCATGTTGATGGTTGTGGTCTTGCCCGCCCCGTTAGGGCCGAGGAAACCGAACAGTTCGCCGCGTTCGACGCTGAAGGTAACCGACTCAACGGCGACAAGATCGCCGAAACGCTTCGCCAGACCGGACGCCTCGATGGCTTTGCCGTCATTCACAATTGCTTCACTCCATCCTCTTGGCTTTTCCCAGAGTCGTACGCCCCAGTTGTTCCCGTAAGCATCAGCTTCGCTCTAGTCAGGCACGTATGTGGATACAGAAGGAGGCCGTTTTACATTCCCGGACCAGGCGGTGGTTTGTCTTTAACGGCATTGGCTTGGCGGGCAAGGTCCCATAGCTTGGCATACTTTGTGAATACAGAGAATGCCGCCAGTCCACACAGGACGGCGCCGTGGCAGCCGTCCCGGAAGCCCTGCCGGACGACGTACATTTTTACAAACCGTGCCAGAGGACGGAAGGTCAGGTCGCGCAACCGGGCTTTGCGTCCTGCATCGAAGAGGTCCTGAGCGCTCCAGGTGGTGAATCGCTGGAACGTGGCAAAGTATTCTGTGAAATCCCGGTAGGTGTCGTGGAACATCGGCTCATCTATGCGGCCCACTTTGCCGGCGACGACGATTCTCGAGTGAACGCGGCGGTCGAGGTAGCGGCCCTTGGCTGTCCTGAAAAGGCGTAGGTTGTAATCGTGGTGCCAACCGCAATGCATGATCAGTTTGCCGAAGAAGTATGACAGACGCCTGACGCTATACCCGTCGAGGCTGTCCGGCGCCGTGATAATCTTCTGGATGCTCCGAGCCAATGCGGGAGAGACCCACTCGTCCGCGTCCAGGACAAGGGTCCATTCGGTCTGAATCTGAGGGAGCGCCCAATTGCGCTGATTGGCGGCATTGACATATTCGTGTGTGACGACGTGGTCCGTGTACCGACGGGCCATCGCATCCGAGCCGTCATTCGTTTTCGGGTCCACAACGCAGAAGATGTCGTCGGCCCACTGAACGCTCTCGAGGCATCGGGGCAGCCGGTCGCCGGCGTTCGGCACCAGGGTGAGCACGGTGATCGCACTCATGGCGGACCTTCTTCAAGCAACTGCCGGTACACGGCAAGGTTTCCTTCTACCATTTGCTCGACGCTGAAGAGTTCGAGCGCGCGTTTACGGCCCCGCCGGGCCATTTCTTTGGCTTGGATAGGGTCGTCGAGTAGGCGCAAAACGGCCTCTGCCAACGAGGCAGGGTCTGCGATTGCGGCAAGCAGCCCGGTCTCGCCGTCGACAACCATTTCCGGGACGCCCCCTGCCGCCGTTGCGGCCACGGGCGTGCCGCAGACGAGCGCCTCGAGCACCGAGGTGCCCAACCCTTCCGAATTGCTCGACGAGACGTACACGTCGGCCATACGGGTCAAGCGAGGGACATCGGTTCTGTGTCCGAGGAGGTATACGGCATGATCCAGCCCGAGTTCGCGGATCCTTGCTTCGAGCATGGGTCGAAGCGGTCCTTCTCCGGCAATGACGAGGCGCGCTTCCGGCGCGCGTTCAATGATGAGAGCCATTGCGGCAAGGAGAGTGTGATGGTCTTTGTGGCCGACAAGAGCTCCTGCGTTGAGGAGGACAGGTGCATTTTCCCCCAGACTCAGGTCAGACCGCGGAAGCGGCGAGACGTCGAGCCGTTGCGGGTCTACGGCGCTATGTACGGTGGCGATACGTGCCGGATCGAGACCTGCCTCGACGAGTACTTGCGCGACCCGGCCCGATACAGCGACGATCCGGTCTGGTAAGGCGTACTTCCACCGGTTGAGGCGGCGAGGCCGTATCGGGAAGCTGACCCGGCGCGTCACGACGACTTTGCCGCGTCCCGCAAGTGCCCTTGCCAGACAAGCAACGGCGTGGGCGTGGCTCGTGTGAGCGTGCAGGATGTCCACGTCGTAACGCTTGACGGCCCGGGCGAGCCGGTAGGCAGTCCAAAGATCCCACTCGCCGTGAAAGGGCGCCGCAACGTGCGGCAGACCGGCGGCGCCGTGGAAGCTTGTCAGAAAAGGCGCTCCGGGGCGGCCCGCAAG
>CAZBQH010000005.1:0-11317 GCA_964493915.1 uncultured Nitrospiraceae bacterium
GGGCTCGTCGTGCGACGGGATCGACGCCGTCCTCCTACGAATCAAGGGTACGGGCCCGGGGCTGCTTATCAAGCTGATCCGTTTTGCAACCTTTCCCTATTCGGTTACGTTGCGCACACGGTTGTTGGCGCCAAAACAAGACGCGCAAGAGGTCTGCCTGCTCAATTTCGAGCTGGGCGAACGCTTGGCGGAAGCCTCCGTCGAGATGGTCAAGCTTGCCAGAGAGGAAAAGTGCGAGGTGGATTTCATCGCGTCCCACGGCCACACGCTGGCCCATTTCCCGCCTCGGGGCGGAGGTCCTGTCGGCACGTTGCAAATCGGCGAACCAGCGATTGTCGCCGAGCGGACGGGGCTCCCTGTTATCAGCAACTTTCGTCCCCACGACATGGCGGCGGGCGGGCAAGGCGCCCCGCTCGTGCCGTATGCCGACTGGGTCCTGTTCAACCGTTCCGACAGGACTGTTGCCTGCCTTAACATCGGGGGTATCGCCAATTTCACCGTCGTTACGCCTAAACCCGACGATGTTGTCGCTTTCGACACCGGTCCAGGCAACATGGTTCTTGACGGCGCTATGCGCTTGCTGACGGCAGGCAGTCAGGAGATTGACATCGATGGCGCCGCAGCCGCCAAGGGCGTCGTCGTCGACGAGTTTCTCGAGTACCTTCTAAACCACCCTTTCTTCAGGCGCGTGCCTCCCAAGAGCACGGGCCGCGAAGAATTCGGGCCGGAGGTCTACTTGCGAGAGGCGTTGCACGCCCGCAAGGAGCGCACCCTCGAGGACCTCATGGCCACCGTGACGGCCGCCGTCGCCTACAGCATCATCCGTGCCTACAACCGTTTCATCCAGCCTCGTTACGAGTGCGCCCGCGTGATCGTCAGCGGCGGCGGCAGCCTGAACAAGACGCTTATGAACCACCTCTACAAAGGACTTACGAACACCACCGTCAGAACGAGTGACGACTATGGCATTCCAAATAAGGCCCGCGAGGCTATTGCCTTCGCCATTCTCGGCAACGAGACGGTATGCGGCCGCGCCTCGAACCTTCCCTCTGCGACTGGCGCCCGTCACCCTGCTCTCCTCGGCAATATCACCCTTCCGTGAGTTCTGCCCCCGTTTTGCCGCAACGGCGCCTGCCCAGCGACGGCACGCAGCACCCTGCAGGGATTCAGGAAGGGCTTGCCAGTAATCCACCATTCTGATGCTGTTGCGTGTTGACAAATAGCAGAGAGTGATATAGATGTTTGCCTTGTAATCTGTTTTAGCCTTTTGTCCACAATACTCTAATACGCCGTTCGATGGAGAGTTCAGGCGTAAATGAATGGCCTTAGAAAGGGGGTGAGTTTCGGCCAGTAGCCTAACCCTTGCCGGGCAGTTTCTAATCCGAATGCAGACAGTTTAACTCTACACCCGGATAGTCGCGAAGTGTATCAGGAGAGTCCAACAGAGTTACAGAGCTTCATTGCATATGCGATTAAGCCTCTTAAAGGGTCGCGAGACACTTTGGCCCGTGACTGGGTCCATATCATCCAACCAGGCCACCTCGAAAGTCGTAAGTCTGGCTTGGGCCATCCTTCGAGTGCTTTCTGTATCTGAGCTTGTGGATGCGGCACCAGTACGGCGTGTTGGTCTACTGAGCACACATGATCCCGCAGAATCTCATACTTGCCGCCCGGCTTTCGCCGGATTCCATCCTGCTGCGTATTCAAACTGGCCGCGCCCAGTCAAGGAGCAATCTGGGCTTGCAGCCAAGCAGAGGAGCGGGACTCTTCAGTGGGATTGTGCAGTCCGTGGACCTGCATGGCAAACATTGCACTAAGACGGGGTTCTTGCTTCGTTGTTCGATTCATCAGACACTGACCCTGCGGTGCTGCGCCGCACCGCGATATGGTTGTAGACTATGACCCGGTGGGAAGCCTTTGTGTCCGGATTACGTGCCAGACCGAGGGCAATGGCCGCTGACTGTTGACCCATTTCCTCCATGGGGGCGCAAGCAGTTGTCAGACTGATGCGCGGGTGGCTGCATAGGGGACCGCCTCCCATCCCTACCAGGGCTACGTCCTCTGGCACTCTGAGGCCCATTGCCTCGATGTTCCCCATGGTTTTGATCGCAAGGTCGTCTGTTGCGGCCAGAATGCCGTCGGGAGCTTTTGCGCGGTTTTCGAACATCTGTGTAATCACAGAGCTGAGAGAATGTTCCGCCGATACCCAGCCGACGTGTTCCGGGACCATGTCGAGGCCGGCGTCGTACATGCCTTGAACGTACCCTTTATGGCGGTCGGTGAAGGTGGTACGCGGGTCGACCTCGGACAGGAAGCCAATGCGCCGCCTTCCTGTGTTGACGAGGTGCTGAACGGAGGCGCGCGCCGCTGAAAACGTGTCCCACGTTACGTAGCTTGCCTTGGGGATTGCGTCCAGGGATGAACCCAGGACAACCAAGGGTACGCGCGAGCTCAAGATATGCTTGTAACTCTTATCGTCCAGTAACGGCTCACAGATGATTGCCTCGACCTGGCGCGTGAGGAGCTTGTGAATCTCGCTGCGCTCTACGCGGGCGTCTTCGCCGTGACTGGTGATAAAAGGAATGTACTTTTCGTTGCGGAGGACATTGTTAATACCCCGCATGATGTTTTCAGCGAAATCGTTGCGCAGATGGAGGAAGATGACGCCAATGACCCCGCTCTTGCGCCTTTGAAGGCTGCGCGCCGTTTCATTTGGGACGTAGTGCAATTCTGCAGCTGCTTGGGCGACGCGCTGCGCTGTATTCCCATTGATGCCGTGCTCGATCGCCTTGCCGTTAAGGACCAGCGACACCGTGGCGACGGAGCATTTGGCGCGTTCTGCTACTGTGGCAATCGTCACTCGTTTGTTTCGGGTCATAAAGGGCTCCATCATACGGGGATAAGGCATTAAAATGAAACGTTTTAGAAACTATAGCCCCTTTGGTTTCTTTTCTCAAGCTGTTTCTCGAGTTTGATGGGCCTCTGCAGATCGAAATTCTCAGGTTATTTCGGCAATCGGCACACGAAATAGGCATTTTAAGCTGTTCTTGCTATTGTTGATCATTGGAACGGGCTCGTGAGAAGGGGGCAGGAGAAAGCCCTTGACAAAGCGCATGAAAGGGAGTATGCTGGCGTCATTATCTAAAACGATTTAGGAAAGGCTATGCCGGCTATTCTCCCTACACGGGCACACATGATGTTCTCCCGGAAACCAGCCGCCCGATGGCAAGATGCCCTGCCTAGCGGCAACGGCGCCTTGGGTGCAATGGTCTTCGGCCGTATCGCTCACGAGGTCGTCGTGCTAAACCATGAGGCCCTCTGGTATGGCGGCCAAGATGGGCCCGTGCCGGATGTCAGCGCCTACCTGCCTGAGCTGCGGCGCCTCCTCGATGCAGGTGATTTCGACGCAGCCAACATGTTTCTTACCAACAAGATGAACGAAGCGGGCTACGACTACCGTCTCCCGAGGTACCATCCCGCTTGCGACCTCCGCATCGATACGCCGTTGCGCAATCCCTTTAGGGACTACCGGAGGTCCCTGAACTTTGAGACGGGCGAGGTTCGCGTAGCCTGGCGCGATGGGCAGACCTGCTACGCCCGTCGCCTTTTTGTTTCGAGAGTCAACGACCTTGTTGCTCTGACTTTGGAACGCGAAGGGGCGTGGGACGTGTCGTGCTCGGTTCAGTTAGCGCCCCGGCCGGACGAGTTGATCGTGGAGGGCAAAGAAGACAGTGTTGCGCTTCCTTTCGATTTCTGGTCGGCTTCCCGCGGCGAATGGTTGACTCTCAGAGGGCGAAGGAAAGACGGCCGGGAATTCGGAGCTGTTGCCAGGATCGTCCTTGAGGGCGGCGCCACGACTGCTCAAGGGCAGACCATTCGGGTGGAGGGAGCGCAACGGGCAACGCTGCTCGTAAAACTCTTCTTCAACGAGCCAGCCGGGGAAGCCTTTTCCCGCCTTCGTCAAGAGCTGAGCGATGTTACGGAGTCCTACGACGCCCTGCTCGCAAGGCATGCGAAGGAGCACCGCAGGCTGTTCTCGCGGATGCGCCTCGATCTGGCGGCGCCTGACTGGGAGCGTCAGAAAGACAATGAGTATTTGCTGCTGGACGCTTACAACGGAGAGCTTTCTCTTGCACTGGCCGAGCGCATGTTCGACTACGGACGCTACCTTCTGATCTCGAGTTCGCGCGAGGGCGGCTATCCTTGCCATTTGCAGGGCGTGTGGAATGGGGATTACCGCCCGCCGTGGAATGCCATGTACACCAATAACGAGAACGTTCAGATGTGTTATTGGCAGGCCTTGCCCGGCAATCTGGCCGAAGTTACACGCTGTTACTTCGATTTCTACGAATCGTTTGCAGAAAACTACCGGGAGAATGCAACCCACACCTACGGATGTGGAGGCTTTCTGCTGCCTTTGGCGCAATCTCCCGAGGCGGCGCACGTGTTGTCGTTCTCACCCCATACCTTGTATTGGACCGGCGCCGGCGCCTGGATTGCCCAGTTGTTCTATGATTACTATCTTTTTACGGGAGATCGCGACTTCCTGCGCGACCGCGCCGTACCTTTCATGCGCGAGGTCGCGCGCTTCTACGAGGACTTCATGTTTCTGGACGACGATGGGTTATACACCTTCGCGCCCTCCAACTCTCCGGAAAACTCCCCAAAACTGGACGATCAGGACGGTTCCGGCATGGGGTCCCTGCGGCCCGTGGCGGTAAACGCCGCCATGGACGTCGCGCTGGCGAAGGAGCTGTTCGCGAATCTGCTGGAGGCATGCCAAACACTAGGCGTTGAGGAGGTGCCTGTGGAACGCTGGCAGACAATACTGAAGTGTATGCGCCCCTACCAGGTCAACGAAGACGGCGCATTGCGGGAATGGCTTCATCCTGATCTGAAAGACAACTACCAACACCGCCACCAATCCCATATCTATCCGCTTTTCCCGGGCTTCGAGATCACTCGTGAAGAGAACCCGGAGCTGTTCGAAGCGTGCCGCATGGCCATCGAGAAACGTCTGGTCATCGGGCTCGAGGCGCAGACCGGGTGGTCTCTGGCCCACATGGCTAATGTCTATGCGCGGTTGGGCAAAGGCGACGAAGCTTACCGATGCCTGTCGATCCTTGCGCAGTCGTGCGTTGGCGACAATCTTCTCACCTATCATAACGACTGGCGCGGTCAAGGGCTGTGCGTCACGCTGACGTTCGGTCGAAGCGCTCCCTTCCAGATCGACGCCAACATGGGGTGGACGGCGGCTGTACTCGAGATGTTGCTCTTTTCGCGCCAAGGAGAGATCAAGGTGCTCCCGGCACGGCCCGCCCAATGGCCGCGTGGATTTGCCCAAGGCATGCGGTGCCGGGGAGGCATTGAAATCTCGATACGCTGGGATGTGGCACAACTCGAGATCGAGGTGGATTTGCTGTCGCAGACGGCGCAGAGAGTGGAGATTGGATTTCCGGCCGAGGTCATGTCCCTGACCATGCGCGAGGGCAAGGCAGAGGTCGCGCCGTCACGGCATGGCGCGGCATACCGGACTCTGGCCCTGCCGGCGAGAAAAAGGGTGGTCTTCCATGCCGTGATGGCGCCGGAGTTCGCCGCGCCACGAACGGCCCCGGCGGGCGTGGCTGCAGAGCTGGTGGAGACCGAGGAATTAGACGCGTCCGGCACGCATGAGTCTATTTGACGGAAGGAGGTAGAGGCGTCCATGTCGCGAGGGGAGAAGCTGCTTGTTGGGTACTGGTTCATTTGGGACAGGTCGCTAGCTGCAGAACAAGAAGGAGGTCGCTAATCTGCAATATAAACCCCGCATCGTGGCAGTTACGCATAACGTAAAGCCGCCCCATGCTGCGGCTCCAGGATAGACTTCGCAGCCGCAGCCCAGTGAAATCCAGGTGTTCTTGATGTGTGTCTAATGAAGAGGAGTCCATGCCATGAAATGCAACAAGGGTTTTACGTTAATTGAGTTACTGGTTGTCATCGCCATCATCGGGATCCTGGCATCCATCCTTTTGCCTGCGCTCTCCCGTGCTCGCGAGGCAGCCCGTCGCGCATCTTGCGCGAACAACCTGAAACAGTGGGGTCTGATATTCAAGATGTACTCAAGCGAGGACAGGGGAGGTTCTTTTCCTCCTAGTGCGCGGTATTTCGCACCGTTGACAACAATGATGACCTTCTCTGCCGGCAGTCTGTATCCCGACTACTGGACTGACTACAATATAAAGTTCTGTCCTTCAGACAGCGGAGCGGTAAGTGGAAATTACGGCTACCGAATCGGGACTGACAATCTTGTTGAGGTCATAGAGGATGCCCAAGCACGCGGCCCTCTGGCTGCGCCATGTCTCGCGTTTGCCTTGTCGGCGCCGAGTTCCTATGCCTATGTCGGCTATGCAACAAGGACAAACAGCCAGATCGTGTTGGTGGACAGTTTTACAGAAGGGGCCATGATCAAATCGGCAGTCGATACAGGCTGGTCTATGAACCAGTATACCCCTGACAACATGAACGGAGCATGCAGAGACTGGCAGAATTGGGAGCATGGGACTGCAAATGCGATGTTTCTTATCTGGGAATTTCCGACGGTCGGACTTAACGATATTCCCGCGAAGAGCATTGCCGACGCGTTCTATGGAGGCTACCCCTTTAATGGATTCACGGATGACGATGGCGTAGCGCCTCTTCCAACTACCCTGCCGCGCTTGAAGGAGGGGGTGGAGCGCTTCTTCATCACAGACATTAACAATCCTGCCAGTGCTGCCACTGCACAAAGCACGGTCCCCGTCATGTTTGACGCATGGGGCAATCCTGGTTGGGCTAGTGCAGTCTTCGGCGACAACACCATCGTGGTGTTCAACCATCTGCCGGGTGGCTCGAATGTCCTGTACATGGATGGTCATGTCGAGTTCGTGAAGTATGGCGAGAAGATGCCTTGCGGACCCAATGGGGCGCTCCCCGCATTCTCCTACAACATGTCCGATGTGCTGGCACGGTCTGCGGGTCAGGGCTGAACCGAGTAAGGCGGGACGTACCCGTAACGGATGGAGCGGCGTCCGGCCTGAGCGGCCGGGCTGCCCCTCCCTTTTCGATATGAGTCGGTTTCAGGCAGGCAGGGTCGAGGCTGACGTTGACGCAATATGAAGCAATGCCGGTCTCGGGTCAACGGCTATGAGGAAAAGGAAGATGCTGCAGTCAAGCATCGGTGCGATGTTTCTCTTTCTTGCCCTGTCCTTCGGGGCGCAGGCAACGGAGATGACGTTTCCGAAGGACTACCAGAAATACCGCTACGGCCTCTTCATCCATTGGTCGGCGCCCGGCGGTCTCGAGCCGAGGGAGAACTGGATAAAGAACAGCGATGGCACGTCGGCCATGACCCTCGATGAATACGCGAACGGCCTTAATGTGGAGAAGATTGCGGATGATATAGCCGGTCTAGGTTTTGAACTGGTGTACCTGACGGATTTCCATGGTTGCGGCTCTACGCTTCACCCGCTGGGCGCCCTCGACCGGTGGCGCGGACCGGGCTACGCGGCCAAGCGCGACGTGGTGCGCGAGTTCATAGACGCTCTCGCGAAACACGGCATCGGGCTTGTGCTCTTCACCCATCCCCTTGACGGCCATGACTACCCCGAGGAGCAGCAGCAACGGCTTGGCTGGAACGATCCGGAAAACGCCTACAAGAAGTGGAACGATTTCATCAACGACGTCTATCGAGAGCTTGTCGAGCGCTACGGCGACGCTATCGTAGGGATGGGTTTCGATAGCGAGTGGGGCGAGTCCGGCAACGAGGAATGGGCCGGTAAACTGGACCTTCCGCGCCTTCGCGATACGATTCTCGGCGTGAAACCCGACCTGACGTTAGTTAGCCTGACGGGTCCCAATCTGATCTGCCCGTACGGAATGCGCGAGATCTACGACCCCTCGTGGTTCATGCCGTGGAAGTCGCGCAGTGAGGACGACTACAATGTCGAAGACTGGCCTGGGTACACGAATACCGCTGCTATTGTTCTCGGGAACCATTGGACCACCCTCACCAAAGCTGAGGAGGGACACGTCAATCTCACCGCCGATCAGCTTTATCGGTATACAGTCCTTCAGACGGCCACTGCCACTGAAGGCATGGGCATCTTATGGGCGGCGTCGCCGTACGCTGACGGCTCCTGGGAGAAAGGCACTCGCGAAGTCTTTGCGGCCGTGAGTCAGGAACACGCGCAGGCGATGGCGGAGGCCGTAAAGCACACCTTCCCCAGCACTTCTTATCCACTGAAAGAGGGCACGAAGCTGGCTACCTTGCCTCGAGGGGTGGTCGCGCTTCGCTCGCAGGACGACCGTTGCGAGTATCTGCACGTAATGAACGCCCCCACGATACCCGTCCTGATGCTGCCGCCACCTGCGGATGGAAAGCGTTTTGAATCGGCTTCCCTGCTTCGAGACGGAAGGGCTCTCAAACTCCAGCAGAACCGCCAGGGGCTCACGCTGACTTTGCCGGACGAGGTTCGGTGGGATCCCGTGGACACAGTAATCAAACTGACCGTTGCGTACGATAGTATCCCCACGCGAAGCCTGGCCTTCCACAAGCCGGTGTTTGCCTCGAGTTCCGAGGAGACGCAACAGCCTGGTTTTCGGCGCAGCGAATGGGGACGAATCCGTTTGGTCGACGGCCTCGTCGAGCCTTTCCCGAAGGAGTCGGTCGACTGGCGGCCTTACGGCAACTCCCCGGTGAATCTGGGCTGGAGCAGCAAGCCAGAAAGCACAGAGGAGAGCAGCCAGTGGGTGAAGGTCGATTTGCTTGAGCCGCACACGATCCGGCGTGTGGTGCTCCATCCGCGGATGGATTGCCCGAACAAAGGAGAAGGTTTCCCGAGGAATTTCACCATCCAAATCTCCGCTGACGGCGACACGTGGAAAACGGTTGCGGCCGTGGCTGATGCGCCCAGACCCCACGGGGCGCAGCAGTTCGATTGTGCGCCAACCGCTGCGCGCTACGTGCGAGTAAAAGCGACCCGTCTTCGGGCAATGCCCGGCAAAGAAGGCGAATACCGTATGCAACTGGCGGAGTTGGAGGTCTTCTGAAAAAACCCGGGTCGAGTCTGTGTGGAAGGAACATTAACTGATGAATACGGAATGGTTTTACGATGCAAAATGGGGCGTGTTCGTCCACTACCCGGCGGGACCGCGCGAGGAGTGGAACGCACAAGTCGATGCGTTCGACGTGGACGGGCTCGTGGAGGAGCTTGTCTCAACGGGAGCGGGATACTTCTTCATCACGCTGACGCACGGCCACGGGCTCTTCTGCGCACCCAGCGCAGTATATGACGAACTGCTGGAAGTAGACGCTCGCGCATCTCGCTGCTCGCGCCGCGACCTGGTCGCAGACTTATCCAAGGCGCTCGAATCTCAAGGCATTCGGCTGATGCTCTACGTCCCCGCAACAGCCCCGACGAACGATCCCTACGCAGTCAAGAAGCTCCGTTGGATAGACGGGCAAACGCTCGGCTGGGGCATCGAAGGGAATGCAGTCCGACAAGGGAGACGGCCCATCGAGTTCATGCGGAAATGGGAGTCGCTTCTCCGCGACTTTTCGGAACGCTGGCGCAAGAGCGTGCATGGCTGGTGGCTTGACGGCTGCTATTGGCCTGAGCACATTTACCGCCATGACGCAGAGCCCAATTTCAAGAGTCTTGCCGAGGCGCTGAAGGCGGGCAACCCGGACGCGCTTGTCGCTTTCAATGGAGGACTCGAAACGCCGATCATTGTGCACAGCGAATATGAAGACTACACGGCCGGCGAGGTGGGTCATCTGCTCCCATTGGGAACGCGCAGTCTGAATGGCCTGCTCAATCCGATTGCCCGTTTCATTGACGGCGCCCAGTACCATGTTCTTACGCACCTCGGCACGCATTGGGGACAACGGCCTCCTCGATTCCCTGTGGAGCTCGTCATTGGCTACACGAAATACGTAACGCAACACGGCGGCGTAGTCACCTGGGATGCAGGCATCGATAAAGAGGGTCATCTGCAGCCGGACCATCTCGAGCAGCTCACGGCTCTAGGGAAGGCCCTCAGGTAGAGAGACCGCCCGCATACGGTTCTGCCCGAGCCTTGACAACACTTGTCGCCGGCGTATGCGCATGTGCTTAGTCAGGAAAGACCTCTTCGGTCTGGAGCAGCTTGTACACGCTTGAATCGAGACCTATGACCAATTCGCTGCCGGGAGGCGTCGAATCTTGGATGATCTCAAGCGTCCGAAGGAACCGGTACAGCTCGGGATCGGATCCGAAGGCTTTCGCGTAGGTCTCGAACGCCTTTGCTTCGCCTTCGCCGCGTAGCTTTTCCGCGTCGCGCTGGCCTTCTGCGCGGATCACGTCGACGCGCTTGTTGACGCGGCCCTCGATGATGTCGGCCTCTTTCCGCCCTTCGCTGCGGTAGCCTTTCGAGATGCGCGAGCGCTCGGCTTCCATCCGGTCGAACACGGCCTGGAGGTTTTCGGGCGGCAGATCTGCGCGTTTGATGCGAACGTCGACGACTCGAATGCCGTACTCCGTCCGGGATTTCTCATCGGCTTCTTCGGCCACCTGTTTCATGATCTTCTCGCGGCCGGTCTCGATACGTTCTTCCATCGGGTTCGCCGCGATGAAGCTTATCTCGTTGTTTTCTTCTTCTGTCAACTCATTGGACGTTTCGTCGATAAAGCGGTTGGTGGTGCGTATGACCTCGATCAGCTCATTCTTGCCCAGCACATTGCGCATGGCTGAGTAGATGATGTCGTCCAGACGATCGCGGGCACTGCGTTCGCTGCCTTGCAGACGGATGAGATAGAGCAGGGGGTTCTCGACGTACCAGCGGGCAAAGTTGTCTAGGACGAGCTTTTTCTTGTCGGCCACGACGATCTCGCGGGGTTCAGCGTCGTATTCGAGCAGCACGTCAGGCAAGCGTCTGACGGTATCCACGAAAGGCAGCTTGAAATACAGGCCGGCGCCCTGCTTGACCCAGATCTCTTCCCCCTTTTCCAGGGCGTCCTCGACCTTGCGGGTGGATTCGATGATCAGACTGCGAAGCTTGCCCAGGTCACTCCCGGAACGAGTGCCAACGATAACGCCGACCGGCCGGTTGAGGCGTATGACGACCGCCTGTTCCCGCTCGTGGATCACGTAGGTGCAGGTCAGCACGACGAAGACCGCAACGGCCGCACCGGCGACAACAAGACCGAGTCCGAGGTTGCTCTTACTCATGATTCCTCCCGAGAAAGAGGTTGGACGATTGCCTCTCGTTCTGTGCTTTCGTCTCCACGTCCGGGAGAGGCGACGCCGAGCTCGCTCCCAGC
>CAZBQH010000006.1:0-5866 GCA_964493915.1 uncultured Nitrospiraceae bacterium
GACCGCATCGACAGCGTCGATAGCCGCCTCGAGCTCTTTGGCCAGGTCGCCCAGTGCTTTGTTCCGTTGTACCGCATAGGCGATGCGCGGCTTGAGCAAGAGGAGACCCGGCAAGTCGACCTCTCCGGCCATCTCCATCTTCTTGACCGACCCGAAGATGTTGCGGATTTGGCTGGTCGATACGCGCCGGGCGATTTGGTCGCCGAAGTCATTGGCCCAGTTAATAAAGGTGTTGTCGATCCCTCGTTCAACGGCCTTGGCAAACTCTCCCATAGTTCCTATTCCTTCCTTAGTAGCAGCTCGGTCCAGCGCAGCGGCACGCCGAGCCTGTCCTCGATGGATTCCATACCGGTTTCGAGCAGGCGTTCCTGAACGTCTGCGATTTGCTGTTTCCAGTCTTCGTGTTTTTTTGTGAATTCCCGCAGCCCGTAGGTCAGCATCCAGCGCCACCGCTGCCATTGGGCCTCGCGCTTGAGCGCATCGAGCGTCGTGCCTTGTCCGCGGGTCCGCCGCTCGATGGCGCGCCGTTCCCGCTGGTACACCTCCCAGATGTCGTACAGCCGGCGCAGGAACGAGGCAGGCATGGGCCGTTTCTCCCCGCCGGCGCCCTCGAGCATGGTCACGAGAAGCTCGTGGAAATCCCGGAAGCGGCCGATCTCCTCGAAGCCGAGGACTGTGCCGAACAGCGACAAGGCGTTTTTCTCGAGACCGTTGCGCTCGAATGCCTTCGCGCTTTCCTCGGCCTCTGCCGCCATGTCGGCGGCGTAGCGTACGGGCAGGTGGTCGTCCACGACCACAACGCCGCCGGAGAAGGTCAGCGCGGGGTTACGGCAGGCGTACGCGGCAAAATGTGCGCGCAACTCGAGGGCGAACTCGATGGTTTGGCTCCACCCGCCCACGACGAAGAGGTCGTCGCCGCCGGCGTAGATCACGCCCAAGGCGCCGCCGTACTGCTGGTCAATGAGGTAGGGCACGTAACCCTCGAAGAAGTCCGAGAGCGAGCTGCTGAGCGAGGCGACGCGGCTGACCGTGGCCCGTTCGCCCAGCCCTGTCGAGAAGATCCCCCCAAGGCCGTCCACGTCGGCCCGGAATACGCCGAGTTTCTGGATGCCCCGCGACGCCTTTGCGAGTTCTTTGAAGGTCATGATCTCGTCGTCGTCGTTGCGGGGCCAGGCCCGCGCGGCCTGGCGATAGCCCACCGCAACGCCTTCAGGCAGCGCCAACGTCCGTCGCGTCTCGGCAATATTGAAATCGCCGAGCTGGACGGCCTCGACGATGTCGCAGCCCGCAGGCAACTCATCCCGTCCCGACACAACGCGGTAGGTAAAGCCCAGCGAGCTGCACAGCCGGTTCCAGGCTGCGGCGTGTTCGCCCTCCTCAGTCTTGCACCGGACCAGCCAGTTCGCGTAGCGGAGGCGTTGCCCAAGGTCGACATAGGCCTGGCAATCCTCGCATAAACGGTCTCCTTCGGCGCCCTCTCCCGCCGGGGACGCTTCGCCCAACTCCTTGCCGCATACCTCGCACTTCGCCCGGGCGCCGCCCCGGCCGAATGCCCCGAAGACGGCGTCGTAGTCCTCAGCGGCCAGCCGCGTATAGCGCCGGCGCTTCTCGGCTGCCGCCGCCTCGCCCGCTGCACGCCATTTGGCCGTCATGGCGCTGCCTGCAAAGTCGGCCGGCGCAAGGTCCACGGACCCAAGCTGGACTGTAAGCCCGCCTTCGAAGGCGTGGTGGACGTGCCGCCCGAGGTCCGCCGCAAGCGCGTCGACGCGCGCGTCGAGGGGCAGGAGCAGGTAAAACCGGCCGCCCCCGTTGTAGAGCACGCAGCTTGGGGGAACCCCTGTGCGTTCGCAGATGTGGGCCACGCAGGCGTCCGCGACAAGCTGGAGCGCGAACGACCGCCCCCGGAGCGTCTTCGCGGCGTGGGCGGAGGTCAACGTGTACAGGAATTCCTGAATCCCCGAGAGGTCGCCGCACGCGAGCCGGCAGATGGGCTCGGAAAGCGCAGCATGGCCCTCCTGTCTCGCCGAGAGGACCGTTCGCAGGGCGCCGGCCTGTTCGTGCGTCGTCCCGCCGGCCGCCATGCACGAGGCGATGGCCGCGGTCGTGCGCGAGTGGTCGTAGAGGCTGATGTCCGGCACGTAAGCGCCCTTTGTAGTGGGCGTCGCAGCAGGAACCCGCGAGCAGAACCTCCTGAGCAGGGCCAGCCATGTGCCGTGGGGCGCCGTTTCCGGCCTAGCGGCGCGCACCTCGGCTTCGAACGCGTCCCAGAGGACACGGTAGTCTTCCGCCGAGGCCTGAATGCCGGGCTGGGGCATGAATCCCTCGCCAAACGCGCCATGGCGGACCAAGGGCAGGCGCCAATCCTGAGGCGGCGCTTGCTCCGCCTGGCCGTCGGAACGGACCTGGCTGAGCACGCTCACCAGCGTCGCCGCTTCGGGCCGGCCCGTCGGCTGGTCTTCGTCCTTTTCGCGTTCGCCCGACGACAGCCAGTCTGCCAGCGAGACGAGGCACGCCTCGCGCGAGTCGGGGCGGTGATGCAGACGGACCCAGCCCGCCATCTCGACGTCGCGGATGTGTTGCTCGATGAAGTGGGCGCTCCACAAGGCGTGGGCGTACGTCGAGAAATGCTCGGATTCCTGGCTTGTGTAGGGCCGGTCGCGGCCGGTCCGGCTCCAGAACTTGCCGATGTCATGCAAGAGCGCGGCGGTTGCGAGTCGTTCGATGTGGGTATCCATAGATCCTCCTCCATGGCGCCGGATGTCTGACGGGGCGCTCGACAAAACAGAGACAGAGAACGTTGAGAGGCGAGAAGGTCTGGTCAGGCAGGGGCGTGTCTGTTCGGTGTGGACCCGCGAAGGTACAGGCCAAAAGGATGCGAGCGGCAATGCCGGTGCGAGCGTACACGTTGACCCCCTTTAGGATCTAAGCATATCAAAGCGCGGCCCGCGTGTACACTGCCGCCGCGCTCTCGAGGCCCGAGTCGCTGCGGCTTGCAAGCTTTCTACGCGCCCGCTACCATATTCATACGAGGCGCCGACGTCGCTTCCTGTCTTGCCCTTCGCAAAACACCAATAGAAAGGGAACACATGCGCTACCTGACACGATTCATGGTTTGCATCGCCACAGCTCTGACATCTGGGGCAAACGCTTCGGCAGCCGCGTTCGATATATCTATCGAGGGCGACGCCGTTCCGTATACCACGCTCGCGCCGGGGCAGGACGCCGGCGACTTCACTTTCGCCATCATACCCGACCGTACAGGCGGCAACCGGCCGGGACCGTTCCGGGAGGCGGTGAAACGGGTCAATGCCCTGGGACCGGATTTCGTGATGTCCATAGGCGATCTTATCGAGGGCTACTCCGTGGATCCGGCCGTGGTGCAGAACATGTGGGAGGAGCTGGACGGCATCGTGGGTCAATTGCGTATGCCCTTCTTCTATGTGCCCGGCAATCACGATATCAGCGACGACTACATGGAAGGCGTGTGGGAGCAGCGTTACGGGCCATCCTACTATCACTTCCTCCACAAGGACGTGCTTTTCCTCGTGATGAACACGGAGGACCCCCCAAGCGGCAGACCAAGCTTCTCCGAAGAACAGATTGCCTATTTCCAGAAAGTCCTCAGCGAGAATACAAATGTGCGATGGACTTTTGTGTTCCTCCATCAACCTACGTGGTTGCAAGAGCCAAATCCCCTGGCCGCGATCGAGGAAGCGCTCGACGGCCGGCCCTATACCGTGTTCGCCGGCCATTACCATACCTACAGCTACACGGAACGCAATGGGCGCAAGTATATCGTCTGCGCCACAGCCGGCGGCGCCAGCGCCCTCGCAGGACCCTTGTACGGCAGTTTCGATCATGTGGTGTGGGTGCGCATGGATAAGAACGGTCCGGACATTACCAATGTCCTGCTCAACGGCCTCTACGGTGCCGATGTGGTTTCGGAGGAGACGGAGCGCGTCCGGCTGGCGCTGAAGAACGCCGGCGCCCTCCTGTCGCTGCCGCCGGTCATCGTTCCATCGGACGGCATGAAGACCATGACCGTTGCCCTGGAAGCGGAGAACGCGTCTCCCGTGCCCGTCGTCCTCACGGGAAGCTTCTCGCAAAACGCCGAAGTGATCGTGTCGCCCCAAGACATCAAGATCGCGTTGGCCGTCAAAGGCCGGGGCCGCCTGGACGTGTCCATTGAGCCGCAGTCGTCCCTCGGCAGTCAGGTTCCCGCACCTTTAGCATTCGAGGGCACCGCGACCTACCGGCTGCCCGACGGCGCGGAGGTGCTGACGCCGATCGATGAAGAGCTTGCCTTCTTCCCTGCCTACGCGGGCCGCCGATGGGACTTCGACGACGGACTCGAGGGATGGGGCGATGCCAACGAGGCGTCGCTGAGCGTGTCCGAAGGAGTGCTCCAGGTCCACGCTACAGGCGCCGACCCCTACATGATCGTCGATTTGGGAAAAGAGGGTCCCGCCGGGCCGCTCGCGCTTCGTTTCCGGCAGCGCGGATCAACCAACGACTCCGTGCAGGTCCTCTGGACCACCGAAGCGGAACCGGCGGCTGCTGAACATAGAAGCAGGGGAGTTCTCGTGCAACACGATGGCGCTTGGCATGACTATGTGGTTGAGTTTGACACTGGTGCACCCCTTACCACGCTGCGGGTAGATTCGGGCAACGCGCCGGGTTTGATCGAGTACGACTATCTTGAGTTGGTACAACGCTAGACCCTGATGAGGGTCGTGGCCGTTCCTCGTCCTACGGAAGGCAGGCGCATCAAGGACCCCGGTCCTGGGTGTGCTAAAGCCTCAGCGCCTCAGCGCCGTACCAGAGCACAGCTTCACCGGGACCGGCGTTCCGAGAGCATGCGGAAAAGAGCCGTGCATCAAGACAGATACCCGTCCCTCCGACGGGCAGAAAGTAAGACAAAGACATCTCTTTCGCAGCAATCGAGAACCGCTCGATCCTGATTGCACGGCAGGAATGCTCGAGAGCCCCCCTTGACTGTGAAGTCTACCCAAGAGCACAAGAGGGGGACAAAGGCATACACCTCGCCGGGCAGATTCTGCTCTGTCGCTCAGGCTAAACAGCTCGCCCTCGGACCAGACGCCTGCGGCAAGCATCTATCCCCTTGTTCCCCCATTCCCCATCGGCGCCCCGACTACCCCCTCGGACTGGCAACCATGTCCTTGGCAGTCTTGGCCACTTTGAACTTCAACGTCCGCTTCGCGGGAATGACGATCTCCTGGCCTGTGGCCGGGTTGCGCCCCATCCGCTCCTTGCGGTCCACAAGGACCAGCTTGCCGATGCCCGAAACGGTATACCCCGCTTCCGCTTCCCGATAGGCGAGCTCCGCCTGAGCCGCGAGCACGTCGCTCACTTGCTTTTTGGTCAAGCCCGTCTTCTCAGCCAACGCGGCCACAATCTGCGCTTTCGTTTTTGCTTTGGGTTTCCCGTTCACTTTTTCGCCTCCGCCGCTTTCTTGGCAGGCGCCTTTTTCGCTGGGGCTTTGGCTGATGCTTTCTTAGCCGGGGCCTTCTTTGCTGCCGCCTTCTTTGCTGCCGCCTTCTTGGCGGGCGCCTTCTTGGCGGGAGTCGTTGCCGCCGGTTCGTCCTCCGGTTCGGCCTTCGTGCGGGCGGCCGATTCTTCCCGGCGGCGCCGCACACTGGCCTCCAGTTTGGCCAGCAGATCCGAGACGTCCTCGGTGTCGTCGAGTTTGGCCGGGGCCTCAGCGGTGGCGAAGGCCTGCCCGCCGGCCAGTTTGGCCTCCACCATTTCCTGCAGTTGTTCCTGATAGGTGTCGGTGTACTGCTCGGGATGGAAGTCGTCGGTCATCGACTCGACCACCTGCCCGGCCATCTTCAACTCGGGTGCG
>CAZBQH010000007.1:0-16273 GCA_964493915.1 uncultured Nitrospiraceae bacterium
CGTTGCCCAGCGTACATCCGAGCCTGTACCCTCCGGCCTCTTTGGCCCGGTCCGCGTCGTGTTCTGAGCTGTCTTTGCGGGACATGAACGGAGCGCCGCTGCGGGAAGCGGAGCTTATGCATCCCATCGAGCGCCCAATACAGCGTCCGGTCAGGCGGGACAACGTCGTAGAGGCGTGTACACCCAGCGTCTGAAGTCCGTGCCTATTCGAGGACGCTGCGCATGAACTCGAGGGCGCGTTTGGCCTCGGCGTCAAGGTCGACGCCCACGCTGAGGTCTCTGTATACCCGGATGTCGCGGCCCACTTCGCCGCCCGGCATAAGGAACGGCTCCATCACTACGGCCCCGTTGTAGTTGATTTCCTTAAGGGCTTGTGCAATCTCATTCCAGGGCATGCGTCCCCGTCCAGGGGCGCGGCGGTTGGTCTCGCCGATATGGAAATGGCCCAGCTTGTCGCCTGCCGTCACGATTGCGTTATAGATGCTGTCTTCTTCGATGTTCATATGGAACGTATCGAGGAGGATCTTGCAGTGACTGCTGCCGACCCGGTTCACGTAGTCGAGCGCCTCTTCACAGGTGTTCATCAGATACTGCTCGAAGCGATTAACGACCTCCATGTTGAAGAAAACGTCGCAGGCCGCGGCGGTTTTCATGACTTCTTTCATGCTCTCGATGCTGCGTTCGAGATAGGGCCGCCTATCTGTTACACCTTCGGGAAGCGAGCCGGGCCACGATCCGTACAGGATGCCGCTGACTTTTTTAGCCCCCATGTAAGCGAGCATCTCGGCTTGGCGCTTCAGGAAGTCGACGCCCGTTCTGCGCACATTGGCGTCTTCCGAGGCGATGTCGTATTGCGCCGGCAGGCCGATGCAGAAGGTCAGCTCGATGTTCGCGTCCTGAGCCGCCTTCTTGAGCCGGTCTCGTTGCCCGTTGGCCATGCGTGTTACCGTGCCTGAGTTGACCTCGAGGATGTCGAAGCCGAGCCCCGCGACTTTCGAGACAAAAGGCACGAAGTCCGCATCCCAATTGTGGGTCCAGTATGCGTAGTAGATCCCGACCTTGTTCATGATCTTTCCTTCCTGTCTTAATCACGCCGGCTAGAGCCTACCCCTGATCCTATCGGAGGTTTGCGGCGATCTGGCACAGCTCGTCGAACTCGGGACCCGAGACCGGCAAGCCGAGGCCGAAGACCTCGGCAATGACGCTTGTCCATCCATGAATGAAGTACACCCAGCCGTCCTCAATGCGCAAATCGCGCTCATGCTGTTGGGCGCGCGCTTGGTCGAGGAAGAGCAGGTCGCCCCGATAGTTGAAATCCCACGCGATGCCGTTCTCAGGAAACACTGCCTTGTCCGTCAGGGGCGAGCCGGGCGCATCTTTGCCCAGACCTGTCGCATTGATGACGAGCGAACCCGGTTTCAGCCCAGCTACGATGGCGTCATTCGCTTCGGGTCGGGGGCAATGGCGGTACTCGACGGCGATCCCTGGGTTGATCTGCCTATGAATCCGCTTGATCTCCTCGAGACGACGTGCGCTTCGGTTGCTTACGATGATCTTCGAGGGCCGGTTGTCCGGTGCGCACTTCTCCATGAGATAGGATGTGATGGCAATGGACGATCCGCCCGCGCCAATCGAAAACACCTGCGCCCCTGTATCCCGCCAGTAGTTGACAGGCAGAAAGGCCTCGAGGCTGAGTCCGCTCGTGATGGGGTCCTTTGCATGCCCGATGAGTTTGCCGTCACGCTTTGAGATGCAGCTTACCTCGCCCATCAGTTCGGCGTAGTGGTCGAGCTCATCGAAAAGGTCGCGGCAGGCGTTGAGCAGATCGATCTTGTGCGTGGTCACGAGCCCGCCAAGGGACAACGGGTCCGATTTCAGAAACGAGACCACGTTCCGGTATACGGCGGGTTCGTCATGCCATTTGCAGTCGATGCCTTGGATTGCTTCGCTGATGCCAAGGCGCTTCGCCCAGGCGGGAAAGACCCTCATGATCGAAGATTTGCCCGTAGTGACGCCAATAAAGTAGAAGGTCGGCGTCTGAGCAGGGGGGAAGGCGGTGTTGCGGGCGGCTTGGATCGCCTTCATGGTCAAGTTTGCTCCTTAGTAGTGGGTCATAGGAACCGGAAGTCGCCCGGGAAATGCAGTTGGCGGCGGGCGTAGAGAGCATTATAAGAATGACCGGTTGTTATGTCAATTCTACCTGCGCTTATTGACCGTCTCCTCTACCAACCGTCAACTCCTCTATTCTGCAACTCGACAGCCCGCCCCAACATCGCGAAAAAACCGCCAACCCAAACTCAGGTTCCCGCAGGGTTTCTGTCCAAGTTCAGGCCTCCTTTGCCGCCGCATAGAGCCGCGTGGTCGCGTCCTCGGGGTAAGCCTCCAGACCCATCTCGCTCATGTCGAGTCCAAGGTATTCCTCATCAGGGCTGACGCGCAATCCCACGACCGCCTTGACGAGCCCCCAACTAAGGAGCGAGGCGCCGGATGTGAAGATCGCTACCGCGGCGATGCCCGCAGCCTGTATGCCGAGCTGCCTCAGACCGCCGCCATAAAACAGGCCCACAATGCCTTCCTCGGCGCCCGTCTGGGCGGCGAAAAGGCCGACACACAGGGTTCCCCAGATTCCGTTGACCAGGTGAACCGATAATGCACCGACAGGGTCGTCAATATGGAGCTTGTCGAAAGCAATGACCGACTCAACCACTAGGACGCCGGCCGTTAGCCCAATGACGAGCGAACCGAAAGGGGTGACCACCCAGCATGGGGCCGTAATCGCAACGAGCCCTGCCAGCGAACCGTTGATGATCATGCTGAGATCTGGCGTGCCGACCCGGAGCCAGGCATAGGTGCAAGCGCCTGCGACGCCGGCAGAGGCTGCAAGCGCGGTTGTGACCGCGACCAGTGCGATGTCGGGAGAGGCGGCCATCGTGCTCCCGGGGTTGAACCCGAACCAGCCGAACCAAAGAATTAGACCGCCCAGTGTGGCCATCGCCATATTGTGCCCCGGAATGGGCTGCACTTTGCCGGTTTCCTTGCTGTACTTGCCGAGACGGGGCCCCAGCATAATGGCCCCAACAAGAGCGGCCCAACCGCCTGCGCTGTGCACCACCGTCGAACCTGCGAAGTCGTGGAAGCCCATCGAGGCCAGGTAGCCGCCGCCCCAGACCCAGTGGCCTGAGACGGGGTATATGACGGCCGCAAGCAAGGCAGCGAAGAGGATATAGGCTTGGAACTTGATGCGTTCGGCTACGGCCCCCGAGACGATGGTCGCAGCCGTGGCCGCAAACGCAAGTTGGAAGAAGAACTTCGCCTCCAATGGTACCCCCACCCAATTCAGCGACGAGTAAACCCCCTTGTATGCATCGCCGACCGCAGGGCTGTTGTCCGCGCCTGATAGGAATAAACCATGCCAGCCGATCAGGCCTGAACCTTCTCCGAACATGAAGGCAAATCCTACGGTCCAGTAAGCTATCGCTGCGATGGCGAAAACGATGAAGTTCTTTGCCAGGATGTTTACGGTGTTCTTCGAGCGGCAAAAGCCTGACTCGACCAAGGCAAAGCCCGCGTTCATGAAAAAGACCAAGAAGCCGGCGACCATTACCCACAGCGTGTCCATTAGAACCTTCACTTCGCTCGGGGTGACGTCGACATCCTGGCCATAGGACTGCGCCCCTGGGATTAGGACAAGTGAGACAATCGCAGATGCTGACACCAGTGTCCGCAGGCGCCGTCCCCGAGTGTCGGAATACATGAATCGAGCCCTCCTTGCTACTTTTCCCTCAGCGTCTGTCGTGCATAAACGGCCTGTACGCTCTGAGGCAACCATGTAAGCGTCAGGTGGGCCCTGTCTCCGTCGAGCATACATGGACCTACAGAGAGAAGATGCAGGCAGTCTCCGCTGTTATCGAACGAAATTCGCAAAGCAACGCCTGTGCCGAACTGGGTATTGGTACGTTAAGACATGGACTGACAAGGACATAAGAGACTCGAAAGCGCAACAATCGAGAGAAGAAGCGCTTTCTATTGCTTAAAAAAAGCTACATGTTCGTTGTCAAGGAGAGAGGATTTCCTACATCTTAGTACTCTTTTGGGCGAAAACGACGCGGCCGTTGCCCCGGCGTTAACTACACAAGCGCGTTCCACCCGGCCGAGACCCCCGACCATATATGGCCATGTTTTGAGCCTGTTCCACTGCATATAGTGTGTTGGCGCGGTTTTTTCTTGACGTGAATGTCTACATTCTGTATAGTGTCGACTGCAGGAGGGAGTAAGACAATCGGTCAAGGGTCTACATCTCGTGTTTCAGGAGTCCACGGCACGTCAGACAGTAGGTGCTTCCAGGGCGGCCTTCTCAGGATTTGTTGAACACGTTGCTTTCGCCCTCGATACGGGTGCGGGGCTTTTCATCTTGGATCCCGACCCCTGGAAAGGTTGAGGTGTTTACGAGCGAAGTGTTCTTGCGGGATATCGTGTCGCGACGGGACATAATCGAGCTGTCTATGGCAGGGACTTGTGGGGACGCATGACAAGGTGATCTAGAGACGCACCAGGATGGGGGCTCGAGGGCGTCAAAAGTAAAAGGGTCGCGTAGATGGGCATCTCATATGAACTTGAGAAACTGTGCGAGGCCTGGTGGAAGGCGCTGGCCAATGCGTCAAAAGATGATCAGCGGCGTCACGCCGAGCAGTTTCTGAGCGTTCTCGGTTGGAGCAGTCCTATCGCGGTCGAGACTGAGGCGAGGGCTGCAAGCTGCTCGCCGATTTCCTATGTCCTGGGCGGCGAAGCTCATCACATGGCGGCGTTTTTTGTCATGCCCGGCGGGCTCAAACCGCCGAGCGCCGTCGTCGAGCGCCATCTTGACTTCTGCGAGACGACCCGGCTCGTCGTTGACGTCTGCGGGCAGATGGGAATTCCCTATGTGCTCGTGACGGACTTGTTCCGCGCTTATCTTTATGACGTTGCTACCGATGAGTTGTTGCTCTACGCCGACACGCCGACCGATTTTAACCGGGTATTTGGCGAAATCCTGACCCGGCCGGCGGTGCAGCAGGGCGAACTCGATGAACTGCGCCGTCAACCCCGCAGTTACCTTGCGCGGCAGCTTCGGGAATGGGGGCAGCGCTGGTGTGACGTCATCTGGGAGAAGTCCGGGGCCTCCAGGGAAGATGCCTCCGTGATTGTCGATCGTCTTTTCGTGTTGCAGTATCTGTTCACGCGCGACCGGGACATCCTGCGCCGGGCTGGTTGGCAGCTTCGCCGCCGCTACTGCGACGTCCGGACGCTGGCCAAGAGCAGCGCGCCAGCCGGAACAGGCGCGAAGTTGAACCGTTTCTTTACGGACATCTATCTCCACTGGAAGGCTGAGCTGTTTGCACCCGTTCGCGTCTTGGCGGAAGCGCTGGACAACGACGCGATCGCCGTTCCGCTGCTCCGCGAGCTGGATCTGTTGACAAAATCGATGTTTGCGCCCGGTACGATCCTCGAGAGCTTTAACGACGGAGAGGCTGCAGAGAAGGCGCGCGTCCGTATGATCCCTGAGGAGGATGAGGAGCGGCGCATGTACATCAACACCCGGTCTCTTGACGACTTGAACGACATCAAGATCGAGGTCGACGTGGTTGACGAGGGCTATCGCGCCGTGGTGTTCTGGTTCGACCGTCTTGTGCAGCTTTTCACACGCCTCGAAACTGAGTTCGAGGTCGCGTCGGAATATCAGGCGTCCTCTGAAGGCGACCTGGACCTCTTCGCATGGTCGGAGCAAAACGCGCTCAAGCCGCGGGCTCTCGTCGAGCCGTACTGTTATATCTTTGAGCATGCGTTCGTCTGTTACTGCGCAACGGAACGGCAGTATCGAACGGCGCGTCTGATGCTCTATCTGCACTTGATAGGCCTTTACGCAAAGGGCAGACGGCCTATCGCGGATTTCCCGCCTGTCGAAAAGGCCCTTAGAGAACGACCGCTGGTCTTGGCGTCCGACCGCAAACAGATCTATCAGCCTTCGTATAGCGAGTGGTAGGTTCTGTAGAGATTCCGCTAGAAGCGCTTCTTTCCTTGGGACAGGCGGCGGCCTCTAGATCGTCCTCTGATAGAACCGCGGATGCCTTGATAAGGGATCGATGGGCGCCCGCTTCGGATGGCTGCCTCCGAGTACCTTTAGAGAATGCGCCCACGCATCAGCGCGGGTAATTCTACCTTTGGGAAAAAGCATCCCATCACGCGGTAACCCCCTCTCAAACCTTTTGGAGAGGGCTTGTGCAAAGGGATCACGTCCCAGGCTTCGCCTGCGTGTCCCCGCTGAGTTCCCCGCGCTTGGCCGCGAAAATCCGTTCGACCTGGGTTAATGTCAACCCCGCATCTGCTGCATGCTCGACGATCCATATGGAAAGCTGTTTGCGGTCGGTGTTTTCTTCGTAAAGCAACTTCTGTGCGGAATTCTTGGCATCAGCATCTTTCAGATGCAAGCAGGGCTCGAGTTCAGCGTACCCCCGGGCGTCCTGGCCCAGGCACCCTTTCACCCCCAGTTCCTCGAGCAAGGGGTAGCGGGCATGCATGGCCCTGAGTAGGGCCAGGGCGTCGGGGCAGGGGGGATCCTTTGCTCTTGCTGAAGGTGTAGACGCCGGTTGAGTGGATTGCTCTCCCTCGATGGAGAAGTCCGGTGGAACCTCTGAGACCGCTGCGACATATTCAAGGGCTTCCTGGGCGTAGTTTTCCACTTTCTGGACGTCAAGAGCGCGCGGTGCAACAATAGCCAACTGCGAACTGATTGCGCAGCCTCCAGCAACCAAGGGCAGTAAAGCGCAGAGCGTGTGCCTGAGCATGAGCCGGTCTCCTAATCCGATTGCGTTTTCCGAGACCGGAAACCATTCTACACCACTTTGGCCGATTGAGCCAGAGGCTTTGCATTAGCAAGAATCCGCATGCAGACCAACCCGAAGGAACGCGGCCTCGATGTCTAGCGGTCAGTGGGCGCTCGCCAGATGCACACCTCGTTGCCTGCCGGCGCAGTGCGAGAACGTGTTCGAGAGGGGTCCGCCCCTCCAGGGCGATTAGTCGATCATCGGCCAGTCAGCTTGGGGCGGTTCCGGCGGCCATAGCCGTATCTTCGACCACTTCGACCTGAATTTGCCCGATGAGCGGCAGCAACTTGGCCTGTTCGAACAGGTCGCCCTCAGCCAGCTTGATGTGTGTGACGTCTGCTTGGGGCTGGTTAAAAGTAGGATCAACATCAATCCATTTCCCGACCCAGACGGTCGCCCATTGGTGGAAATAGAAGCCCGGATTGACACCCTCGACATACACCAGACCTGCAACCTCGCGTGCCGGCAGACCCGCTGCCCGGGCAAGGCCCACGAAGAGGATGCTGTGTTCCGTACAGTCGCCCTCGAGCCGGTCGAGCACTTCGAGAGCATTTGTGAGCCGCGCTGAGAAGGTGGTTCGCACGTTCTCATAGACCCATTCGGTCAGTGCATTCGACACTTTGAGTCCGTCCTTCTCCGTGTCAATGATCTCTTTCGCCTTGGCGATAAGCTTTGGGTTGCCGCTTTGCACGAAGGAACTTGGCTCAGTCCATTTCCGTAGTTCAGGGTCGGTGACAGGCACGTTCACCGTTTCCAATTCGTCTAGTGAAACAAGATGGCTTCGGAATTCGAATGCGCCGTTTTGCGCGGCTATGTATTGGCGTTCGTTATTGAAGAGATGGGCTTCCGATAAAGGCCCCTTCAGACGCAAGTGCAGGTTCTTGCGTGTGCGAGGGTTTGTGACGGGCTCGTCGACCAAAGCTGCATTGGACACGATGACGTCGTTGTTGTAGTTGGTATCCTTGGCCATTTCCTCGGGTTCGAGCCGCATCTTAATGATCCCCGCGATGATGTCCTCGAGCAGCGTCCCGTCTTCCGCGACAAACGAGATGGTCTCAATGCCCATCATGTCCAGGCGTGTTTTGATCTTATAGATTTTGGTCGACGCCCCTCCGAAGATGCGGTCCTCGATGCCGATAATCTGGCTGTTGCCCTCTATTTCCTTCTGGTAAACGGGATCGAACAGATGAAAGCTGAGGCTTTCGCCGACCTCGGCGCCTTGTCCGACAAGGCGTGCCTGTTTCAGAGCGTCTTCCAGCGATTCCCTGGGTTTGGGCAGGGTGATGTCGCGTTCTTCGCCGCCCATAGCGACATGGAGAAGCAGTTTGTCGCCCTCGACCGTGCCCGCAAAAGTCGACTGGCCGGACATGTCGGTAACGATCGACTCAACGTGCAGCAACGGGCCGTCCGGGGAGTAAGTCCGCTTGCCTACGAAGCGCATGTCTTGTTTGGCGCCCTGCATGTTGAGTTGGAACTGCGCGTCCTCGCTGACATGGACGATGCCGTCCTCATCTTGCGTAACAGCATTGAAGGCATAGCCGACCTTGTGGCCGTTGAAATAGAGGCCATACCAGTCCTTGCCAAGAAGGGCTGAAAAATCCAGTTCTTGCGCAACCAGCAGCCTCGGGAAAAGGGAAATCGCTGCCATGAGTATCACTTTCTTCATCTGACAGAACCTCTCTTGGGAACCGTTTGGGATATTCTACCCGATGAACTGGGCCATTAGGAAACGGAAGCTGCGTGTGGCGGGTTATACCCGGCGGACCTTTGGGAGCTTCATGGACAACGGTTGTGGTTTTAAGATTCCGCCGCCTGGTTTTTTGTTATCTTGATCCCCTCGGAATCGCCTTGCGAGACTTCTTGGATTTCGAATTCGAGCGTCGAATGGTGGATGCGGAAACGTTCTGCCAGCACCTTTTTGATTTGGCTTTTCACTTGCTCCATCTCGCCAATTTCGTGAGCGTTCACCACGACATGGGCCTCCAATGCGCGGTGATGCTCGTCAAGCTGCCAGACGTGGATGTGATGAATTCTCTGGACGTACGGGATCTGTGACAGAGCTCTTGCTACATCCTGCAGCTCGATGTCGCGAGGTACGCTCTCCATAAGTATATGAATCGACCGGCGGATCATCCTGAAACCTTGGTAAAGAACATACCCGGCAACGATCAACGTGGCGATCAGGTCTGCGATGTACAAGTCGAACAAGACAATAAGCGTGCCGGCAACAATAACTGTTATTGAAGCGAGCGCGTCGGAAAGGTTGTGCAGGAAGGCGGCGCGGACATTGAGGCTGCTTTTGGACATGGCGTAGGTAAGCAAGACAGTGGCTGCATCGACCACAAAGGCCACGCTCGCCAAGACTACAACAACTCCTCCCTCGACTGGTTCCCGCTCGAAGAACCGGATCATGGCTTCGCCAGCGAGATAGAGGCCGACGAGAATTAGGGCTGTAAGGTTGATCAGCGCACCGATCACCTCGGCACGGCGATATCCGAATGTACGGAATTCGTCAGCGGGTCTGCGCGCAATACGGCCGGCGACGAGCGCGATCCCGAGGGAAGCGGCGTCGTTAAGGTTGTGGAGCGCGTCGGCGACAAGTGCCAAGCTGCCGGCGACGACCCCGCCGGCAATCTGCGCTGCCGTCAATAGCAAGTTGGCGGCTATGGCAATGCCGATTCTGGTGTCGCTCCGCTGTTCTGGAACAAACTCATCATGGTTGTTGCCGATGCTCATGTCTCAGGCGTAGTCCTGCCACTCCGGTTCGTTCTCAAAGATCCAACGGTAGTAATCTTTCATTCGGAGACAAGACGCAGCTGCTTCGTCGACGATCACCGTGCATTTCAGATGAAGCTGCAATGCAGAAGCCGAAATCATGGACGTAACGGGGCCCTCGACGGCGGCTGCGACGACTTCGGCTTTCTCCTCGCCCGTGGCAAGCAGGAGGCACCGCTTTGCCTCAAGGATGGTGCCAACGCCCATGGTGATCGCCCTTCTCGGCATAAGGTCGGCCCCGCCGAAAAGCAAGGCATTCTGCTCGACCGTCTCGGGGGACAACGCTTTCGGACGGGTCCGCGAGCGCATCGCGGAGAGCGGTTCGTTGAAACCGATGTGGCCCGTTCGTCCAATGCCCAGCAATTGGAGGTCGATGCCGTTGCATTCGCGGATCTCGTTTTCGTAGCGAACGCATTCGGCGTCTAAGTCTTCTGCCATGCCGTTTGGGAGATGCGTGTTGCGCAAGTCGATATTCACGCGGTGGAAGAGATGCTTGTTCATGTAGAACCGGTAGGAATGCGGGTCCTCGGGCGGCAACCCAATGTACTCATCCAGGTTGAAAGTGCGCGCCAAAGAGAAGTCCAGCCCGTCGTCCTCGTGCATCTCGACAAGCAGGCCATAGACTGCTTCCATGGTGCGGCCTGTTGCAAGCCCGAGGACGAGCTGAGGGCGGGCATGCAAGGCGCGGGCGATTATGGCGGCCGTGAGTGAAACCGCCAGCTCCCTGGTCTCACGAACAATGACTTCCATTCTGCAAACTCAAATTCCTGTGGCTTCGTTGAGCGGCTTTCCCTTGCCGGGGCCATGCAGGCGCCGGCCGTGCAATAGTGTGGAGGGAAAACTCGGGGCTTGCCATGGCTGCGCGTGGGAAAACACGCGGTCCTTCGGGTCCTGGCAAAGGCGACAGAGCCGTTAACCCGCCTCCCAATGCGTCCCCTCAATGAGCATAATCCGGTCCTGTCCGGTGGGATGCTTGATCTCGACCCAAGGCAATGGGATAGCTGTGGTCCCATCGTAGATCGTGAAGCTGTACGTTACGTGGTTGCCCTGTCTACGGGTGCCTGCGGGCTCGTGCGTGCCTATCAATGGGTCCCGCAGGAGAACCGGAATGGCAGCATCGATGGCGGCCCATGGGCCCGTCATTTCAAAGGTCACCTCGATGGTCTCTCTGCCGTCCCAGACCGCTTTTACGGGTTTTCCCTGCCATTCGGCAACCGGCCCGGCGCCGATCTGCGCTTTGATGTCTTCAGGGTAGTTTTCCCAGGTAGGGCTGGCAGAGGCGGTGAGACGCGCCATTTCCTCTTGCGAGAGGCCGCTGCGGTACGAGAGCGAGATGAGCGCCGCCACACCTGCTGCGGCAACCGCTATAAGAGCAATGATGAGTCTGCGTATCAACGGTGGAAACCTCACTTACCGGTCGGCCCGGCGCCGGTCTACAAAGATCACGCTCTTGCCGTCAGGTTCAGCCATTTGCCGAACTTGGGCGAGCACCTCAAACATTTTCTTCGCACTTTTGAAACGCCGGTACTGCGTGTGAGCCACCCCAACCGACAAGGCCATCAGAGGGTAGCGTCCCTCTCGTCCGCGCTTGTCAATTGCCACCACATAGCCGCGGCTGGCTTCTTGTTCGGAGTAGATCTGTTTGACGCTTCGATCGAAGGCGGACATCAGCGTGGTGCAAAAGCGCTCGTAGTCTTCAAGATTGACCAGCACCACAAAGTGCTCACCGCCCATATGAGCAAGAAAGCTCTCGTATATGCCGAGATCTTTTGTGAGCTGAACCAGCAGATGCGCCATGAACTCGAGCCCCCGACGCTGTCCATCCCTTCCATAGACTGCGCAGTACGCCTTAAAGCCCACGATGTCGACATAGCAGGCCGCGATGGCCGTGCCTCGGGCAAGCCGGTGATTAATCTCACGCTTGATGGCGTCCGTACCCGGCAGTTTCGTGATGGGATTGCGCTTGCGTATGGATTCGAGCAGCGTCTCGAGCGCCGCCAGTTTCTCCATAAGCAGGTCCAGTTTGAATGGTTTTGCCAGGTAGTCGTCGGCCCCTTGTTCGAGCCCGTGCAGCACCTCGGGTTCTTCACCGAGGGCCGTCAGGATCAGAATGCCAATTCGGTAGAGCTCAGGGTCTTTGCGCAGACGCCGGCAAATCTGATAACCGGTCACGCCGGGCAACATGACGTCCAGAACGGCTATCGAAGGTTTCGTCTGCTTTGCCAGTTCGAACGCCCCCTCGCCTGAGTTGATTGTGAAGACTTCATGGCCTTCCGTCGTGAGCTTTGTTTTAACTAACTCAGAGAGGTCCACATCATCATCTACTAAGACAATTTTGCTCATGACGCCTCCTTTGCCACCCTTACAAGTCAGACGGCGGGCCACATGAAGACTGGCGCCGCGCCGAAACGCCGCGCATGCCGGGAACTGCATGCCCGTTCTCTGCTGCCGCTTGCTTGGTGAAACGCTCCGCTTCCCGTGCGCAAAAGTGTTGTCCATACTACTAAGGGCGCTTGGCGAATGTCCAAAGGCCCAATCAAAGAGCAAACAACGGTTGAGGAGACCTTCTCGAAAGGCAGAGGACCCGCCGCCGCCGGTCAACGCTTTAGTACATAGGCGGATGCGACTGACTCAGTTCTTTCTGACAGTCTCTGAAAAGGTTGAAGCGGCCGGTATTCGAGATCTTGAGGGGGCCCTCGTTCAGAATCGTCCACGCTTCCTGGTCCACGCAGGCTTCAGAGCGGTCCGGCGTAAGGGTTGTGTAATCTTCCCGCGACGCGAGATTTGCGATTCGAACGACGCAGGCAAGTTTCGGGTTGCTCAGATTCCGAAGGGTACCGTCGGCTAGCGCGTAGTGATGATACATAAGCGCATCAGTTAGAGAGGGAGGCAGATTCCAGTTCCGGGCAAGCGCAGCGCCGGCTTCCGCATGGGAAAAGCCGAACACTTCCATCTCCTTATTCCACAAAGCATTTCCGCAACCACCTGTTCGTTCATAGAGCCCGAAGTATTCCTTCGCGAACTGGCGTACCATTATCATTTTGCCGATGTCGTGGAGAAGACCTGCAATAAAGTCCTCGCCGTGCAGAGCGAGCTGCATGTGAACGCCGAGTTTTCTGGCGATGCCGGCGACTTTGAAGGAGTGTTCCCAGAACTCCCGGGCTAGCAAGCTGTCCGTACTCCTGGCGCGGAGCGATTCGAAGACAGAGATAGCCATGACGATGTTCCGGATTTCCCTGACGCCTAAGATAACAAGGGCGAGTTTGAGCGTCGCCACATGCTGTTTCATGCCGTAATAGGTCGAATTGCTGACCTTCAGGATCTTCACTGCAAGGGCCGGATCGCGTTCCACCGCCGCGCCCACGTCCCCCATGGTGGTTTCCGGATCGTCTGTGATTCGCAGCACCTCAGCCACAATCTCAGGCATGGCAGGGATCTCGGTGATTCTCGCGATGACTGCCTGCAGCCTGTTCTTAGTGTTCATTCCCGTCAGGGACTCCTTTTGGAGACGGTTCTATTCGGCTTAGCGCGTAAGAAGGAGAGGACACGGAGCGTGGTTCATAGCGTAAGCTGTTGTGCTGCCCACGACAAGCTCACGAACCTTCGTGTGTCCATAGGCGCCCATAACAAGGAGGTCGGCCTTCCACTCCCCGGCTTCTGCAATGATAATTTCGCTGGGATCTCCTTGACGTGTTGCATACTCGACCTGGATTTCGTGGGTGCTGAGGTAGCTCTTGGCGTCCCGGATGCATTCGGCTGCCCGCTCGCCGCCCACTGACAGGACGCGCAGGAGCGCCCCCCAATCGAAGGCCATTTGAGCAGCTGACTGAAGCGCGTTGCTTGCGTGGGGCGACCCGTCGTACGCAATCATAAAGCGCTCGCCTCCGGGCATGTCCCGCGTTGCAAAGAGCACAGGCCGGTCTGCCCGTCGCACTACGGCGGACGCCGTGGAGCCTGCCAGTCCTTCGAGCCATTGGCCGTGCTCGCCTCCTCGGCCCATGACGATGAGATCGGCCAATCCTGATTTCTCGATGATCGCGCGATTGACAATGCCCGTGACTTGGCTTGTCTCACAAGGCGTTCCGGCCTCTGCGCAAACCTTGCGTAAAGCAGCTAGCGCGGCCTTGCCCCGTTCTTCGAGGATGAGCGACACGCTACCCTGGTAATTGACGTAAGGCGCCGTTCCCAGAGAAGCCGAGATGTCCCGCAGAAAAGGACCCTCGAGCAGCTTGATGTCGACGACATGGAGTCCGTGGACTGTGGCGCCGTAGTGTTTGGCCAAGCCCGCAGCGTACCGAACGCCTATCATGGCGAATTCACTGCCGTCTGTCGGCACCAGAATATGCTTTAGCATCGAATCCCTTTCGAGAACAAAGCAGAACTCACTCGCAAGACGCGAGCAGAACAGTCTGCCGCCGTCTGTCTCAGGTCTGCAACATTCCCTTTGTTGAAGGCACGCCTGTTACCCGTTGATCAAGAGTTAACGCCGTGTCCAGCGCGCGGGCGAACGCCTTGAACAGGCCTTCAATGCAGTGATGCGCGTTGTCCCCGTGTCTAAGGAGGAGGTGCAGCGTGCAACGGCTGTTCATTGCGAAAGCCCTGAAAAACTCCTCGGTCAGCTCAGTATCGAACCCGCCGGTTCTTGTCCTCGGAATGTCGCAACGGAAAGCCAGGAACGGGCGGCCGCTCCAGTCTACGGCGGCCTCGGCCAAGGCCTCATCCATTGGCACGACGGCATGACCAAAGCGGACCAGTCCTTTAGGCTCGCCGGTCGCGCGTGCGAATGCTTGGCCAAGACAGATGCCTACGTCTTCGACGGTGTGGTGCGCATCAACCTCGAGGTCGCCTTTTGCGTCAACCTCGAGATCGAAAAGCCCGTGCCGGGCCAGGTGCTGGAGCATGTGGTCGAAGAACCCGATCCCCGTGTGCGTCGCTGCACGACCGGCCCCGTCAAGTCGCAGGTTTACATGGATCTCGGTTTCTGCTGTCTTTCTTGTTATTTCAGCCTGACGCATTAGGCCCCCTTCAGCGGCCGAGAAACAGCCGTTCCGCAAGAAAGCGTGGCAGCCCTTCGTCGATAATGCGCTGAGCTGCCTTCTCGATGGGATACTCGACTCGCAAGTGCCGGTACTCCCGGGTCTCGGAATCGAAAAGGCCAAAAGCCGCTCTTGGGTCGCCGTCTCGCGGTTGGCCGACCGAACCAGGGTTGATGAAGAAACACTTATTGTTATCGAGGATGAATCTTGACTCGGCGTCAACGGCGTAGACCCCGTCGGAAGAGAAAATCCCCGGACTGTGAGTATGTCCAAAAAAGCAAAGCTTATAGTTACGTTCCTTCAGGAATTCAACATGGGCGAGGACATCTTCCCACGTGAACATATACGTATCACGGTCCACAGGCGAGCCATGGACGGCGAGGAAATGCTCTGTAGGCATCACGTCCTTCAACCCTCTCAGCCATGCAAGGTTATCGTCAGAGAGGGTCTCGCGAGTCCACAAGGCCGCTGACAAGGCAATAGGGTTGAATCCCCAAGGTTCCTCGATGCCGCAGGCCACCGCGTCGTGGTTTCCACAGATCGTAGGTATCTCCCGGTCCCTGATGAGCTGAATGCACTGGTTCGGAGCGCCGTTGTAGCCCACAACGTCGCCCAGGCACACAATCCGGTCCACGCCGATCTGGTCGATCTGTGCCAAGACGCTTGTGAAAGCCTCAAGGTTTGCGTGTATGTCGGATATAATCGCGTACTTCAAATCCACATGCCTTTAAACCTTGGTCTTCCATGCGTGGGCCGTCATTCCCCCGCCATCTGGAGTCTGCTGCCAGCACAAGTTTCCACCCCTACATAATGCCCTTATTGTGCACTTAAGGGCCAACATGATTCAACCCGCCCGCCAAGGTTGGTTGCAGCTTGGCGTTACGCGAGGCCTATCCGGGCCGGAAAGCTGTCTGGCCCTTCAGGAAGACTGAATTCAATCTCGCTTCTCTGATACCATACCGCCATGAAACGCATTCTTGTATTTTCATCACGGGACTGGCTTGATCCCAAAGCAGGTTCTGTCGAGCATTATGTTCACGCTGTTTTCAGATGGATTGCTGCACAAGGGAACCTCGTTGTATGGGTTTCGCACCAAGCCGGTTTTTTGCCTCTAGGAGGGCAGCGCCGTCCCCGCATCGAGATCGTAGACGACATGCAGATAGTGCGCCTTGGGCTCCGTCCTGTCTATAGAAGGATGACCAAGCTGCTCTTGTCAAGACTACAGCGAACCGGGAAGCTCGGGTCGAAGTTTGATGTGCTGGTGGACGTTATAGACGGTCTCCCTTTACCGTTGCCTGATGGTCTTGAGATAGAAGTGCTTCCGTTAGTTTTCCGCCTCGATCCGCGTGTAGCCGCAAGCGAGCAACCGCCTGGGCCTGTTATTGCCGCGACGAAACATGCCGCTGAACAGATCGCGCGGGCCGGGTTCCCACGCCGCCACATCATCCTGGCGCCTTTCGGCGCTTCAGGGGCGGCAGTTTCTGACGGGGAGGCGCCGGCGCCCAAGCTTGTGATTATTGGGGGCCGGCCCGTTCTTGTTCGACGTGCCTTGCGCATACTCCAGCAGAAGGGGGATAGGGTCCATGTTTCGTGGTGCGGCGT
>CAZBQH010000008.1:0-1711 GCA_964493915.1 uncultured Nitrospiraceae bacterium
CGACCAACGACCCGCTCTACCACTTCGGCGCGTGGTATCGGTTCGACCTGACCTTCGAGGAGGCCCCGTAATGCCCGAACAAGCCCAGCCCAAGACCCTCACGCCCAAGCAGAAGAAATGCAGCGACTGCCCGCCGCTGGTGGTCCCGCGCCGTTCGTACACGCCCACACGCCCGAGTTGCATCGAGTGTTGTGAGAAACACCTCGGCGCGGCCCTGGTCCTGCTGACCGAAGCCCGCGAGGGCTACGCCTATCGCCTCCGTGCGGTGGGTCATCTCTTCGAAGCCGAGGATGAATCGCAGGAGTGGCCGGAACTCCACGCCGCCATCCGCGAAGCCCGCAAGGTGTACCAGGCCGACGGCACCATGCCGGACTGGGAGGCCCTCGCCCGAGCTGCCGAGACTGTTCTCGCATCCGTAACCACTTGATATACAGCAGCTTCCGAGCACGCCGCCACGTTCCAAAGCCCTGTCTCCGCAGGGCTATCTTTTTCTGCGCAGGTGCGACCAACCCTGTCACGGGTCTGTGCGAGAATCCAGACAAGCTGCTCATCACCCAGAAGAATATTTGACATTAAAGTGCATTAGCTGTCAAATGACGTCCGGTTCCCAGGGGGCTGTAATGGCCCATCTGCGAAGGAAGGCGGTCATGAGCAAACAAACGCCGGACGTGATGACCCTGAACGAGGTGGCAGAGTACCTCCGCATACCTCGATCAACGGCATACAAGCTCGTCCAGGAAGGCAGGATTCCCGGCCAGAAGGTCGGGCGACAGTGGCGGTTTCGCCGAGCCATTGTTGAGCAGTGGCTGGGCGAGGGGTCAGACGACACACGCCGCCAGGGGAAATAAGCATGCTACTGGACAATAAGGCAACCGGAAAGGTCGGCGACGTGCTCAGAAAGAGCATCAGCAAGGATGCGCGCCTTTCGATGCTGTCCAGTCTGTTTTCGGTCTACGGATATGAAGCCCTGCGGAAGGAGCTATCGCGTGTGGCTTCTGCCCGCCTACTCCTCCCCGCTGGCCCTGCGCCAGGTCCTGATGGCGGCATCGCTGCTTTCCGGGTGGGGGGCCTGGTTGGCACTGAGGTTGATCGCAGACTTCGCAACTCACTCGACCTGACGAAGGTTGCACGCGAATGTGCCGAATGGCTGGAGCGCAAGGTCGAAGTACGGGCTGTGACCATCCCCGTCCCGCAGAACCTGTTCCACGTTGCCAATGGCGACGGCGACACCGTAGCAATCCACGGCAGTTCACCGTTCACCTCGTCGGGCCTAGGTTTTATGCCTTCATCCGGCTACGAGATGAACACCTGCTTCACAACGCCAAACGAAACTCAAAGCCTCTTGGTCTGGTTCGACAGCATCTGGACCAATGCCGAGTTCGTGCATGACGTCAAGGCAGCGGTGATCGGCCAGCTCCGCGAACTGTTTGAGAGCAAATCCCCGGAACTCATCTACTTCCTGACCCTCTACAACATCTTCCGGGAATACCTGGATGAGTTGGTCGAGGACAAGATCATCAAGACTCGGACGGGCATCAAGGACACGCTCGTTTGGAGCAAGCTCTACCGTTTTCAGCGCGACGGCGTGCTGGCCGCAATCGACAAGATCGAGAAGTACAACGGCTGCATCATTGCAGACAGTGTCGGCCTCGGAAAGACGTTCGAGGCCCTGGCGATCATCAAGTACTACGAGTTGCACAACGACCGCGTC
>CAZBQH010000009.1:0-8107 GCA_964493915.1 uncultured Nitrospiraceae bacterium
TCGCCGGGGTCGATTCAAGTGACCTGCATGTAACACTGAAAACCCGGCCTGTCGGCGGCAGGCGTTTCGCGAGCTGGGCGCTCGAGCCCATCGGGCGAAGCACGTACGACTTGCAGTTTCCCGATGAAGTGGTGGCTGAAGGCAACTTCGAGTACGGCATCGAGGCTCATTGGGGGCTGCGGGGCAAGCTCGCATGGCCCTCTGATTTCCCGTCCAACACACAAACAGCGCGCCTGGATGCCGTGGCGCCGATCGCGGTCCCTGTGAGTGCGCCGGCCGGCGCGGTGGCCCCCGAGCATGTGAAGGCGGCGATCGATCCCGACCGTTACGCTGTCAGGCTGACGTGGGACTCGCAGGATGGATATGCGTATGCTGTGCGCCGCGGCGCCGACACTCTGGGCACGGTTTACACCGGCTGGTTTGAAGATACGGCGCCGCCGTCGGATCAAGAGGTGGAATACACCATCGAGGCGCGCCGAATTGGCTCGGATTTGGAGGGGGTTGGGACTGTGCAGGTCGCTGTGCCGGTGCTTCCATTACCGGCGCCGCCGCTGGACATTGACGCCGCAACGCGGGCGAACCGCATTGTCCTGGGGTGGCGAAGCGATGCGCCCCAAGCGGTACAGTACTATATTGTGAAGTACAATGCCGAGCACGAGGTCATCGAAGAGACGTATATTGACGCCGATTACGGGCATTACCTTCAGATTTCGGACCAGGTTGCAGGCGGCAAGCCGTATACTTACACCATTGCAGGCGTCGCCCCGGATGGAAGGATCGGGCGGCCGTCGCAAGAGGTTGGCGTCATCGCCTCGACGGAACCTCTCGAGCCGGTTCTCGATCTTTCTTTCGACGACGACTCCTTTCTCGAGGGTCTTTCGCAACTTGCCGAGAACGCGCTGGCCTTGGGCGGCAGCGGCTGGGCGGAACTTCCTCCTCAACCAGAATGGGACCCGAGTCATGCGCTTACGTTGAGCCTTTGGGTGAAACTGGATGATGTCGAGGGGATGCCGGTCCTGATATGCAAAGGGGCCTGGCAACAGGCGGGTTATTTTCTGCAGGTTCTCAATGGCCAGCTTCGGTTTTTCCTCGCAGGCGTCGGCACGCTGGATGCAGGCCGTATCGAGCCCGGGCAGTGGCAACATGTCGTTGCAACCTATGGATTCAATGAGATGCGGGTCTACGTTGACGGGGAGCAAGTGGGGCGGCAACATATGGCAGGCCGGCCGCGGCCGAGCGACGTGCCGCTCTTGGTGGGGCGCTATTGCTTGGAAGACCCGGTCTACTTTGTGCGCGGATTGATGGACGATATCCGCATTTACGACGTGCCGCTGACTCCTCAAGAGGTGAAGGCGCAGTATGTACAAGGCGAGCGTGAGCGGACCTCTTAGGCTTGGGCCTGCTTCAGGGCGTCAGCGGAACGTCTTCGGGCGGGGCGTAAAGCAGGTAAAGGGCCGAGGGCGTACGCAGGACGACGCTTGTGCAGCGCCGTCCGTCGAGGTCGGCCGCGAACTGCACCTTGAGAATCGCTTCGGGCGTTTCGATACTGAAATCGGGTTCGGCGCTGAACGTGGTTTCATGCAACCAGACCGAGAAACGGTTTTCGCTTGTGCTGCATGCCCAGTCCGTTTTGCCGTCGCCATTGAAGTCTTTCGCCAAAGCATTACGGAGCGGCGTGCCTGATTCCATCTCGACAAACCAGCGGACGGGGACCCGGGTCTCGATCGCTGAGGAGGGTTGAGGCGCAAACCGGCGCGTCGTCGGGGAAAAGAGATGCGCGGTTATCCGAACGGGCCAGGTTCCCCCGACAACGGCGCGTGTTAGGGCGCCGATCGAGATGCCAGGCAGCGGAGAAGACCACAGTATCAGGTCGGCGGCGTTGTCGCCATTGAAATCCGGCAGGATGTCGGGCGAGGGCAGGGCAATTGTTCCGGGATACCTTCGGGGCGGTCCCACGTCGAAGTCTACTTTTTCACGGTCGTTTTTCCCTTCGTGCGTAGACAGAGATGCAACACGGACAGTAGTCGCCTGGGCGCCGGACTCAGGGATCGCGTAGTAAGCCTGTATGCGCAGAGCCGGTGTTTCGCTCACAAGGAACCACGGCCACTCGTCCGCGGGGCTGTCTTCGGCGCCGTAAGCCATGGAGGGCGCCCCGCCGAAGCGTGTTGTATTCTGTTGTTCGACTGGGAGCCCGTGTTCTCCGGCGGCAATCTCCCAGTCGATGCGCTGCCACAGGTTGAACGGGAGCGAGGCGCCGTCGCCTTCGGCTGCGGGCTCGAAACTCATCCGGCGGCGCCTCTCGATGGGGATGATTGCGGCTAGTTCGCCGTCGGGCGTGCGCATCTCGAGCGCATCTTGTGTAGGAAGGACGAGCAAGGTGCGTCCCTCGTAGGGGACTGCCATGACGTGCGGGAAGATGCCTGTCTGCATGTTTGAGAACAACGTGTCCGCCTCGAACAACAGCAAGGGTTTTCCCGTGCCGGTTGCGGGCGGAACAGGGCATTTCAGAATCCGGCGTCCTTGAACGAATACGACCTCGCTCTTGCCGTCCTTGTCGATATCCGCAATGTCGAAGGCCGAGCTGTTGTCCGGCAGTTCGATGGTTGAGTGATCGGGCGTGCGGGTCGTTTCGGAGGAGGCACGGCGCGTGAAGAAGACGTCGAGCGTGGTGCGGCCGTAAACGACCAGATCCGCCGTGTTATCATTGTCGCACGGGGCCGCCAGGACCCGCGCGTCTGAGCTGGAGAGGGGAATGCGGGTCACATCGAAGAGGGCGCCCAGACAAGCCGCGAGTGCAAGCCACACCGTCATTCGGACAGCCCCGAGAGATGGACTCGCGCGTTTGGCATTGCTTGGTCCCCTGTAAAGTCTGTCGAGAACACCACCACGTCGCTCCTTCCATCGGCGTTGATGTCGGCGATCATATAGGAGCTATCAGGTTCGATTTCGAGGGCGGCTGCAGGGGCGCTGGCGAACCGCCCTCTTTGATAGAGGTAAACTGCGAGCCGGTCTTCGCGCTCGCGCACCAATGCGTCGCGATACCCGTCCCCGTTATAGTCGCCGTCAAGCCGGACAAGTTCACCGTTCCAGTACCGCGTCCTCATGCGGCCCGGCCGGAACAGAGGGGCGGGCAACTCAATCGCGAAGCGCCTTGCAATCGCGGGTTCTTTCGAGAAAACGCCGCGGGAATTCTGTAGATGGACACGCACCTCCGCCTCGACGACGTGGCGGGTCAGGATGAGCGTCAGTCTTTCCCGGATGCCTCCTTCGGCGAGCGAGGTTTTGACAGACACCATGTCCATATCGCCGTCCCCGTCGAAGTCGACAAAGGGGCGGGCGCCGCTCGATAAGTGGGTGCGGACCGTTTGGATCGTCTTGCCGAGATCGGTGGTGGCGCTGATGACGTAGACAGGCAATCCCATCAAATCTCCCCGTGCTTTTTCCCTTCCGATGCCCACGAAATCTGGCACGTCGTCGCTATTAAGCTGAAACGGATACATGAAGGGCGGCATGGGCGCCGTCGTGGTCCGCTGGCGGGCCGTGGCCTCAAACCGGCCGCTATGGTTGAGCGCAATGTCGTAGTGCGTCACTTGGTAGGCGGGCGCTGTCCGGTTCTGTTCCTGGTGCAGAACGCTCACGGTATTCCTGGCAAAACGAAGCATGCCGAATGTCTCGAGCACGGGCAGATCAAGGGTCCGTTCCGATGAGGGCCAAAGTGCCTCGCCGGAAGACCTGGCCAGGCGCGGGGGTGGATAGACGTTCAAGCTTCCTGCCTCTGCGTAGAGCCCGTCGATACGGCGATAGACGTCTATTCCGCTCTCGAGGGGCAACAGGATTTCCGGCTCTCCATCGCCGTCCAGGTCCGTAAGGAACCGTTCGGGCGAGGTTTGCTGACTTGGGCTCTGGAGTGTGTCGAGCCGCCCTCGCCATCCTTCGGGCCAGTCGATCTCCTGGTGGGACAGCGATTCCCACTGACCGTCTGTCCACCGCAACGTGCGCAGACCTTTTTCATCAATAAGGTACAGGACATCGTTCCACAGGTCCCAGACGGGGCGCTCCTTGACGTGCGGGAACGGCGCGCGGGCGTCTATGGGAAACCGGCCGTCCCGTTGAAACAGCACTTGGGAGACGGACACAAGGTCTTCGAGCCCGTCGCGGTCGAGGTCGGCGTGCCGGAAAGGGTTGCATTGCATATTCATGGAAACGAATGGCAGGGGCGCCTCCTCGACCGTGAACGCCGCGGCGCCTGTCGCAAACACCATGGCCGCAGCCGCCAGCACCTTAGAGGCTCCTTCGTCGAAGGACAAGCACAGCAAGGGCCACAGCGCCCGCGCCCCAGGCCAGGGAGGTTGCGATGCAATGAAAAGCCATGGGGAACCACTGCGGGTCGAAGGCGTCGGCCTGGTTGGCAAAGAGTTCGAGGGGACTCTCGATGTAACTCGAAAAAAGGAATGGCGCGACATGCAGCGGGTACTTGAGAATGTCGGCGGCGAACCAGATCGCCACCGTGGCGCCGATCGCAGCGCCTGTGCTTTTTGCCGCCGTGGACATCGCGACAGCAAAGGCGACGGCAGCGCCTAGAGGGACCATCGTCAGGGCAAGGGCGAGCAAGTAGCTCCGGATCATGGCGTGATTTGTGAAAACGACCTCGCCTCCGTACGTCACGCCCTGCGTGTCTCCAAAGATCAGCAAGGCCCCCCATGCCAGCAGCGCGACGAGCACGACAAGGACCAGCGCGTAGGTCGCCCCGAGCAGGAGTTTGGCCGCGAGAAACTCGTACCTGCGCAGCGGCCGGACCAGGGCCAACCGGATCGTGCCGCTCTCGATTTCAGAGGAAACTAACGACGCGCCATACGTGAGCACCAGGAGAAGGCCCAGGAGGTTGAGGGCGACGCCCGTCGATCGGGCCGCAAAACCGTAGTCGCTGATTTGGTCGCGTTCCACCCTCTCGACCATGGGCATGACCGCCATCACGAGGATGACAAGGACCGGACCGACGTACGTGGACTTCGCGTGCAGCGCCTTCTGGATTTCGACCAAGTATGCTGTTACGACGCGCCGAATCATTTGTTGAGCACCTTGAGAAAGTAGTCCTGCAGCGTCCGGCGGCGAGGCATCAGCCCCGTTACGCGGTAGCCTTGGGCGATGAGAAAGGTATTGAGCCGGTGCGGGTTCGCATCCATCAGGACGACATAGAGCCGCCCCCGTTTCACCTCGACCGACTGCACCCAGTCCTCTTCCTTAAGCCTTTTGGCAGCGCTCTCCGGCGAATCGATCAGAACCTCGACGTGGCTTGGATCATAGGACAGCACGGAATCGATGGTCTCGCAGGCCACTAGGTTTCCTTGATTCAGTACGGCGACCCGGTCGCAAACGACCTCGACTTCGTGGAGGAGGTGGCTCGAAAAGACGATGGTGACGCGCCCCTCGACTGAGAGCGTACGCAAAAGTCTCAGGATCTCTTGGGTTGCCTCGGGGTCGAGGCCGTTTGTAGGTTCGTCAAGAATGAGCAGTTCCGGTTCGGTGAGCAAGGCCTGAGCCAAGCCGAGACGCTGCTTCATCCCCGAGCTGAAGGTGCTCACGCGGTCGTGTCGGTAGGCAAGCAAACCGACACGGTCGAGCGCCCGATCGACTGTGATGCTGCGCCTGGCGAGTTGCGCGAGCAAGATCAAGTTGCGCCGGGCGGAGAGGTTGCCGTAGAAGGCGGGGCGCTCAACCATGACGCCCATTCGAGCAATAATCTGCAGGAAATGGCGGCGAAGGTTCTTGCCAAAGATGGCGACGGAACCCGAGGTTGGCCGCACCAACCCCGAGAGCACCCCGAGGGTGGTGCTCTTGCCGGCGCCGTTGGGCCCGAGCAGACCAAAGACTTCGCCGGCCTGGACCTCGAGCGACAAGCCGCCCACCGCCACGGTCGGCCCGTAGCGCTTGGTCAGCTTCGCAATCTGAATTACAGGCGGCATCCCGAAATCCTAACACCTGCTGACCATGAATTCACCTTAATCGCGAGCTTTTTCAGGCGCCGCGGACGTCTTTGAGCAAGAGTTGGATGCTTGTCTGGCCGCGCCAGGTATTGAGTTGCGGCGTATAGGCAATGTCTAAAGTTGTGCAGGCGGCCAGGCTGTCGCAGGCGTCGCCCATGCGGAACGCGATGACGTGCATAATGCGGTTGTCGGCCTTAACGGCGAAGCGCAGATGCCCTCCGTTGAGTTTCCGGAACGAATTTGGGGCAGGCTGGACCCCGCATGTGGCAAAGACCGGCGCCGCGTTGCCGTGGCCGAAGGGCTGGAGTTGTTGCAGAGACTGAATCAGCCGGCTGTCTACTTCGCTCAGTGAAACAAGCGCGTCTACCCGGAGTTTGGGCCGGATCGGGCTCGCGGGGAGGTTGCGTGCGGCTTCGCGCTCGAGCGATTGGCGGAACGCCTCGAAGCTCGATTCCCGGACGGTGATTCCGGCCGCGGCCTGATGGCCCCCATATTTCAGTAGATGCTTTTTCACGGCGCCCAGCGCCTCTACCAGATTGAAGCTCTCGATGCTGCGGCCTGAGCCTTTGCCTTCGCCATTTTCATCGAACCCCACGAGTATTACGGGGCGGTAGTAGTAGGATTGGAGGCGGGATGCGACAATTCCGACAACGCCCGGGTGCCAACCCCTGCGCCCCAATACAATGGTGCGCTGCTCAGGATGGAATGTCTCCTTCAGTTCGGCGAGGGCCTGCTCAAGGATCTCCTTCTCGATCGTTCTGCGTTCGCTATTGGCCGCATCGAGCTCGAGGGCCATTTCCTGGGCCTCGGGGATCGCCTCGGAGAGAAGCAGTTCCAGGCCGGTGAGGCCGTCGGCCAAACGCCCTCCGGCATTGATCCGCGGGGCGATCTGAAACGCAATATCTTCGGATGTGACGGCTTCCGGACGGAGCTTGGCCACGCGGGCCAGAGTTTGCAGGCCGGGCCGGGCCCGCTGAATCATCTCCTGCAGACCCAACCAGACAAGGGTCCGGTTTTCACCTGCCAGCGGTGCGACGTCTGCGATCGTTCCAAGCGCCGCGAGGTCGAGGTCGTCCCACCGGCCATTCAGAGCCGCGGCCAGTTTGAGGACAATGCCGGCGCCGCAGATGTCCCGGGCGGCGTGGTTGGGATGGCGTTTCGGGTCAACCACCGCCAGCGCGCAGGGCAGTTCGGGTCCGGGTTCGTGATGGTCCGTCACGATCAGGTCGATGCCGAGACGCCGCGCCGCTTCTGCAGCCTCGCGGGCGTTGATGCCGTTGTCAACGGTCAGGATCAGACTGACGCCTTCCGCGTGGGCTTGCTGCACGTGGTTTGCATTAATGCCGTAGCCCTCTGCAAGACGGTCCGGCATGGCGTAGCTGCATCGGGCGATGCCGAAGCGCTGCAATGCCCTTATGAGAAGAGCCGTGCTGCAGATCCCGTCAACGTCGTAGTCGCCAAACACTTGGACATGTTCCTGGGCGGCCCGGGCGCGATGGATGCGTTCAACCGTCTTGACCATGTCGGGCAGCAGGTAAGGATCGCTGAGGTCTTCGATGCGGGGCGTCAGGAATTGCCGGGCCTCGCTGGGGCTGCGCATGCCGCGCAAAGCCAGCAAGAGTCCCAGGATTCGGGGCAATCTGAGTTCGTGGACGAGACGCTCTGCGGCGCCCCGGTCAGCGTCGGCGTAGACCCAATCCTTCCGAGGCTCGACGTTCATCCGAGCCGCGCCCTGGCCAGCCGGACGATTCGATCCACTACCTCGGCAATGGTCATGGCAGACGTATCGATCGCGACGGCGTCGTGCGCCTTGCGCAGAGGCGACACGCTTCTGTTGCAGTTCTTCTCATCCCGCTCATGGATTTCTCTGCGTATTTGGGCCATTTCCACCTCGATCCCTTTTGCGGCCAGGTCTCTGGCGCGGCGACGCGCGCGTTCTTCCAACGAGGCGTCCAGGAATATCTTGCATTTGGCTTTCGGGAAGACGACGGTGCCTATGTCGCGGCCCTCGGCGACTGTTGGGCTCTTGGCGCCGTAAGTGCGCTGGATGCGTACAAGATGCTCGCGGACAGCGGGCACTTGGTCGAGCTTATAGACCGCACGGGTGACTTCGGGCGAACGAA
>CAZBQH010000010.1:0-8276 GCA_964493915.1 uncultured Nitrospiraceae bacterium
TATCTCAGGCGTGGATGCCTGACAAAACAAACTTCCTCACATGGGAAGAGGTTGCGCAGCTCCACCGGATGGGGTTCGAGATCGGCAACCATACGTGGAACCACCTGGCACTTCACGAAGCGGCGGCCGGCCAACTCGTTGGGGGGCAGTTTGGACGCCTCGAGCAGGCCTTGGGACACGGTGGTGTGGCGCGTCCCGTGAGCTTCAGTTGGCCGGGCAACCATTTCGGACCTGAAGCATTGGCGGCGGTGCGCGCGCGTGGTTACCTTTTTGGTCGCCGCGGACCACAGCCCGGCGGCAGTCCTGAACCAGTCGCGGGGATGGGCCCGCTTTACGATCCGCGTGCCAACGACCCATTGCTGATTCCCACGTCGGGGCTGGCCGTACCTACGTGGACGCTCGACGATTTCAAGCAGGTCGTAGACCGCGCGCGCGACGGGAGAATCGCCGTGCTGCAGTTCCATGGCGTACCCGACCATGCGCATCCGTCGTGTTCGACGCCGCCAGAGCGTTTTCGCTCGTTCATGGCCTATCTGAAAGACGGAGGATTCCACGTGATTGCGCTGCGCGACCTTGCTGACTATGTGGACCAGGGAAACAGGCCCGACGATCCCCTGACGGCGCAGAGGTTCTATCGATAGGGCGGACCAGTTACACCGGCGCCGTGTCCGCCATCCGGCAGGATCGGTGCGAAAGTGCTGAGAGAGGCAATCCATTATGCCTAAGTCTACAGATGTTCGGGTAACGGACGCAGCGCTGTACTTTCTGCCTGTGGAAACGCGCGTCCCTCTGAAGTTCGGCCCCGAGACCCTTACGCACGTGACCTGCGCGCGAGTCTGTCTCCGCGTCGAAGACCAGCACGGGCGAAGCGCCGCCGGTTGGGGGGAGACGCCTCTCAGCGTGCAATGGGTCTGGCCGAGTGCGGCGTCTTATGAAGACCGTCATCAGGCGCTGCGGCAGTTCTGCATCCGCCTGACGGAAGTATGGCGTCGCTTTCCGATGTCCGGCCACCCTATCGAGGTCGGCCACGCGTTCCAGCAAGCTGAGCTGCCCAAGCTGCTTGATCTGGCGAATCAAGACCAAGGGGCAGCAGAACCTATCCCATGGCTGGCGGCTCTGGCGTGTTGTTCGCCTTTCGATATCGCGCTGCACGACGCTTACGGCGTGCTGCATGACGTGCCCGTCTACGAAACCTATAACAAGCGTTACATGAACACGGATCTGAGCGCCTACTTGTCGCCGGAGGACGCCTCCGCCTTATCCTTCAAGGACGCTTACCCGGCCGATTACCTTGTGTTTCCGCGGCCTGAGCGTTTGCTTGCGTGGCATCTTGTCGGCGGCATGGACCCGATTGACGAGTCCGATCTGAACGGCGCCGAGCCGGACGACGGCTATCCTGTGTTGCTGAGCGAGTGGATTCGCCGGGACGGTCTCAAATCCCTGAAGGTGAAGCTGCGAGGGAACGACGCCCGCTGGGACTACCAACGGCTGCTCCGGGTAGGCTCGGTTGGCTTGTCGCAGGGCATCGAGTGGCTCAGTGCGGACTTCAATTGCACCGTGACCGACCCGGCCTATGTGGTGGATATTCTCGATCGGCTCCACACTGAACAGCCCAGAATCTTCGACATGATTCGCTACGTAGAACAGCCGTTCCCCTACAATCTCGAGCAGCATCGCATTGATGTCCATTCCGTCTCGGAGCGCAAACCGCTGTTCATGGACGAGAGCGCTCATGACTGGCGCATGGTGCGCCTGGGCCGGCGCCTCGGCTGGACAGGCGTCGCACTCAAGACCTGCAAGACCCAGACCGGCGCGCTCTTGAGCCTGGCGTGGGCGAAAGCCCACAGCATGGCGCTGATGGTCCAGGATCTGACCAACCCGATGCTCGCGCAGATTCCCCATGTCTTGCTTGCCGCGCATGCCGGCACCATCGCAGGCGTTGAGACCAACGCGATGCAGTTTTACCCTGAGGCCTCGCGCTGCGAAGCCGAAGTCCACCCGGGTCTGTACCAGCGACGCGAGGGATGCGTAGACTTATCTACCTTAGGGGGCCCTGGATTCGGGTATCGCATCGATGCCATTGGACGGCAACTTCCCGAGCCGGCAGCATAACGCCGGGCGCCGCCCCAGCCCATGTTCGTCTGCCAACCTTCAGGGTTCTGCCCGTGCTGATAGGCCTGTCCACCCCCATCTCTACCATTCGCGGTAAGGCTTGTGAACCAAGTTGCAGTTGAGGTAGCGCGGATCGCCCGAGACCTCGTCGCCCAGCCACGCGGGCCGCTCGAAGGTCTGGCTCGCCGACTCGAGCTCGACCTCTGCCACAGTCAGGCCGGCGTTGGCGCCGTGAAACTCATCCACCTCCCAAGTCACGCCCTGATGCTCGAGCACATGCCGCGTCTTCTCGATAACGGCGCCCTCGCACAGGTTCTCGACAATGGCCTCGCCTTCATGCAGGGGAATCTCGTACTCGAACTCGTCGCGGGCAATGTCGAGTACGGCAGCTTTGATGTTGAGGATGGCCCTGCCGTTGGCGATCCGGACCCGGACGGCCGCGCGTTTGCCTGTTGCCAGGTAACCTTGCCAAATGTCATGCCTCTCAATAGATGCATCCCGCCATCCGTCTCCCGTGACAAGGAATTTCCGCTCGATCTCCTGCGCCATGAATCCCCTTTCACCTGTCGCATATGAACAATCAGCCACCGTTCATTCCGGCGCCTACTGACCCGGCACGCACTGAGTAAACACGTCCATGCATCTCGCGGGCGGCTTCGACCAATTCAGTATACGGCGTGTCCGTAACGTCAACCAAGCCGTAGTTTCTGTTCTCGCCGCTGTGCGTGCTCCCGGTCAAGGGGTTGTCCCGGTACTGGTACCAGTGGCAGCCCACGAAGCTTGGGCACTCCGCGACGCTGCGGACGTAGTCTCTGTAGTGGCGCGCCCGCCCGGCCTGACCCTCTACTGCGATGAAATTCGGATAGAACATGCCGCTGTCCATGGCCCCGAAGGAGAACTCGCTGATCAGCACCGGCTTCCCGTGGTCATTGGGTCCCGTCCACTTGGCGGGGTCGATCTGGCTAGCGTAGATGTTGTACGTCATCACATCGACGGCTTCGGCACAGGCCCTTTCCGCCTCCGGATGGGTGAAGGAACCATAGGCGAAGCGGCAGCCCAGATAGAGCTGATTCGGGGCATGCTTATGCAGCAGGCGCGCGATCGTATCGAAGTACCTGCGTGCGAAGGTATATACGAAAGCGTCGAGGTCGGCCTTGCACGCCTCATTGGGTTCAGCCGGACTCTGGAGGGTGTCCCAGTTCCTCGCCGAAACGCCCCATGCCGCGTTGAGAGGGCCGATCGCGCCATAGTTGGCCTTGAGCTGATTGATAAAAGCGACACGGCACGGTTGGTCTGACGGGCTGGGCAGAACGCCCGGCGCGACCTGCTCCCAGGGCAGCTCGTTATCAACCATGTAGCCGATGCACAACGGATTGTCCCCGAAGCCGCGCTCTCTGGTCCAGAGCCGGATTGTGTCCTCGGCCGCTCTTTCCCAATCGGGGTCGTAGACGTCGGGCATCTTTGTCCAGTATCCGCGGCCGCCCTCAATCTTGCGGAATCCCCGTCCGAATCCAATCCATATGGACACCGTGAAAGGAATCGGGCTGTGGTTGTAGATGTCGTCCGCGGCCCAGACGCCGATGGTGTTGAATCCCCATGCGGCGAACCGCTTGTAGACGCCGTCGCGAAAGCGTTCCCGCCACGCGGCGCCGTGCTTCCGGTAAAGGTTCGCGCCGGCGAAGATGAATGCCTGCCCCTCGCCGCCAATCTCGTCCGCCATGCTGTGAACGTGCGAGACGTATCTGAAGAAGGGTTCGTAGGAACCTTCCCGCTCAGGGACCCAGGCGAACCACCCGTCGCGTCCCTCGATGAACGTGGTGTACTGGAAGATATTGACCGCGTTCACGCCTAGGGAGAAGAACAGCTTCCCTCGAGGGGTGACCAGCCACCACTTGCCGTCGACTTGGGCCGTTCGGAACCAGCCCGTCCCTTCGAGCTGAGGGCCGTCTTCCCAAGCGCCCAGCTCGTCAAAGCCGGGGCTTCTCTGCATCGATGCCAACCGCTCTTGCTCGCGCGCCGTGCGGTTCTCGAGCTCCTCAATGGAGTGTAGCTTTTCGGGCCAATCGGCATGCATGTACTGCCCGAACTCGTCTACGAAGGGGAAGACAACGTGGGCGCCGTCACCGGACGTTCCTCGAACGAGCCTGATGCTCGTGATGAGGAAGGTCCTCGATTCTTCGACCCATACGGGGTACAGAAAGAACTGCGTGACGCGCGAAGGGTCGATCGCCTTCCCTGAGGGTGCCAGCCGGCCCCCGGGCAGTGCGTGCATGCCCCACAGGTTGCCAGGCGTTCTGCCGTCGAAAGGAAGGACGATCCTGTTTGCGCCGTTGGCCGGAAGGACGCATCCTCCGTACAGGGAGGCCGGTTCGCCTTGGCTGGAGTTGCTGTGCAGGGTCACATTCGCAAGGATGGGTCGCTGTTGCGGGTTGTAGAGATCGATCGCGATCCCTTCCCACCCGCTCCAGTCCCACGCCTGGCCCTCGGGTGCTTTGAACGCGACGCACGACCATCCGGGATAGCTGAAATCCACCTCAACGGCGTAGCCGGGACCATGACGTACCGCCTTGACCTCCGCCCTCCACGGGGCAAGCGAAGATGGAAGCTCGGGCGAGTCCAGCGGTCCAAGTACCAGCGCTTCGGCGCCCGTCTGGGTAATGCAGGAAGATAGATAGACGAGGAGGGCAAGCATTTCATGCTCCTTCGCGCAACACACATGGCCAGGGGATGCGATCCTGTGGAAGCCCATGGCCTGGGTCGCGGAGACGGCCCAAGCCATGGGCATTATCAAGGAAGTCCCTCGGCGGTGCGCAGCATTACTCGTAGCCGCCGTAAGTCGACATCCAGTACGCGAGGATGCATCGGTGCTCCCAGCGCGTCCCGCCCCATGAGGTGTTGTGTTGAATAGCCAGGGGCGTCTCGATAGGATAGCCTTGGTTGAACTTGACGAACTCGACGTGCCCGTCCATGTAGAGCACGTTGCTGCCCCCGGGCACATGGTTGAACAGCGCCACGCCTCCCACATCGTGTTGGGCGCCGCCATCACCGGTCAACTGCGCGGCGAACGCGTCGAACATCACGGCGATTCGGCTTTGCGCCTCGGCGCCGGCGGCCGGATTGTTGATATCGGTGATGAAGAACCGCTCGATGCCCTCGCGGGTCCTGCGGTAACTGCGCGGAAGCTGAGCGCCTCCGTCGTCGCACCAGAGCCCCCAGGTGTTGTAGTCGCCGCCCGCGTTGGCAAGGAAGGACTCAGACATGTCGTCGACGCCGAGTTTGCTCCATGCAACAGCTCCATAGCCCACGCAGCCGTAGGTGTCCAAGGCGCCTGCGCCGTAGTAGCCAAGGTTGACGCCCGCCTCAGGTATCCAGTAGGTTCTTGCGGTGTGCAGGCAGTGCATGACTTGGCTCGAAGTCCGCGTTGCCCAACCCATGTAGATGTAAGAGATAGGCAGCGAAAGCTTGACATCCAGGCACATGCCGCCCGCTTGGGTGTCCGGCCCGGCCGCGGCTTGGGCCGCCGTGTCCGTTATCTCTTTGGCATAGTCTTGCTGCGTAAGAAAACCGTTCGGCGGAATGACATCGGCGGTGTAGTAGAATCCTTGTATCTTCGAACGGGAATCCGAAGGACATATGGCAATATTCGGGTCCGTCCAGTAGTCCGGGTACAGGAAGCTTCCCCCGATTCCTTTCGGCCAGGTAAGCGCCCACCCCGTCTGAGGGCTCACCGGATACACGTTCGAGTTTGGCGGAAACATGCCTCCTCGGTCCTCGCTCGAGTACATCTTGCAAATGAGCCCCCACTGTTTGAGATTGTTCGCGCACGAAGCGCGCCGGGCAGCCTCGCGGGCTCGCGACAAGGCGGGCAACAGGATGGAAGCCAGTATCCCGATTATCGCGATCACGACGAGCAACTCGATCAGCGTAAACCCTCGATTTCGATGCATTGGAGTCATCTCCTTATTGTATTAACAGCCTGCAGCAACTCTGTGAGACCATGTGCTAGACCAGCAAGGGGCACGTATGGGCCGTCTGTTTCACCTCCTTTGCCGCAAAAGCGGCCATGGGGCCGGTGTCACGGAAACCTTTAATTGTTTAAGCTGACGTGCAAGCAACAAACGCCTATCCTCCTGTGGACTCGCGCGCTATCAAACCGAAGGGGTAGAGAACCTCGTCGGTTTCGTGTTCCCCTGACTCGATCATGCGCATCAATGCCTGGACCATCCCGACGCCCATTTCCCATCTGGGGGCCGAAAGCGTTGAAAGGGGCGGTTCGCTGATGCGCGCTGCGAAGCTGTCGCCAAAGCCGACCAGTTTCAGGTCTTCGGGGATCCGGATGCCGGCCAGGCGCAGCATACGCATCATAGGAACGACCACCTCGTCGGAGATCCCCACGATTCCGTCGATACCCTGTTTCTTGACGCGGTCCACAAGCGCAATATCGGCTTGCGTCCCCCCACCTGCGTAAACCACGTTCATCTCTTCGTCATAAGCCAAGCCCGCCTCCTCGAGCGCCCTGCGGAATCCCTCAATCCGGGTCTCATGAATAGGCCGGATGTATTCGTAGGCCGTATAGCCCGCTAGAGAGCAGAATGCAACTTTTCGGCAACCTCTATCGAGTAGATGCCTGGTGGCGAGACGCGCCCCTTGAACGTCGTCAAAGCTCATGAATTTGTGGGGAAGCGTTGAATCGAGACGGTGCCGGAAAAGGACCGAGGGCACGCTGTTCTTCGAAAGGTAGAGAAGGTGTTTGGCGTTCACATCGGTCGGCATGATGATGACGCCGTCTACCCGCCGGGCGATCAGACTCTTGAGGTACTTCTTCTCACGATCCAAGCGGTTGAAGCTGCTGCAGAAGAGCACGTGATAGTCGGACTCTTCCGCTTCATGTTCGATGCCCTCTAACAGGTTCGCGAAGAACTCAAGGAAATGAGGCGCGATCAGCGTAATGAGGTGGTAGCGGCCTTTTTTGAGATAAGCCGCCGTGCGGTTTGCCACGTAGCCCTGTTCCTCGGCGATCTGCTTAATGCGCGCCTCCGTGCCCTTGCTGATCCCGTACTGCCTTGCCCTGCCGTTCAACGCGTAAGAAGCAGCAGCAATCGACACTCCCGCAAGCTTGGCAACCTCGCTCAGCTTGACAGGCATCCCATGGCTCCCTAATAGTGCCACTGGCGCTTTTGCGTCACTTTAATAGATTAAGCTCCACGTTTTGCAGAAGTTTATCCTATTTCTCCCGCATTGTCAAGCCGGCTTAGCTTCCACAGTTCCGCCCCCACGAGAACCGCTGCGCTCGTGGTCTAAGCTGATGATATCAACTCCTTTGGCGCGCCGCCCGCTTGGACCTACCCCTGACTGCCCCCGTTCGCTTGAGGAAGCTGCTCCGAAATGTATCGGAAAACTCCTTGACAAACCGCCGTCGCGGGTGTATACGCTGGTAAAAAGAGGGTTTGGCCAACAGCCCGCCTTGCCAAACTTGGGAAAGGGGATGTCCAATGATGCATGGACACAGACGCGCCGAAGGCTCGAAGATTTCTTCTCCTAATCTGCGTTGCTATACCGCTGCAGCGGCCCCGCAGGCGCCCAGCTTGTCCCTGAACCGCTGATGGATGCAGATGACTTTTCGCTGACCTTCGCTGATCCGGATACGGGCGTCGAGCATACCTATCTGCCTGTCCGCACGGACATCGCGCAGCAATTGCGGGTGACTCTAAACGCGGTCGATTGGGACACGTTGGGAGCGATAGTCTGGGATCCGGTCGAGGCAGTCAACTGGCTCGCCACCGGGGGCAGCATCAGCCGCGAGCCGGGGACCTACTCTCGAACGGCCCTCTGGACGGTCCCCCAGACAGCGTGGACCTGGAATGTCCTATGCACGGCATCGGACGCAGCGATCTGGGGACCACAAGGAGACGACCCAAACGTCAACAAGAACGCCTCGTTCCCGTTCGTGAAGGTCATCAGCCTGGTCTGGGAGAAATATGACTTTCCAGATAATCTCCCTTTGGAGGCCTACGGTGGAGGGCTGCGGATATTCCCGGGAAAGCTTTTCAACTATGACCCAAACCCCTACCCGCGCGCCAGAGTCTATGCCAAAGCAACCGTCTACCCGGCTATTGAAGGCGTCCCGGTCTATTTCAAGCTTTGGGATGTCGACGACCCGTCCG
>CAZBQH010000011.1:0-3338 GCA_964493915.1 uncultured Nitrospiraceae bacterium
AAACCACGTAAAAGAATAGCAAAAAGCGGGTCAAACTGCTTGTTATCGAGGGCAAAAAACTTGTAGAATCTACGCGGTGTTTGCAGAAACTGGAGCACAACTTGAATGGATTACGCGGACGATCTAATTCCCGAGTACACAGTCCGGCATCTCGACTACGGCATCACCGCGCAGCATCCCGTCTTCATCTGGTCCCTTCTTTACAACCGCCCCACTTACCGGGTCCTGCACTACGACCTGCACAAAGACCACCCCGGCCAGTCCTGGGGACCTGTTCAGCATCTTACGGCCGAGTGGGACCATGTGGGATTGCATGATCACGACTACTGCGAAATAGCGCTGATTCGCGGCGGCAGCGCCTTGCATCGGACCCCGCATTATACCGCTCGCCTCCAGACGGGCGACGTCCTTGTCGCCTCACCCGGACACATCCACGCTCTCGAGGAACTGTCTGGGCTCCAGGAGACCCACCTCGCTTTTTTGCCTGAGTGGCTCGCGGACGATCTGCACGCCTATTGGAGCGAAAAGGGTCTTGTGCCCCTTTTTCTTACAGCTTCCTTGTTTCCGCGTCCCCTCTACCCGAAACTCCCCCAGTTTCACCTCGAACCAGAGGAGATGGAGGCCGTTGACCAGGAGCTGCTGGCCCTATCACGGGAACTCGCTCGACCCAGTCCCTCGCTGGTCTTCCTCAAACTGAGTCTCATGAAATGCCTCGTGCTGCTCGCCCGGGCTTTTGTCCGTCAAGAACCGGAGGCGGCCCATGTGCCGTTCCGCCAAGAGGTGTGGAGCGCGATGGTGCTTATCGAAGCCTGCGTCCGCCAAGGGCAAGGGCTCAAGATGAAGGACGTCGCCAGCCGGGCCAGGCTCTCGCACAGACGTCTCGACGCCATCTTCAAGGAGGCGACAGGTACTTCCCCCACGGACTACTACATGCGCCGGCGGGTGCAGTGGGCCGCCCATAAGCTGCTGGCGCCCGAGGCCGCCATTACCAGAGTGGCCCTGGACTGCGGCTACGCGGACGCCGCGCATTTCTCAAATGCTTTTCGCCGCTACTACGGCATTTCTCCCCGCGAGTATCGCAGACTCTACGCGGCCGGTGACGCGGCGTAATGTCCATGGACGAAAGGCAGACCACCCGTTGGATCAGCCCGGATACTCATAGGTAGTCGTCACTTTCTGCACCGTGGCGCCGCGGGACGTACGTGTCTCTTGCTCTCTAGTTTCGTGGTAGTACAACATCGTATCCGGATCGACAAGACGTTCCTCGCGACCGCTGACTGCGATAGACGTGGGATTGGGTTTGACCTGCCACGCGCCGGTTGCCGCTTCGCCCGCGTAATCACTGAGCCGCCCCGGGTCGGTGCTGAAGGCATACTCGAGACGGACCAGGTCTCTGCCGTCCCAGTTCTCCCGCCCTAGGATCTTGTATGCAAGATAGAGGGGGATCTTCTCGCCTTCCGGAGCGACATAGACCGAGGTCGCTTTAAGCACATCCCCCACTTTGAGGGTCCGGCCGGCCAGGAGCCCGATACGCTGCTCCCACTGGCGCTGCTCCTCATCTTTCAGCCGTTCAATCATCTCTTTTTCATCATACATTGTCTTGAAAAGGCTCACTAGAAAACGCGGCACTTTGCTCTTGATGCTCTCCGCGCTCTTCTCAAAGCCCTGCACCTCCTTGAGACCGCCTTTGCCGTCGATAAGGTAGGTCAACTCAACATCGAGCCCGCGCTGCCGGGCGGCCTCGCTTTTGGCGATAGGCGTCACGGTCTGCACGTAACCGTCCGCCGCCTTCCGAATCGCGACCCGGGCAGTGCTGTCAATGTCTTTCGGACCGCGCCGAAGCCCTTCATAGGCAATCCTCAGCGTCTTGGTGTACGTGATTTCGGGGGGAGCAAAGGTGAAGGTTATGCTTTCCGGACGCTCGTCGGCCCACGAAGCGGTGAACACGGATTCCCCGCCCAGCAGCAAGGTGCACGCCATCAGGACGAGGATTGATCCAGTGCGTATCGGGCGATCCATATCGATCTCCTTCCTATGCTTAAAAGCCTATGCGTTCAATCAGACGACAGGGGCGCACGCGCTATTCACGGAAATGGCGGCATCAAACGCCTTCGCTATTCATCCCCTCCGGCGCGGTCGATGATCGCCCTCGAGACACGGCGTACCGCCCGCGAAAATGCCTCGAGGTCGGTCCCCTCGATTCCGTAGAAAAACGCGATGGCCTCAGGAGGCTCGAAGCGCTGGCCGGGCTCGAGCCAAACATCTGCTTCCGTGCGAAGATCGGGGTGGAACCCGCCCTCAGGGTCTTTCCAGTAAGTGACGTTAAACGCTGTATCGTCCGGATACCAGCAGCCCAGCCCGAGTCCCGCCGTCGGGTCTACCCATGCCGCTCCGCTCAGGTAATAGTTCGGCACGTTGCGGCTAACCGGCACATCGCCGTCCGCGCTGCCTCCAATGGTAGGCCATGCCGCGTGGAAAACCCCGTCGAGCCGCCACGGTTCGGCATCGCTGTTCTCGACGTAGAGGCATTGGCTCGCAAACCACTCGCCCTTTGCGGGCGCACGAAAACGCCACCCGCTGCGGTATGCGCGCGAGCGTGGAGGCTCAGACGGCGAAGACTCACCAACCGCAGTAATCGCCTCGCCTTCACCTTCGTAAGAAAGGTCCATCTCAATCACCGTGAGATCTTCATTACGGCGGATCGACGTGATGCGCAGCGCATCCGGGCGCACCCATAGAGGACCGGTTGTCCTTTGCTGCATGAGCGTTGTCCAGTGCCCGATGGGTTGTCCGTCGAGTTCGATACGCCAGCCTGGGACGCTCGGGTCGGAGATGAGCTCCAACCGCCCCGCCGTAATCCGGACAGGATCATCAACAGGCGTCTCGCGCTCCGGAAGATCGTTAAGCCACGAGACAATCTGCGCCGGCGGAGCCGCCTCGACCCGCCCTTGCTTATGCAGAGAGAGCGCGCGCGGATGCAAAGCCGCCGCGGCCTCGACCAAGGGGCCGTAAGGCTCGTCATCCACATCGACAAGACCGTAGTTCGAGTCCTCGGGAAAGGACGTGCTGATGCCCTGAGCCGGTTCATCGACCCACATGAAAAAGTCTGAACCGACCATGAACGGCAGGCCGAACATGACCTTCTGGAAATGGTTAAAGCAAGCCGCACGCTGCTCCTGCGTGTCTACGCGCATGCCTGCCCCGTGTTCGCACGGCAGACCGCTGTCGAGGGCCGGGAAACTCCATTCCGTGATCATCATCGGCCGCCCGCACTGCTCCGCCCAGGCGTTTACCCGCTCGATCACCGGCTGCGGCACGCCGCGCTCGACGTCGAGCAG
>CAZBQH010000012.1:0-2336 GCA_964493915.1 uncultured Nitrospiraceae bacterium
AGCAGTTCGCCGAAGATGCCGTAGCGCAAGGCGTTGTCCGGCGTGGTCAGCACGGTGTATTCATTCCTGCGATGCTCCTCGCCCACAAGGAGATCGGTCCGCCCGTCGCCTGTCAAGTCGGCTGCCGCCGGTGCGCTGTAAGCGCCCACGCTGACCGCGGCCGCAACTGATCCCTCAACATGGGCAACGGTCTGCGGCGTCCGAAATGCCGGCGCGCCTTGGTAGGGCGTGTTCTCGAGATAGACCAGTTGGCCGGCCTTCCCGCCGATAAACAGATCTAAGTCGCCGTCGCCGTCCTTGTCGCCGAAAGAAGGCGCGCTGTAGTCTATAAGCGGCGCCGTCAGCTCGAAACCGGCGCCAGTCTGGTCGACAAACACATAGGTGAGTTGACGAGGCGGGCTGAACACGGGGGCAGAGGCAGCACCAGTGTTTTCATAAACATTGAGGTTGCCGGCAGCGTTGCCCACATACAAGTCCAGGTCGCCGTCTAAATCGATGTCGGCCAGGGCGGGCGCCGAGAACGCGCCCGCGTCAATGGGCAGCTCGCTGCCGCCCGGGGTCGTGTACATAAGGGGAACAGGGGCTAAGTAATCAGCGCCAACGGTTGACGCCGCCTTTTCGTAGAACCACACGCTCCCATCGCCCGCCCCCGCAATCAAGTCCGCGTCTCCGTCGGCATCGAGGTCGCCATACGCAGGCGCTGCCGCCGTCCCGACGTCGATCGGCTGAGCAACGAGCTGAGGAGGCAGGCCCTCGCCTTGTTCTGCGAGGGTTTCGACCGTAAGCGGGACGGGTTCTGCAAAACCCCGAGCCTCGCCCTCGACAAGCCATACGGAGCCGTCGCCTGCGCCGACCACAAGGTCCAAAACGCCGTTCCCGTCGACATCCGCGAAGGCCGGTTTTGTGAGGGGTCCTAGTTCAATCCCACCGAACGCTTCGTCGGCCAAGGTCCACGAGTCCCCGCCGGCGTCCTGGCTTACGAGGTTCAGGCTGCCGTCGCCATCGGCTAGAGGCTCTTTGATCAGAAGCCAGCCGTTGGCCAGGAGACCGCGGTCGACAAGCTCGACCTTATACGGCATGGGCAGAATGAAACGGAACCGGAATTGACTGATGTTGCGGGGAACATACTCGGTGCGCAGGAACACTTCAGCATGGCCGGAACTGTCAACGCCGGAGGTCCGCAACACAAGTTGACCGGCCCGGATATCGCCGCCGGTGGCAAAGACGCCGTCTTCTTCGAAAAAGCCCTCGAGGCCGTTGTAGTTTCCTCGAATCAGGTAAGTGTGTTGGCCTTCCTGGAAAAGGCTCAGGTAGGTGAGGACAATCTGCCTTTCCAGGTCGATGGCCAGTTGGCCCTTGGTTCTGCCGGGGGCTTCAGCCAGCACGGCATGCAGTTCCGCCAGGTTCGCAGCGGGATAGTAATGTCCTCCTGTTTCAGCTGCCATCTGAACGAGCGCCGGCGTGTTCAGGTTCTCGCCGAAACCGATCGGGTAGAGGCGGACCCGCAGTTCACGCGCTGTGTTGATCATGTCGTCGAGAAGGGTCACAGACGAGGTGTCGCGTCCGTCAGAGACAAAGATCAGCGCACGAACATCGGCGTCCTCAAAAGGTAGTACAGCAGCGTCTTCGTTGGCCAGACGCTGGCAGGCATCGGCGAGTGCGTCGTAGATCTCGGACGCGCCATGATCCCCCGGCGGCACTTCGAAGGCGTTTAACGCCCTTACAAGATCTTCCTTCGATGTGGTGAAACCCTGAAGTACGCGGTCAGTCTGTTGACGCTCGTGATACTCGAGGAGCGCGATCCGGTAAAACTCCGGCAGGTCGAGTACAAGCTCTTTGGCCCCTTGGACCATCTGGCGGATCGCCTCGCCGTTGCCGGGTCCCGCGTTATACATGCTGGTCGTGTAGTCGAGCAGAAGGGCTACGTTGTATTTGAGGCTGCTGTTGCCCATCACGCCTGTGCCGCTCGTCACAAAATAGTTGGTCTCGTCCAGGTCGAGCAGCGTGCCGTCCTCATACACGGTAAAGGCATTCTGCAAGTCCGCAAATACGGCCGGTGACGTCGCATCGATGGCGTTGCCGTTGCCGTCTCTCAAGGTGAATACAAAACGCATCACAAAGGGCCGGCGCGTCCGGTTCTGAGCGCCTTCGAAAGACAGCTCGGGCGCCTCGACCGTTACGGGGATGTCAATGGACTCCGCCCCTGCCGTTACGGTGACAACGCCCCCGTCGCTGGGCGGCGTCATGGCTTGCCGGTCGACCGTTACCGTGATCTCGACCACGTCAAAGGCCGTTCCGTCGACCCCCACGCTTTGCCCCGCGCCAGGATCGATTAG
>CAZBQH010000013.1:0-10251 GCA_964493915.1 uncultured Nitrospiraceae bacterium
ATCCTCTCGAGTCGCGATTTGCATAAGCTGATCGATATAAAGCTCGCGCGTAGACTCGATACGCTGGCCGAAGGGAATGTAATCCAGGGCAAGGCGCTCGCGGATGTCGCGCATCTGTAGAGCAACTTTCTCGAGCTCGTCTGTTCGTCCCTGCGACTCAAGCAACTCGAGTTCGGAGGCAACCATCTGGTCGAAACTGTGACGCCCTGTGATCGCATGAAGCGGTTCACTGGGAGCCCATCGTTTAACAATCTGCGACAGAAGATTCCACTCCTCTTCGCAGAGCTGCTTCTCAGCGGTAATCTTACGCACGACCTCCCAATCGGCAGCAATACGCCGCTTGCGGCGAGCGCGCTTGCGAAAGACCTCGATAGTCACCGCGCCGCACAGCAAAATGACAAACGCCGCTCCTGCCCAAAACAGGAGGCTGTTTGCCCCTGAGGATAGTCGCATTGGAAACATAAGCTCAGTTTGCCCTGCTTCTTCTAGAGGGGCATTATAAGTGCCGTCCTGCTCGGGTGCAACGCCCAGTGCATGGATCGGGTTGCACAACCAAGCCCGAACAGCACAAAATGATGATGAGTAAGATGCTCGCTGCCAAGCAGTATGACAATGCCGATGGGCTTCTGGAATCGCGTAACAGCTTCTTGTAAGACTTTCATGATCATATGCCGAATCATATGCCGAGAAACAAACGGAACGTTCCCAAAAAGACAGGGGAGGCCATGAACACAACACGTGTGCCGACAGACCAGGAATGGCGCGAACTCGTCGAGGCAGCCGATGCATTCAGAAAGGATGCATGCTGGCGCTGGGTAAGCGACGCCGACACCTTCGGCATCGAAGATCCCGCAACGCGTACGACCGTTTACTGCTCGATCATGGGCGCTTTGGGCAAGCACTTTGCCTTGTCTTGCTACTTAGGACCCGACGGTCTATGGAGCCTCGAACGCATGAAGCTGAGCGACGAGACAGGCCAGTGCGACACGTTTGACGCATTCTGTTCTCAGCGATGCCTGACGGTCATGTTCGTTGACAAAAAAGAAGTGGAAAAAAAAGACCGGGACCTTTTGCGACGGCTAGGTTTTGAGTTCAAAGGAAAGTCATCATGGCCGGTCTTTCGGGAGTTTGTCCCAGGCTATCCGCCTCTCGACCTTGACGCCAGCAAGGCGATCCTCTTCACAAAGGTCATTGAACAGACTCGGGACGTTGCACATCGGGCGCGGGTCCAGGAAGGCCTTCTAGAACCGCGCGAGGACCGTCTGATGCTTATCAGGGCGCCGGTCGTGAAGAACGGCAAAGTGGTGGAATGGAGAGATTCATGGGAAAAGCCGACGGCGTATCCGGCATGCATCGAGGAGGTCCCGGAATACGAACGTTCCACTCTCAAAGAACATGCCAGAAGACTTACAACGCTTCCTGACGGGTGGGAAGTGGATTTCTTCTACTCGACGAGCCTGGTCAAGGAAGGTGACGGAGCTTTCCGGCCGGTTGTTATGCTTTGCGTCAGCAGCAAGAGCGGTGCGGTTATAGGCGTTGATCTAACGCGCATCGAAGACGTCGCCTTTGATTTTCCTGAGTTCCTGCTCAAGATGTTCGAAAAGACGGGCGTAAAGCCAAGGGCTGTGCGTACGCGCAAACCTGAGGCAAGAACACTTGTGGAGCTGCTTGCCAAGGACATGGGATTCGCCGTCGTGGACCGAAGGCGGCTCAGACACCTCGAGGAGGCATGCGAACACATCCTCGATTTCATGGAAGACAGTCCGTGACCCATCGGTTCAACCTGCACGCGTTATGGGACACAGTCCGGGCCAATTGGAACCGATACGACACGTTGGTATACGCAACCGACACTGTCGCTTTCACTTTGTTCATAGGCAATTGCTGGTGGGAATCGACCGGGGTCGCTTACCTGGCGTGCCTCCTGCCGCTAACGGCTCAGGCAGCCTTTGTTCCTTTTGCTCCGAACGTTTTGCGGGATTCCTTGCTCTTTGGCTTCTTTATCGGTTGGCTATGGCCCATCGGCGAAGGAGCAGTCGTGAATGGATTAGGATGGTGGGGCAGTTACCTTGCCCCGGGCCCAAAGCTGTGGGAGACGCCGATCTATTGCATCCTCGTCGGGTGGCTGGCTTCGAGTTACTGCTATTACACCAGCGCCCGGACCCTCGAGTGCGGTTATAGCCGCCGTGCGGCGGCCTGCGTGGCAGGGCTGAGCGCCCTCGGGCTCGGCATCATCGGCGAGAATCTGTTTGTCGGCGCGCGGATGTGGACCTATGACAAGACCTCGTTGGCTTTCTGGTCCGTACCGGCCTTCGTACCCATAGCCTATGGACTCGGCTACGCGATCCTGCCCTGGTTGCGAAAAGTCCCCTTGTTGCTTGCTTCTTTGCTCTTCAGCACGGTCATGTTGGCCGTCACTGTTGGTCTGGGACTCGCTGTCGGCTTCTTCCCCCGTTAAGGGAATCACAACGGCGCCAATCTCTGGAAGCGGCCCGCCGCGCGGTCCAATGTCAAGGCGGAATCCACCGGCTCCGACATCAAGCAGTTCAACCTCTGTATGAGCATTCTGTTGCTTCCCGCCGCGTATGAGTTCGTAAGGCCATGGAACCACGTCGAGCGGCTCGACGTGGCGCACCTCGACCACGCCGCCCGCAGGCGACCACTCGCGGACGAACACGGACATTTGCCGGTCCTTGTCCACATGCAGGCGCACAAGGGAAACCAATGCCGTCGCTGTGCTGAAAGGAGTGTCGTAGCGTACCGACTCGGACAGCTGCAGCGGCGCCGTTTCATAATACTGACAGTCCGGAAGGACGCCCACAGTTTTTCCCTTCTTCGCTCGAGCTTGCACCTGCTGCTGAAACGTCTTGACCGTCCTGCCTGCATACGCCCAGTCCCTAGCGGCGGCGATTTGCAGACCAAAGAAGAGAACGCAAAAGAGCGTCGTAAGGGCAATGATGGATGCGCGCCATTTGGGATGGTCCATGATACGCAGGAAAAGCGCGGCTAAGGCCAAATCGAACATCACCGTCGCGAACAAGAGTTCTCCCCCGCCGCCTCGATGGACAAGGTCGATGGAATGTCCGCCTTGGAAAAGCCTTATTGCCAACATGGAAAAGAGACCAAAAAGGATGGCCGGACGCCGTGCCTTGTGGTATATCAAGGCAACGGCCAACACAATCACGGCAAAAGCCAACCAAGGGGTCCAAGGCTGCTCGTGAAAGCGTTGAGCCGTCTCGGGCAGCAAGCCGATAGGGTAAAAAATGAGATAAAGCGGACCAAACATGGCGCCCAAGTCGAAGGGATGAATGAGCAGAACGTGCCGGTTAAGGAAAACGCTGACCGCCGCCAGCCCGACGAAGGGTAGAGGACGCACCGCGGATCGGGTTTCTCTTTTCACGATCAGGGCTTCCAAGAGCACAAACACGAGCACGAGAAACACGTTCTCGCGGTAGGGCAATACAGCAAGCGCGAACACCATCCATGAAGCGATGATCTTGATCGACCGAGGCCGCTCGAGCGTATGCGAGGCGTAAAGCCAGAGCGACACGAGAGCCAGAAGACACGGCCACAGCTCGGCCGGACCCATCAGATTGAGCATGGCCTCCGAATGAACCGGGTTCGCCATGAAGAGGACGGCGGCAAGCGTTCCCATCCAGAACGGCCCGCCGACCACGAGACGCACAAGGTAGTGCACGCTGATCATACAGGCGTGCATCAGAACCATATTGACGGCGCGATACAAGGATGGATGAGCGCCGAAGAGCTCCAATTCCCATTGAAAAAAACGGTCGACGAGGAACGGAAGACTCGCAGGGTCCGCCATCGCGGCGTAGTCGCGGCCTATGGGATAGGCTGTTAGGCCCCACGCGTAGACGAATACCGTGTAAAGAAGCATTGAAACCGCGTCGAAAAGGCCCTTGTACTTGTAACGAGCCTTGACCAAAAACGGCTTAGGACGATTCGTCTGGTTCATAGAGCGCAGAGTCTACTAAGCAGCCGTTTGGATATCAACACCGTGCACGAAGTGTAGCGCCTTTGCGACCCAGGCGCGGGTACGTGATAAGATAACGCAGGAATGCGAAACCTAAGCCCGGCAAATGGCCGCGCGTTCGTACAGATTGCCAGCGGAGGTGATGTTTTGTTTTGCTCGTTCCTTCTTGCTTTCGCACTCATAACCCTTGTCCTCCCCGCATCGGCGGATAATGCTTCGGGGGAGCCGGAACGGACGCGCGAGCACCCTCCAAAAGAAATGCCCGCCGTTTATCGCGACCACGTCACAGAATACGAGACGCACGTCAAAACAGAGTCCGCAGGAGCGAAACCTGCGCAGACTTCCCGGTCAGTTTCTGGCTCAACGCCGGCCAATCCCATTCCTGGGATCCCGCTCGAGCTTGATATAGACCGCCAGAAACATCTCGAGGCCTATGGATGGGGCAAATGGACCGGCGGGAAACGGGGCGTCTGGGTGTCCGTTGACGAACAAGTCTTTCGTATTCTCGAGGGCGCCTTGGTCCTATGGCAAGTGCCTTGTTCAACCGCGGCGAAAGGGACCGGTTCGGAGATAGACAGTTTCAGAACACCCTTGGGCTGGCATTGCGTAAGCCGTAAAACGGGCGCAGGCGCTCCGCGGGGCATGATTTTCCGCAACGGTCAAGCAACAGGCGAGATCTGGCAGCCTGGAGAGCCGACAGGGGACGACCTCATCCTGACCCGCATCCTTTTCCTCGATGGACGAGAACCTGGCAAGAACAAAGGCGGCCATCTCGACTCGGCAAAGCGCTGCATCTACATCCATGGAACGAACTGCGAGTCCCGGATCGGGACGCCCTCGTCTCACGGTTGCGTCCGGCTTCGCAACGACGACGTGATTACTGCCTACGACCTCATCCCCGCGGGCACGCCCGTACTCATCAGCGAGGGGCTCAACACCGCCCGCAAGGCGCCTGTTTCGCCCTCAGCCGAGTGACGCCAAACCCAAGCAGCAGAACGACTGAAAACACGGTTCCTTCGAGGCGCATCGCCACATATTCCGATGCACGAAGCTCTTGCTCCGAAAGCAACTCGCTTTGTCCGCTGCCGCCGTAGGTCTGGACCCAGAAAGGCGTCTCAACGTCGGGCACTTCGACAGTAATCGTGCCCCGGCCGCGGGCTAGCACTATTTGGTGGCCCGACAGGCCCAAATCGGCATCCCCGCTCACGATGACCGCGCCGTCCACGGCTACGGTAAGAAGCGTGCCGTCGCGTACGGTGTTGCCGTATTGGTCGCGCACAATATCTGTTGTCAGGTCGACCGTCACTGGCGGCCCGCCCTCCTGCACCTCATCGGCCGACCACTCGATGGGGCCCACCGGAGGCCCGGGTGCATAGAAGTACTCGAGTTCGCCGTAGGCGGCACCTTCGACAGAGGTCGCCGTGAAGAGTGCGCTTCCTGCAACTGTTGCCGCTGCGACTTCAAAGACAATAGAACCGCTTGACGAGGCTATCTGAACACCGGGGATGCCCACATCTGCATCCGGCGACACCATCGACCCGCATGAGGCCGATACTGTAATCAGCGTGCCGTCCGCTATGGGATTCGATGCATCGTCCAGAATGACGCCGCTCGTTACTGTGACGACATGGGTCGGATCCGCAACGACCTCGCCAGGTGGATCAGCGGTGAGCGCTATCTCGCCCTGAGGCCCCGCGCCGCCGGCATCCCCCGAGCCCTCGCCCGAGACCAATACAAACACTCCCGGATAGCGCGAGCGAAACGTCACGAGATTCGCAGCGGCGTTAACGGCTACTTCCGAGACGCCTTCTTGCGTATAGGCCCCATTGACGTAGCGCCACGGTTCGAGTGCTTCCTCGTCGAGGCCCGCAATGTCTGAAGGCCTGTACCGGATCGCGAACTGAGCATGCTGGGTTTCCGCTGCCTCGAAATCCGGCTCGCTGGATTGGAATTCCCGGACCGCAGCGCTCTTGATGAGGCCCGAAACGGGCAAATCGCCACCAGGATCGGTTGCCGCAAGGATGTCCACCTTGCAGCTCATATTCCTGTCCTCAACGGTCCGGGCATCAGCCGCGAAGAGGCGAAACTTATTGCCATCAAGATCTTCAGCCGTACCGAGGATCGTCCCTGGTGGACTCCCCCCCTCGAGCGGTGGAATCTCGAGGGGAAGGATGGTGCTCTCGGGACGGGCCGGATCTGTACCCGCAACGCGCGTCTCATATTCGTCAAGGATTCCGTCGCCGTCTTCATCGACTTCCGGCGCCACATCAGCTACGGCGTCAATCTCCGGCGTCGCCAGCCCTAAAGCGCCCATCATGCGTTCAACGAAGGCCGTCAACCGGATGAAATCGAACTGCGTGATGTTGGCAGGGTTTCCATCTATATCTACGGCCCACGCGATATCGAAAGCATCGCCGCCGCCGCTCCGTGCAGTCATACCCACGGCCGTAGAGTCGTCCGGACGCACGTAATTATCCAGATACTCAGCGGCTGTTGGCGTCATCTCTGCATAGCCCCAGTGAAATTGGGCCTGATCGTTAGCTGGGTCGCCGTCTAACAGATTCGGGTTGCGAATATTACCCGCCAAAAGGTCCGGAGGGAGCGGCGGTTCGTTGTCGTCGCCGTCCGGCTCGCTGACCAATGGAAATGGGTCGTAAGGGAAAGCACGGCTCCCCGGAATCAGATACCACGGGTCATTGGCGAAGCCATCCCCGTTGACGTCCCGGCTGATCTCGACCACGGCGGGTTCCTGGAAACGTTTCTGAGGATTGCCACCTACCCAGAAGGCGTTCGAGAAAACGATGCAATCGAGACCCAAAGGATTGTCCGGGTCATCAGTCACAGGGGTGTCAAATCTGAGTGTAATAGCCCCCCCCGGCCCGCCGAGAGCCACGATCGAGTTGTTGTTTGGGATGGCAGGGTCCGTGCCAATAGGCGGGCCAAGTGCTTTGTTGGGGTCATCGTAGCCTGACGAAGCCCCGTTCGGACTGTAATCCATTACGGTGTCTGCCCAGGGATCATCCGCGGAAGCCAGGACACTCCAGGTCAAGACAACTAGAACGGCTGCAAACAGCCCGCCCTTGGTACGGTTATCCATTTATGGCCTCATCTTTCTAGACAGGGCGCCTGCCAGACCTTTGCCCTCTTCAGGCGAGGCGTACCGACGAAAATCAGCAGGATTACGAGCACGGCCGCCGGAAACAGGCCGCCAACAGGGAGGTTTTCATAACCTTGGTGAGACGACCAAGCCATCGCAGTCACGTTCGGCCAGTCCGAGTAGTCTGTGCCTGAGATCAGAAGCCTGCCTGTAACACTGCTGTAAGCCCCGCTCCCCATGTAAATGAAATCGCCGCCTGGAGGTGTTGCTGTCGCAGTCTCGCCCGTGACGGGGTCAGCGAAAAGCAAATAGCCGAAGGCGCCATAGATAAGCGTGCCTTTATCGGTACAAGCAAAAGGCCCGGCGCCTTCGAATGTGCCGACCGCGATCCCGCTAGACCACGCCAACGGTGCGCCCTCGTCGAATGCTTGGGACAGGTCCGCTGCCGCAAATCTTCGGGTGAGCCCCGTTTCGCCCGTTCCAAGACAGGCGTAAATGTTGCGCCCAGAGGCGTCTAACGTCAGGGCGGCGGAAGCACCATCCTTTCCGTCGACCACGACCTTATACACAGGAACACTGCCTGAGAAGTCAATGATCCCGAGCTCAGATTCGAGAAAAACAGGGGCGCGATCCACTAAAAGCCGGTCCGCCGATATCCACTCGCCCCAGTAGCTGCTGGTCAACGAGACCGGCGCCCCAGACCCGTCAATGCATGACAAGGGCGTCCCCGCATCTACGGGATGGTGTAGATCCAAGAGCCAGTAATGGCCCCCATAACCCGAGCAAATCAGCACCGTATGCGCATCGGGCGACGCTGCTATGAAGCCCGGATCGCCCGCATACCCTGTCGCCAGCTCTTCATAGTCGTCGTTATACAGCCCGGTTTGCAGCCAAACCGTGCCGGCGCTGTCCACGAGAATGAAGCGCCCGTCCGACAGCGTGTCCGCAACGAAAGGATACGAAGATATCGCACCGAGACTCTCGAAGGCGGGCGGAGTTCCGAGCCCGTAGGCGGCGTGACAGAAAAGGAGCACGAAAAACCATACACCCACTGGACAAGACAATCGTCTGGTCATTTTGATTCAATCTCCCAAGATCCAGCCCCGCGTTTGAGCGGTTCAACCGTACACACTTCTCATCCTGCAAGAATATGGCGGACTTGGTGGGAGAAACAGAAGGCAGGCAGCGGGACGCACAGTCCCTCTACGCCAACTTATCCCGCGAAGTTGCCGTACATGTATTGTGCACAGAAAGGTCTTCTGGCTCTCGGATCGACCTACTTGCCGCGTCTTCCCGGCCATAACGGACAGTGACATTTCTGCGGCGTTCGTCCCCGATTACAGCAGCGCGACTGCGACGGATTCTCACCGTTTTCCCTTGACCTGTGCACTGCATGCTGCGCCCGAGGAGCGCGATAATGTCTCGGTTGCACCCCCTTCCCGCCCCCCGTAAACCGGAATCAAGTATACCCGCGTAGCGCGGATTAGTCAACCCCCGACTTGTTCGCTGTCTAGTTGGTCCGATGGCCGCCGGGACCTCACGCCCGACGCCTCGTCTTCTGCAGCCGTCAGCTCGAGAATACGGCTCTCGCCGGGTTTCAGCGAGAATGTGATGAACTGTCTCAACGGCCAACCCACCTCCGAGTCCAGTACATCCTGCGCGGAATAACGCTCGCCGAGGTCAAGGACCCGTTGCCCGCCTGCTTTGGCGTGAATGGCAAGGACGCCGTTGCCGAAATACGCGGTGTCGAAAGCGCGCTGCGGCGCGTCCGGGAGATAGAGATGCTCATTCAGAATGAAAAGCAATTCGCGGAGAAGCCCCGGCGGCAGGGCAGGCTCTGCTACGTAGATAGAGGCCCATCCCGATTCGAAGAACTCGAGGGCAACGCTCGGCTTTTCAGATTGCGCGTACTTGGCGATCACGTTGGTGTCATCTGCAGCAATGTAAAAAAGCGGGTCCCAGAGCAAAGGGTCGCCGAACATCTCGCCGCCGGACACGTATCGGCCTGACAACTCACAGACCGAGCCGCTCTCGGCAGGTTCGTCAAAGACCGCTGTCTCGATGCCGGTCGTGGCGCTGATGTTTCCTACATCGCCTTGCTCGGCAATATATCCCGGCGCATACATCCAGATGGCGGCCGCCAGCTCCGCTTCCAGCAAACCATGAAGTTGCTGCCGTTCCTCCTCAGTCAAGTGAAACACGTTGGCGAAGAGATACACGGAGGCGCGGGGCGCCTTGTTCTCAAGCACGTCGCTCAAGAGGCAGAAACGAGTGGGGACACTCGCCCTGAGCACCGCTTCACGGACCTGGCTCAGCACACGGCGGTTCAGTTCAGCGCCGCAGGATTGGTAAAGCGGGCTTCGCTCATCAACAACGACCAGGAGCGTAGGTTCGGCAAAAAGCGTATCACCGCTGGGCCTATCGGTGAGGACGCGCTCATACGCACTTCGCATAGCGCCGAAGAGCTGCCAGGTCTTGGGATCATGGAGCCAGCCCTCTCCGCGAGGATCCATCCAGCAAAGACCGAGGCCATGGGTCAAAGCGGCCGCGAAATTACGGCGTTGCACATTGTAAATATCTTCGGTTCGCAGACCCTCCATATACTGGACCGCACCTGTAGAGGAATCGCATGTCACGCCGGTCCGGGTATCATCAAGCAAAATCCACAGCTTCCCATGACAACGGGCGCTGTCCACCGGCCCCATGAAGCCGCCTGTCCCTCCGAGACCACGGTCGGAATAAGAGATGGGGGTGGCGAATCCATCAACGCGGCTCCTTAATAGGCGTCCCAGCCGGAGCTGTCCCACTGCACTGACGTCCGTTTCAAGAAGCTGACCGTAGGGAACATATACCGCCGTTTCTGTCGCCGTATTCTTGACAACCTCTGTGAAAGCAATGATCGCATCGGCGACGGAGTCCGACAAATACTCGAGAAAGTCGACGTGACGCTGCATCTTTGGAACATCAAAGAAAACGCGGTGTTGGTCTGCATTATCCAGCGTCTCAGGGACCTCCGCACCGTCGATTGTCGCCTCTTCGTCATCCCAAGCCAGACGCAAGGCCTCGTCCGTCTCATAGCGACGGCGAAGCCAAGCGCAGAAACCGCTCGTGTTAGCGGGCAAATCACCGCCGACCCGAGGCAATATCCAGGCGCCGTTTT
>CAZBQH010000014.1:0-3882 GCA_964493915.1 uncultured Nitrospiraceae bacterium
TGCCGGAACGCATTGCCATTGAACAATTTGGGGGACAACACGCTGGGCGGTCATCGGTGGACACCATCTTTGAGTCGGAACTTCCGCCATTCATCTGAAATCAAGGTAACTGCTCAGCGCAATTCGCCTTGAGTTTGCAACCCGGCTGGGCTGAGAAATTACAAACCAACAACAAAGGAGAGTACCCGTGCGCATCATTTCCAGCTTCGTCATGTTCTGTCTGCTGTTCCTGGCAAGCGGGCCGGTCCTGGCCCAGAACGTTAACCTGACCATGTATTATCCCGTGGCCGTGGGCGGGCCGATCACCAAGATCATCGACAACATGATCGCCGATTTTCAGGCAGAGAATCCTGACATCGCGGTCCAGGCCGTGCTGATCATCCTCAAGCATCATCTCGGCGACCGGATCCGCGTTGCATCGGACGGCACCGGCCCCGCCTGGTCCGACGCTCGACGGCGTGTCCAGGCGTCGCTGGGGTACGGCGACGATGTTGAAATTGAGGTCACGGGCTACGCGTGAAGTGGCGGGGCTATGGGGCGGCATGGCAGGCTATGACGCGTAAGGTAGGCCGGAGGTAGCCGAATCCCGTCACCGTCTCTCGCCGAAGCCGTGAGCCGAAGGCGAAGGCTCACAAAGGGCGCGCAGAGAAACGCCACGCTCTACTTCATCGCCAGCTCACTTGGTTACCTCCTCCATGTTTGGCGTCAAGTTCCGACGGCACGCGGCGGCAGATCCCTACGGCCATGGCAGAGCGCGACAGAGCCTGTACCGTACGGAGAGAGCAGCGACAATCACCGGCACGGATGGCCTTCTTGAACGATTATTCCCGGCCGACTATCATGACGTGCATTGCGATCGAGTCCTGGTAAGGGCTGCGCAGTCGGATGCCGCCTCACGAAAACGGGGCGTTGGTCGTAAGGCCATAGGAGTACAGGACTTGAGTGGAGATGTCAGCGACAGAAAGAGGCTGATTGCCGTTACCAACGGCAACGTTGAGCACAAGCATATCTACCTAAGCGGCCACAATGACTTTTTCCCTGAGGCGTCCTACGGACCCTCAAACGGCAAGAAAGGGCTGGGCAAAGCGCTCACGCTTCGTGTGGATGGCCTGCCCGAAGCCGTGCAGACAGACTTGGCCGCCAGGGGCCCAAATCGCTACTTCTTCAGGAAACGTGGCTGGGTTCGGCGCTTCTTCGACGTGCATGAAATCAGGACCGGGGATGTCATTGCCATTGAACGCATTGGCGAGCGCGAGTATCGGGTGTATCCTTTCGAGACGAAGAACATCCGAGAAGGATCGGCCATTCCGGAGCATTGGCCACCCCTGGAGCCCGGCAAGCCCACCTGCATCGACCTCTTCGCAGGTTGCGGCGGCTTCACTGTCGGCCTCCACCGTGCAGGCTTTCAAACCATGTTGGCTGTGGAATGGGACGAGTCCTGCTGCGAGACGTTCGAGACGAACCTCAGCGCGCGAATCCTGAACTGCGCGATCCAGGAGGTCGAGACCTTTCCCCGATGCGATCTCTTGGTGGGCGGGCCGCCTTGTCAGGGATTCAGCAATCTCGGTGAACGGGTGCCGAACGACCCCAGGCGACAGCTTTGGCGCCACTACCTGCGCGCCGTGGAGGACGCCAGGCCGCTCGTCTTTGTGATGGAAAACGTGCCTCCGCTGCTCAAGTCGGCGGAGTATCAAGAGGTCGTCCGCATTGCCGAGACGCTCGGGTTTGCAGTTGAGGGCCGGATACTGGATGCGGCGGACTATGGCGCTCCCCAACACCGCAAGCGAGCAATTATCGTCGGAAGCAGGGTCGGCAACCCACCGTTCCCCAGACCCACGCACAGGAATCCCAACGAAGAACCCACGTTTGAGACGAAAGGCTTGCCGGCCTGGAGAACCGTGCGAGATGCAATCGCAGATCTTCCGCCGAAGCCGACGGGTTTGAACTGGCACCTTGGGCGAAATCCCACGGAGATGTCGTTGCGACGCTATCGAGCCGTGCCCCGGGGGGGAAATCGGTTTGATCTTCCTAAAGATTTGTTGCCCGATTGCTGGATACGCAAGACGAAGGGAGGCACGGATCTCATGGGGCGACTGTGGTGGGATCGCCCCTCCGTAACGATTCGCACGGAATTCTACAAGCCCGAGAAGGGCCGGTACCTCCATCCTGTAGAGAACCGTCCAATCACGCATCGTGAAGCGGCGAGACTGCAGGGATTCGATGATGACTTCCTCTTCAAGGGTAAGAAGATCGCCGTCGGTATTCAGATCGGCAATGCCGTCCCACCGCCCTTGGCTTACCAGATTGGGCGCGCTGCGATGGTAGCCATCAAGGCTGTCCGTCAGAGAGGGGTGTAATTATGGCCGCTTCCTACGAAGACCAGGTTGCCGCATTGATCCGCGAGCTGGACGGGCATATCCGGAAATACGACGACAACTTCAGGCGTCTGGGTTGGCGCGAAAAAGTCCAGCTTCTGGTCAATGCAGGTTTCACACTCAAAGAACTCGGCAAGCATACGGATGCCGAGGCCCGTAAAGTCAGTGCTCAAGAACGCATCCGGCTGTATCTCGTTCGTTATGTTGGCGTTATCATCGAGGCCTCGGAACTGGAGGTCGTGTCCGGTATTTCGGACTATGCCCGGCGCATTCGGCAACTTCGAGTGGAGAACGGCTACAAGATTTTAACAGGATACAGCAATGACCCGGAACTCGGACTGGATCTCAAACCTACGCAGTACCTACTGATTGACCCGGAGCCTGACCACAAGGCCGCGCGCCGTTGGCACCTGGCGAATAAAATCCGACGCCAAGAGGGTATGGGCAGTCAAGCGAAGCTGCTGCAATACTTTAAAGAGAGCGTGGGCGAGGTTATTACGACAGAGGAGCTTGCCTACGTAGCGAATAACAAGAAGCAGTATGCTCGGCGCGTCCGGGAGTTGCGAACGGAGCAGGGCTATCCGATCGCCACCAGATTCACGGGACGTCCGGATCTCAGATCCGCTGAGTACGTCATGGAAAGCGTCGAGCGCGTCGCCGAACCCCACGACCGGAATATTCCTTTCAACGTGCAAAAGGACGTCTATGCGAGGGACGAGAACAAATGTGTCCTCTGCGGCTGGACCCACGACATGTGGACGCGCGATGACCCGCGCATCTTGGAGTTGCACCATCTCCAAGAGCACGCGCACGGTGGCCGGAACTCCCTGGCGAACCTCATCGTGATTTGTTCTCGTTGTCACGACAACGTCCACGCGGGACGCCAGCAGATCCCACCCGACCTTTTTCGTTAATGCCTCTTGAGCTTTCCCGTTGTGGCTGACATCTACACCAAAGAGAAACGCAGCCGGATTATGTCTCGTGTCCGCACTAAGCGGACAGACCCCGAGCAGAAAGTGGCATCTATTCTGCGATGTCTCGGGCTTCGTTCCCGCCGAAACGTTAAGTCCTTGCCGGGATGCCCCGACTTCGTCATTGGTAGCCGAAAAACCGTCATCTTCGTTCACGGTTGCTTCTGGCACGGACACAAGAATTGTCCCAGGTCAACAATTCCGAAGACCAACCGTGAGTTCTGGGAACGGAAGCTCGCCGGCAACAGGCGCCGGGACAGACGGAACGCCAGAATGCTGCGGGAGCGCGGCTGGAGGGTCATTACCGTTTGGCAGTGCCGTCTGCGAAATGTGGCCCGCGTAGAACGGCGACTGAAACGACTTTTGCACGGCTGAGCTGGCCTAAGAATAAGCCTTATATATAAAACGCTTCTTGCCCTCGAAGAAAGCGGTGGTCCGCTTGATCGCCGGTTCAGTGGGCATGGCAGCGTCCCCCGGCGGCGCCCAGAAAAGCAGAACCCCGCCGGAGGCCTTGCGGCGTGTCCGACGGGGAGTAG
>CAZBQH010000015.1:0-2702 GCA_964493915.1 uncultured Nitrospiraceae bacterium
CCGGCCTGCGCCTGACTTTGTTCGACGCCCGCGACGATCGCTACGTGGTCACGGCGGTGAAATTGTGAAGGAGAGCCGTCCGCTCGTTCGGTCTCTGAACACCTTGTCGGCTGGCAGGCGCCTGCCTTCGCACTCAAGCTGCACGTTCTCGAACGGGCCTTCGCCGCTACATTTTGGATCGGGGAACCCGAAAGGGTTTGCCCTCAGCCGCGGAACGCCATGCCGCTTCAGTGACCTCGATGGTGCGAAGGCCGCATTCAGGCGGCGTCTGAGGCTCGTCCTTGCCGAGGATGGCGTCGACGAAGTTGGAATCGGGGTTTCTCCCATACTTCGGCAGTTTGATCTCGATCGGTTTGCCGTAGCCGTCTTGGTAGATAAGACCCAGCCCCTGCCGCAGATAAAAGGCGCCCTCGCTGCCGATGATTGTGTGGTCTTCATACCAACCTGGCGCATTGCCGATGATCGACATGCTCCCTAAAGCCCCGTTGTCGAAAGTCATGGCCAACGTCGCATTGATGTCCACCTCGCCGTCGAAACGTTCCATCGCGGCATAGACTTCCTTTACCCTGAGCCCCGTCGTCCATAGCATGATATCGACAAGATGGCTGCCGGAGTCGTTAAGCTGTCCGCCGCCTGACATGGACAACTGCTGCCGCCAGGTGCCTTTCGTCACGCGCAACCATTCCTGGCCTTGGAGGGCCTGAACGAACTGAATCTCGCCCAACTTGCCCTGTGCAATTTGTTCACGCACATAGCGAAACATCGGATCAAAATGGCGCTGATATGAGACCATCAGCACCTTCTTCACTTCGGAAGCCTTCTTGATGAGGGCCTGAGCATGCTTGATAGTGCAGGTCATCGGTTTCTCCGACAACACATGAAGGCCCTGGTTCAAGCAGGTCCGTATCTGTTCATAGTGGACCGTATGCGGGCTAAGGATTACCGCCGCGTCCAAATCCTCTTTCTTCAGCATGTCCCGGTAATCGTCATAAACCGGGAGTTTCTCTGAACCAGGGCACCGCTGCCTGAAACGTTCAATAGCAGCGGGATCACGGTCAGAAAGCGCAACCACACTGGCCTTCCTGGTGTCATGCAGCCTGGTATAGTGCCCGGGAGCTATTCCCCCTGCGCCGACAAACCCAATTCGCAACTTTCTCGCCACAGCCTGTCTCCTTACTCTTAATTTTAGGCGTAACTCGCGTTCAATCATTTAGACTTCTGTTTCTTTTGCATTCTAAGGAGCCGGCCTGCTTTCAGTTCGACCTGCCGTTCGAACCGGATGAGGCCTGCCCCGTCCGTCTGGATACGCATTGCCCTGCCGGAAGTTTCTGCGGTCACTTCGTCCCCTCGTCGGGCAAATCCGGGCAGGATCAACTCGCGCAGTTTCAGCGCACCATATAATACTTCAAGAACCGCCGTTTTCTGATTCTGCCGGAAAACACCCCAGGCGCCGTCGACCGCCCAAAAGGAGGAAAAGGCGTTTGTGCGGATCTTTGGGTCGAACCCAAGCCGCCCCTCGCCGAGATCGAAACGGAAGCCGGACAACGCCGTGAGCAAACCATAGGACGACATCGCGCGGGCATAGTGGTTGCCGCACTCGAATTCGTTCCATGGGTTCCGCTTGTGCCCGTCATGTCGATCCCGCGCGCCTTTGACGATGTGCATCGCCTCCGCGGCCATCCCTTCCATAATGAGGTGGCTTGCCACCTGGTATTCGATGCCCGTCCAGACCTCGTCGGAGTAGGGAAAAGGCACAGACGGACGGCCACCGGATGGCCACGAGCATAGCAAAAGCCCGGCCTCACCGTCGAGGGCATAGACACGTTGCGCATTGGCGTGTTCGCTAAGATCGGCGCGCCAATTATGCCTGAAGACAGACCGGAGCGCTTTGCGGACGCGGACCGGGTCGAGCACGTAGTCCAATCCAGCAAGACTCGTCATCCATTGGCCGAAGACCTGGTCGGAAAGGCAGCCCGTGCCGAACTGGTATTTCGGCGCCTGGCCGGGGTCGTAGTGCTGTACGTAGTATTTGCCATTGAAGAGATTTGCCTCGACCCACGCTCGGCCCTTATCCCGGATCGCCCGGTACTCCTGCGCCTTCTCGGATTCGCCCACATGCGCAGCCATTTCTGCCGCGGCCGACAAAGCGCCCAGGTACAAACAGGCCATCATTGGATTCGGACCAAGGAACTCGATGTCGTAGGTGTTATGCTGGAATTCGGTCATTACCCCGTCTTTATCCGGATCCCATGCGGTCCAAGCATATTCAAGGGCCCTTTGCACCCGAGGCCAAAGCGACCGCATCCAAGCATCGTCGCCACTGATCTTCCAGTCGCGGTAGGTTTTGATGACGCCGCCCATCTGCCCGTCCGCGCAGGCCTGGAACTCCCAAGGCGGCGACCCCAACGGAAGCTGGATCCGGAATCCCATGCGCCCGTCTTCCCGCAGGTTATAGCGGTAATCGGCTTCGCGCATGGACCGTTCCAGCGAGGGGAACAGAAAGGGGAGCGCCTGCTGGTAGTTCCAGACGTGTGTACACGACCCCTCGCAAGAACCTGCGCCCGGCATGGACCCCTCAAAGCCGTAAAACGTGCCGTCGGGCAAGCGGATGCAGGTGGCCGTCTTGAGGATAGCCATGTTGCTCGCCACGGCGTCGAGTACATGCGGCGGCAAAGTGGACCGGAAGAGTGCATCATGGAACC
>CAZBQH010000016.1:0-34858 GCA_964493915.1 uncultured Nitrospiraceae bacterium
CCGCTGGACGTGCTGCGCAAGCTTCAGGCGTTCGAAAAGGCAGGCGGCACATTGCTCTGGGTCGATGCGTTGCCGCGGCTAGGCGATGCCCCTGAGGAACATGGGCAGGTGCGCGAGGCCGTCGCCGAGTACGAGCTGATCACACCTTCGGAAGTCGTGGCACGGGCAGCGCCGGCTTTCCCCGAAAGCTTCAAGCTCGCCTTTGAAGGGCCGCCGGAGGACTTCTTCACGGCACGGCTTGTCAGGGACGGGCGAAGGCTGTATTTCATCGTGAACAATAGCGCAGACCCTGCGACGCCGCGGATTTCTGGCAGAGAGGCCGCAATACGGGTATACGACCCCATCAAGGGGACTGTGTCTGTGCAAGGCCTGCCCGGCGCCGTAGCCATGTCGCCTTTCTCCAGCCTGATTGTCGTTGAGGAACCATAGGCAGCGGCCTTGCCTGCCTCGCTGCGGCGGATAAAAAGCGGCTGCAGATCGCAAGCGGAGCGTCAGAACGGCGCTTCAAGCAGAAGCTCTCATTTGCCTGCATCTCTTATTCGCTGGCGGGGAGGGCGGTTTGGGGAGTTGTCCGAAGGGCGGGTGCCTCTTCCCGGAACAGAAAGGCGAGCGCGCCCGCGAGGGCCAGAGAGGCCCAAACGCCCACAAGCCAGAACCGTTCAAACTGGATGGTGCCTGTGCCAGGGAGGGTGCAGTACCGGCCGATCTCGCCCGCGAACAGATTGCCGAGCAGGTACCCCGCGCCGGTCATGAGCATGCTGAAAAGCTGTTGGGCGCCTGAGCGGACGTCCGGCGAGCTGTGCGTGTCCACGTAGATGAAAGCGGCCGTGAAGAAAAAGGCGTAGCATACGCCGTGAATCGGGATAATGGCCAGTGTAAGGGGTATGCTGCCGGTTGAGAACACGGCGAAGCGGACAGCTTGCGCAAGAACGCCTATTACCAGTACCCGCTTGATGCCGAGAACCGCCAGGATTGCGCCGATCAGCGCCTGCACGAACACCTCGCCCAATTGGCCAAGGCTCATGGCGGGCATGATGTATTTGTCAGGCATGCCGATGGTGCTCAGGTAAGGGGCCATCCCGAAGTAGTAGTACTGGTGGATTGCCCCGGCGATCGCCGTGGCCCCGCACAATAGGAGCAGGCTGGGCCGGAAGAAGAGCCGGTAAGTCTCGACGGGCATGAGCCGGGCAGGTGCTTTCCGTTCGATACGCGCGACGGGAAGGGTCAGTGCGTAGACGCCGAACGCGAGCGAGGCGAAGCTCGACAACCAAAGGGCGTCAGGCAGCCGCGAGAGACCAACTGAGACGTCCGTACGCAGCCAAAGAAAGCTGAACGCCCAGGCCACCGCCACCCAGCTCACCGTCCCCCATTTCCGGATGCCGCCAAAGTCGCGCTTGGCGTCGCTGATGTGGTGGAAGGCCACGGCGTTGGTAAGGGCGAGGGTGGGCATAAAGAGCAGGCCGTATGCGAGGAAAACCACGAGAAAAGGCCAGAACTGCGTCTGTTGCGTGAGGAGCGCCATCGCGAGCGCGCCCAGGAAATGGCACAGCGCCAAAAGACGCTCTGCGCTCACGTAGCGGTCGGCGATGTAACTCACGACGAAGGGGCCGGCAATCGAGGCGACGGCGGGCATCGCGAGGATGATCCCGGCCTCGCGGGCTCCGAAGCCCAGGTAGTTCTTAAGGTAGTGACTCATAATGGGCCAGACCGCGCCCATTACGAGGTATTCGAGGAACATCATCGCCGATAGGCGGGTCTTGAGTGGACGGTTCAAAGGATTCCCTTCTGAGATGGGCTTTGGCTGCTCCGTATTCACACGGATTCGGGCACTACGTACACCTTCGCGCCCAGTGCCTCGCTGAGTGGGTCGTCATCAGGGCCGCAGAATCCCAGGTGGAGGTGGCGTCGCCATCCCTCGGCGTACGCATAACGCCCCGACATATGCCCCACCTCGCGGGACATGTCCTCCATCGTGACAAGGTAGCTGTCCAGCCCCTGGCTTGCGTCGAGCCATTCCTTCTGGCTGCGGTGGCAGGCCAAGGCCTCGCGCTTGATCGCGACAACCGAGCTGATGTCGACAAACAGGCCCGGGCTGATCCGCCGGCGCAGCGGATCGCGCAAGCCATAAGGCAGGGCGTGGTAGAGCGTCACCTGGCCCGGTATTGCAGCCAAAGGCGGGTCGCTGACGAAGTTGCGCATTCCCCGGTAGAAAGCCGCCGAAACGGCCAGGCGGCATGCATTCACGTGATCTTCCATGTAGTCCTCGGGCGAGGGCACGAGCATGATGGTGGGGCGTATCTCGCGGATGACGGCGCACAGCCGTTTCAGAAGGCGTTGGTCATACAGAATATCGAGGTCGTTGACGAGGGGTTCGTGGAAGGTTGCGCCAAGCACGTTGGCTGCTTCGCGGGCCTCGCGCGTTCGCTGGGCGACGATTTGCTCCGGCGGTTGGTCCATGGTGCCGCACGATCCGTTGGCGACGTTCATAACATGGATGCCGTAACCCGCCTCCTTGAGCAAGACCAACGTGCCCGCCATCATGAACTCGATGTCGTCTGGATGAGCATTTACAGCGAATGCAACAGGATTGGACATGACACCACCTCAGCAATTCTGACTCCGCAACGACGGTCGTGCAAGTGTACGCAGCGGCGAATGGGATTTCCACCTTGCGCCAGGTCGACCGCGACGCCTATCGCCGTTATAATCTCGGCCATGATGCATTCAGATGTGGTCGAACTCGATAGGAAGCAAGCTATTGTCTTAGCGGTCGCGCTGAGTGTTCTGACGGCCTCCCAAGGTTGCGGCTGGAGAGACCCGGGATCAGAATCTCGTGAGGACGCCGAAGCGGCCAAACCGTTAGCCCAGGCGGTTGCCCCAAGTCCCACCGAGATTGCCTTGGCCCTTCCTAATGGGCAGTCGCTGCTCCTGACGGTGCCTGCCGGCAGCCAAGTCGACTCGAGAACGCCGAGAGGCGCGGTGCTCGAGGCCGACATCGTGCCACCCGCAGCCGAAGGCTTTATGCTGTGCGTGAAAGTTCTGGGCGACGCGTCGCTGATGCCGGGTTTCGCGAGCGACGCCTCGCTCCGGCAACGTCTGGCTGAGTGGAGCGCAACCTTCAACGCGAGCGCAGGAGCGCCCGCATCTGAACCGGCTCAGATCGAGGAGGCTTCTATACGCGGCTGCTACACAACCGCCGTAGACCCCGAAGCTGGTCCGGACGGATACCGCCATGCGCTGAACGGCTTTTTTTGCATCGACGGGCAAGTCGTGATGCTAGGCGGGTTGTACAACGAGCAAGATGCGTCCGGTTCCAGACAGCCGGTCGACGCGATTCTAGCGGCGATCCGTTCCGCACACGTGACCGGAGGCCCCGTCCAGCAGGACTAGACCGTGCAGGATGGAAAGCTGCTGCGCATAGTTTTTCGTGTGAGGGCATTTTACGCGTATTGCCCAGATTGGGTGATTTTCAGCCTTTAGTAGATCCGTAAGCCCCGGATCCTGGGAGGAATACACATGAAGGCCGTCGTTATGGTCGCGGGAAAATCAACACGCACGTATCCCTTGACGCTTACTAAGCCTAAGCCCTTGCTGAAACTGCTCAACAAAACCATCCTCGAGCATCAGCTCGATGCGCTCGAAACCATTGTTGAAACGGTTATCTTGGTCGTCGGGTATATGAAGGAGAAGATCCAGGACGCCTTGGGCGACCGCTGGAAGCGGTTGGCCATTGAATACGTCCATCAAGAGGAGCAATTGGGGACCGGCCATGCCGTGCTGCAGTGCGCGAACCATATCGACGCGCCCTTTCTTGTCTTGAATGGCGACGATTTGTTCGATGCCGATGATCTGAAATGCTTGGCCGCAATGGAGCAAGGCGCCTTGGTTAAGCATGTCGAAGATCCCCGGCTCTATGGAGTCTATGAGGTCGTAGACGGCAACCGCGTCCGCCGGCTTGTAGAAAAACCAAAGGAAATATTCTCCACTTTGGCCAACGTCGGGGCGTACAAGTTCCGCCCGAACGTGTTCGATGTGTTGCGCCGCACCAAACCCTCTGAACGGGGCGAGATCGAGATTACCTGCGCCGTTCAGGCTTTGGCGGAAACATCCGATTTCCGCGTAGTCGAGATGAAAGGCTACTGGTTGCCTATCGGCTATCCCTGGCACCTGCTCGAGGCGAACGAGTACTTGATTCGCAACCGGTTTGCAGGGCAGATTCACGGCGAGGTGAGCGCCGCCGCCCATCTCTCAGGAGCGGTGTATGTGGGCGAAGGAAGCGTGATCCGGCCCGGCACGGTCATTGATGGGCCTGTCTATATCGGAGACGACTGCCAAATCGGCCCCAACTGCTGGCTGCGTCCCGGCGCAACTATGTGCAACGGCTGCCGCGTCGGCCAGGGCGTCGAGATCAAGAACTCCATTCTTTTCGATGGCGCCACCGTGCCCCATCTCAGCTATGTGGGGGACAGCATCATCGGCGAGCATTCGAACTTCGGGTGCGGCACGATCACGGCCAACCTACGCCACGATGGAAAGCCGGTCATGTCGGAAGTGCAAGGCGAGCTGGTGAACACGGGCCGCCGCAAACTGGGCGCGATTGTGGGCGATCACGTCCACACGGGAATACACACATCCATCTATCCGGGAAGAAAGCTATGGCCCTATACGAGCACCTTTCCGGGGGAATCGGTGAGCCGGGATATCATGGAGGCATTGGAGGCGCGGACAAAGAGCTAAATATGCGTAATCCGCTATAGTGAGAGTACCAGCACAATGCGCCAAGCCCGAAGGAGTACGCTGAATACTTCGAGCTCGCCAGGCGTTGATTGGAAGGAGTGACAGCGGGGCGTCCTGCCGCGTCGGCGGCGCCAACGGCTTCAGGTGAAAAGGCCCGGAAAATAGACGAGAGGCTGTCGGAATGGTATACTGACAGTGAGGTGAATGTTATGCTCTGTCAGAGATGTCACAAGAATCTGGCTACAGTCCGTTACGCCGAAGTTGTCAACGGAAAAGTCAAGGAACTTTACTTGTGTCCGGCGTGTCTGTCTGAACAGCAGAGCAAAGGTGGAAGCGGGTTTGCCTTGGCCGGGGCTGCTCCTTCTCCCAAACACGAGAGATCGCGCAAAGTAAAGCCGGACTTGGTTTGCAGGTCGTGCGGCACGGAACTGCATGAAGTCATCACAACGGGAATGCTGGGCTGTGCCCAGTGTTATAAAGTGTTCGCAGACGAACTTGACGACCTGATCCGAGGGTTGCACACATCGTTGGTGCACCGGGGCAAGGCGCCGCGGATGGACGACGTGCGTGAGCAGCGCCGTGCGAAGCTGCATTCGAAACGTGCGTTGCTGCGCACCGCCTTGAAGATGGAGAACTACGAAGAGGCTGCGGTGTTGCGAGACAATATCCGCGCTCTCGAGCAGGAATTGGATGCGTCAAGCGACGGTGCGCAAGGAACCGGATAAGACCATGGTTGAGGCGCTGCTGGACAGACTGCCCCGATGGTTGGCCGGCGACGGTCCCGAATCAGGGATTGTGTTGGCTACGCGGGTTGCGCTGGAGCGTAATCTGGCGGATTTTCCATTTCCCGGCCGGTGCGGCGAGTCGGACTTGGCCGTAGTAGAGGAGCGCGCCCAGACCGCTTTCGAGAGCATCCACTTGCTGAGGCAAGGGCAGTATTTCCCTTTGAAAGGTAGTGATCGCCGGGAGAACCGTTTGCTTGTCGAACGACGTCTCACGACCGAGCGCCACGTCGACCGGCGGGGCCCACGCGGCCTTTACGTCAGCGATGACCAGTGTGTGAGCATACTCGTGAACGAGGTAAATCATGTCCGCATCCAGGTCATGGCGTCCGGCTTGAACCTTCAGAAGGCTTGGGCGCGCGCGACAGCATTGGACGATGCGCTCGCAGGAATGCTCGATTACGCCTTCGACTCCCGCTTCGGCTATTTGACGGCGTCGCTCACGACGGTCGGGACGGGTCTGGGCGCTCATGTAATGCTGCATCTACCGGCCCTTGCCGCCCAAAACCGAATCGTCGAAATGGAGCAAGAGCTTCGCAGCCAGTATCACGGGTTAGGAGGCGTTCTTGAAAACCCGGGCAAAGTGCGCGGGGAGGCCTCCGGATCGAGCGGGGAAACGGAAGAAGAGCCTCGCAGCCAGTATCAGACAGTGCAGGGCGGCGCCGGAAACGTTGGCGACGCTCCAGGCGACCTCTATGAACTGAGCAACCTATCGACCTTGGGCCGTTCCGAAGAGGAGATTCTTTTTCATGTCCGGCACCGGGCCAATGAGGTGATTCGCGCAGAAAAGGAAGCGCGGCGAGAACTCCTCGACGAACAGCAGTTGACTCTTGAAGACCGGATATATCGAGCTGCAAACATTGTGCACGCAGTACGGTTGCTCGAGTTTGACGAGGCGGCTGGTCTGCTCTCGTCGTTGCGAATGGGTCTGACCTTGGGCCTGCTCGACAGCTTCACAGTCCGGCAGCTCAACGAAACCCTTATTGCTTGTCAACGCGGTCATCTGGAGGCGAAGACGGCGCAGCCCTGCGACGATCTGACCTTAAGCGCGGAGCGGGCCGAACTGTTCAGGGCGAGATTCTCCTGAAGCATTGGCTTGCGCAGCGCGCCGCGAGCGAAGCCCAGAGGGCGACATCTTTGTTTATACGAGTTCATAAGAGCTGAGGGCCTAGATAGAAAGGGCCGCACGTAGATGTGGGATAGATTCACAGAAAGGGCAAGACACGTTATCAGCGCCGCGCGGGAAGAGGCGACGCGGCTGGGCAGCGAACATGTCCGGACTGAACATATTCTCTTAGGGCTTTGCAGAGAACCCGACAGCATCGCTGCCCGGGCGCTCGACAACCTCGGCGTTGACGTGGAATCCTTGGCTATCGAGATCGAGCACCAGGTCCAGCGCGGCAACGCGGTGGTCTCGGGCGATGAGATTGCGTTTACCCCGCGCGCGAAAAAGGTGCTCGAGCTGGCTGTCGAAGAGGCCCGCCGCTTCAATCACAGCTACATCGGCACAGAACACATCCTCCTCGGTCTCGTAAAAGAGGGCGAGGGCATCGCTGCCAAGGTGCTGCAGGATCTTAAAGTGGACTTCGAGCGCATTCAGGCGGAGGTGGTTCGTCTTCTTGGCGACCAAAGCAAGCCGTCCGCAGCTCAGGCCGCGACCAGCAAGAAATCGCAGACGCCCGCTCTCGACAACTTCGGGCGCGACCTCACCCAACTAGCCCGGGAAGGAAAGCTGGACCCGGTAATCGGGCGTGAAGCCGAGATCGAGCGCGTCATTCAGGTGTTGAGCCGGCGCACGAAAAACAACCCCGTTCTCATCGGGGAGGCCGGCGTCGGCAAAACGGCCATCGTCGAGGGCCTCGCCCAAGCTATCATCAACGGCGACGTTCCGGACCTGCTGCTCGACCGGCGCGTGCTCACCCTGGATCTGGCGGGCGTCGTGGCAGGCACGAAATACCGCGGCCAGTTCGAAGAGCGGCTCAAGTCGGTGATGAAGGACATCCGGCGCGCAGACAATATCATCCTCTTCATTGACGAGTTGCACACGATTGTGGGCGCAGGCGCGGCCGAGGGAGCCGTGGATGCGGCAAATATGCTCAAGCCTTCCCTTGCGCGCGGCGAACTGCAGTGCATCGGCGCCACCACCATGGATGAGTACCGCAAGCACATCGAGAAAGACGCCGCGTTAGCACGCCGGTTTCAGACAATACTCGTTGACGCGCCGTCCGTCAGTGAAACCATCGAGATCATTAAGGGCCTGCGCGACAAGTACGAGGCCCATCACCGGGTGAAATTCTCGGACGAGGCGGTTGTAGCTGCCGCCCGTCTGTCCAATCAGTACATCACCGACCGTTTCCTGCCTGACAAGGCCGTGGACGTCATCGACGAGGCCGGCAGTCGTGCGCGCTTGCAGATAACGACCCGGCCGACCGAGCTTAAGACCATCGAGCAAGAAATCGAGCATATCACACAGGAAAAAGAGTCCGCGATCAGACGACAGGAATACGAACAAGCGGCGAGCTTGCGCGACCAGGAACGCAAGCTTATTTCAGACCTCGAGGAGAAGAAGCGCGAGTGGGAGAAGAAGCGCGATTCTGCCGAGACTGTTGTTACAGAGGAAGACATTGCGTATATCGTGTCCAAATGGACGGGCGTGCCGCTTACCAAGCTCGAGGAGAACGAGTCCGACCGTCTGCTCCGGATGCGCGAAGAGCTGCATAAGGCGGTGGTCGGTCAGGAAGAGCCTATTGATGCCGTGACGCGGGCCATTCAACGTTCCCGTGCGGGTTTGCGCAATCCGCACCGGCCCGTCGGGTCGTTCTTGTTCCTTGGACCGACGGGGGTAGGGAAAACCCTGCTTGCCAAGACGTTGGCCACGTTTTTGTTCGGAAACGACGAGGCGCTTATCACCATCGACATGTCTGAGTATATGGAGAAATTCGCCGTCTCCCGGTTGACCGGCGCTCCCCCCGGATATGTCGGCTACAACGAAGGGGGCCAACTCACCGAGCAAGTGCGCCGCCGGCCCTATTCAGTGGTGCTCTTCGATGAAATCGAAAAGGCGCATCCCGATGTCTTCAACATGCTGTTGCAGGTGCTCGAAGATGGGCACATGACTGATGCAACGGGCCGCAAGGTCGATTTCCGCAACACGGTTATCGTAATGACCAGCAACATCGGCGCCCGCAAGATCGCCCGAAGCACAGCGGTGGGCTTCCAGCGGGGTGCGGCCGACGATCAGTACCGCGAGATGAAATCGCGCGTGATGGACGAGGTTAGGAAAGTCTTCAATCCGGAGTTCCTCAATCGCGTGGACGAGGTGGTGGTGTTCCACCATCTGACCCATGAAGAGCTTATCCGCATTGTTGACATTGAAGTGGCCGAAGTGGTAAAACGCGTCTCCGAAAAGGGTTTGGACCTGCACCTGACGGACGAAGCTCGCGAGTTTCTCGTGCGATTGGGAAGCGACGAACAATATGGGGCCCGTCCGTTGAGGAGGGCGGTGCAGCAATATGTCGAGGATCCTCTCTCTCAACTGTTGCTGCAAAAAACCTATCCGCCGGGCGTCGTTATCGAGGTGCGCCCGTCGGAGACGCAGGAAAAGCTGGTCTTTGAAACGGCAACACATGCAGCGGAAGGTGTAATGACTTGAGAACCACCGCGGCCGCCTTGGCGGCCTTGTTCTGCCTCACTGTTGTCAGGGTGGCCGCCTCGCAAAGTCTTGTGGGCCAAGACATCGCTGAAGTCCGCTTCGAGGGTCTGCAACGGGTGAGCGAGCAGCTCGTCCGGTCGCAGGTTGAGGTCCATCCTGGCGATCCTTTCAACCCAAGAGCCATTGCCCGCGACATTCGCCGCCTCTACGATTTGGGCCATTTCAGCAATATCAAGGTGGACGCGCAAGAAGTTTCCGCCGGCGTAATCCTTACCTACCTCTTCGTCGAGAAACGAACCGTCGAAGAGATCAAGATTGTCGGCAACGATCATGTGCGGACCCGCGCTGTCCGGGGCGCACTCTCATGGCGCGAGGGGGACTCCTTCGTCGCCGAAGCCTACCAGGATGAACGCGAGGCCATACGGAAACTCTACCAAAGCAAGGGATATCCCAACGCAGGCGTCGACATTGTCGTTGAGGACATTGGACCGTCTCGCGTTCGTGTCACGTATCTCATCGATGAAGGGAAGAAGGCGCGGATCGATCGCATCAGCTTTGTCGGCAACGAAACGCTGTCAGAGCGCCAGTTGCGCAAACTTATGGAGACCAAACGCCGCTGGTGGTTTTTGGGCGGCAAATATGACGCTGCGAAGCTGGACACTGATCTGGATGCAATCATCGAGGAATATGCCAACTACGGCCGACTGGAAGCCGAGATCAGTGCGGTGGACCTGAATTACGCCGAGAAAGGCAAAGGTCTTGACATCGCCATTCACATAGAGGAAGGCCCTGAGTATCGCGTGGCGACCCTTGACCTCGTCGGAAACGCAGTGTACGACGACGACGAGATCCTTGGACTCGTCAAGGTTCATCCGGGCGAAATCGATAATGTCGGCCAGGTGCAAGAAGACGCCGACTTGATTCAGAAGGGTTACCGCGACAGCGGTTACATCAAGGCTTTGATTACGGTTCAGCGCACGCTCGACCGTGAAAAAGATGCGACGAACCTTCTTTTCCGTATCGACGAAGGGCAGCTCCAATACGTTCATGAGGTTAAGATAACCGGGAACCGCGTGACCAAAGACGAGGTCGTGCGGCGCGAGATCCTTACCGAGCCCGGCGACCGGTTCGATGGATCGCTCATCGAGGGAAGCGAGCGGCGTCTCAACAACACGCGGTATTTCGAGAACATTCGTATGCTCTATGAAGACATCGAGGGAGATGAGCGCTTTGCCAACCTGCTTGTTGATGTTGAAGAAGGCAAAACAGGCAACGTAAGTTTTGGCGCAGGATACAGCTCCCAGGACAAGTTCGGCGGGTTCGCCGAGCTGCGGCTGGACAACTTTGACATCAGCAATTGGCCTACCTTCTCAGGCGGCGGCCAGTTGTTCCAGACGCGGATCGAGATTGGCGACCGGCGCAACAACTACAGTTTGAGCTTCACGGATCCCGAGATATTCGGCTACCCGCTGGCATTCGGCATTGACCTCTATGATGAGAGTTACGATTACCGCGGCGGCATCGACTACACCGAGGAGAGCACAGGCGCCCAGATCCGCTTCGGCAAAGTCCTCTCTCCTTTTGTGACGGCGCGGTCCTCTCTACGGTATTCGGATATCAACGTCGAGGACCTGCCCACAGGCATCCTGTCGCCGGCATTGCGCACACAGCGCGGAGGCAGCACAACAATCAGCTCAATCTGGGGCATCAACCGGAATACCCTTGATTCCTACCGCGACCCGTCGACAGGGGCGAAACACGATCTCCAGTTGGAGATCGCCGGCTTGGGAGGCGACAACGAGTTCTGGAAACTCGAGCACGATTCTGTCTGGTACCGGGCGCTGACCGAAGACCGTAAGTGGGTTTTGTCCTTCCGCACACGGGAGGGAATCGCTGAGGAATACGGAAGCTCCGAATACGTGCCTTTGTCGTTTCGCTTTTTCGCCGGCGGGATCAGCACCGTCCGTGGATATGATCATCGCGACATCGGTCCAAAGGAGCGAACCGTCCTATTTGATGACGATACGGTAGCTGTTGGCGGCAAGCTTCTACTGGTCAACAACCTCGAGGTGAAATACAAACTTACGGAGATCGTCCGCTTTTACGGTTTCGCAGATGCCGGAAGTGTTTGGCGCGAGTGGGATGCCTTTGACTTGGGCGATGTGAAGTGCAGCATAGGACTCGGCCTCGGCGTCGATGTGCCCAAGCTGGGGCCTATCCGCGTCGATTACGGTTACCCGCTGAATCCAGACGAGGATCAGGGCTCGGGCCGGCTGCACCTTTCCTCAGGGTTCCGGTTCTAACACGCAGGCTTGCGACGGCAGCTCTGTAAGTGTATATTCCTTATTTTCGTGCATGAGGGCCGTGGCGCGAGTGGCTTACGCACTGGTCGCATCCCACAGTATAAGGAAGAGCGTGCTTCTAAAGCCGGCGAAAAAACTGAACGCTGCCAAAACGTTGTCCAATTGACATATGCTCTTGCAAGAGGGAAAACGCTGTGAAAAAACGTGTCTCCATTACATCGTCTCTGGCTTTATTGTTGGGTCTTGCGATGGCGACGACAGGAATGCCCGCTTTCGCTCAGGAGGCCGCTGGCTCTTCCTACAAAATCGGCATCATCGATGTCCAACAGGTCATGGACGAGTATCAGAAGCAAAAGGACGAAGTCGCCAAACTGGAAAAAGCCGTAAGTGCGCGTCATGAGGATCTCAAAGCGCAAGCAGCCAAGTTCCAGGACCAGAAAAAGGCCTACACGGACACGCGCGATTCCTACAGCGAGGAACAGCGCGTCGAGAAAGAGGCGGACTTGGATAAACAGCTTCTCGAACTCGAGAGCGAGATTCGCAAGGCGGAAGCGGAGTTCGAGCGGAAACGCGATGCGCTGAAAAAAGAACTCCTGAAAGATATTGTCTCCACAATCGAAAAAATCGGCCAAGAGGAGAACTACCATCTGATTCTCGAGGCCGACCCGGAAAGTCGCACGGGCGTTCTCTACTTCGCTACCGCCCTGAACATGACAAGCAAGGTCATTGACCGCTTGAACGCCGACTACAAAAAGCCGCAAGCGCAGTAGAACGGCGGAGCGTGTATTGCCTACGCGTAAGCACGCGGTTCGGGACCCATTCATGAATACAACTGTTGCGGAGATAGCTCAGCTCATTAGGGGCGCGGTTGTAGGCGATGGGTCGGTTCGAATCACGGGTGTGAGCGGGATCAAAGAGGCGGCAAACGGCGACCTCTCTTTTCTGGCCAGTGCGCGCTACGGACGGTATCTGAAGACCACGAAAGCCTCGGCACTCCTTGTTCCAGACGGCGTTTCCGATTGGGATAGGCCTCTTATCCAGGTCCAGGACCCTTATGCAGCATTCGTCACCGTAGTCGGCACGCTGCGTCCGTATTCCCGGAAACGCCCTATCGGGATCCATGATTCCGCAGTTATCGGCGCCAACGCCAGGCTGGGGAAGGACGTGGCTCTCGGCGCCCACGTCTACCTGGCCGACGACGTAGAAATCGGGGACGGTACGATTCTGTACCCGGGCGTGTATGTCGGGCAGGCCGTCGCCATCGGCGCCGGCACGCTCATCTATCCCAATGCGGTGGTCTGTGATGGGGTGCGCATCGGTGCGCGATGCATTCTCCATAGTGGGGCTGTGATTGGCAGCGACGGTTTCGGATTCTCCATGACCAACGGCGTGCGCAAAAAGATCCCTCAGACCGGAACAGTGGTGATTGGAGACGACGTCGAAATCGGCGCCAACAGCACAGTCGACCGAGCGACCTTCGGACGGACAGTAATTGGCGCCGGAACCAAGATTGACAATCAGGTGCAAATAGGCCACAATGTCCAGATTGGTGAGCACTGCATTATCTCTGGAATGTGTGGCATTGCCGGGAGCGCGCACATCGGCGATCGGGTAACCATGGCGGGACAGGTAGGCGTGGCTGGTCACATCGAGATTGGCGAGAACGCTGTGATAGCCGCACGGGCCGGTGTAACAAAGTCCGTTGCGCCAGGCCAGGTCGTCTCGGGGTTTCCTGCGATGGAGCACGCCGCCGAGCGGCGGATCGCTGCAAGTACGAGGAAACTGCCCGATGCCTTGCGGCGTATTCGGGCACTCGAGAAGCGCATCGAGGAATTGGAAGGCGCTGTTCATGGAAACAAAACAGAAGACAATCGCTAGGGAAGGGTCTTTCTCCGGTGTCGGTCTGCATACGGGAAACCTGACGACCATTACCTTCAAACCGGCGCCGCCTGACAGCGGCGTCACGTTTTACCGCGTGGATTTGCCAAACCGGCCAGGCATCAAGGCCGATATTGACCACGTAGTCGATGTGTCTCGAGGAACAACGATAGGCCTGAACGGCGTCAAAGTCCATACGGTTGAGCACGTCTTGGCCGCGATCGCAGGTCTTGCCATCGACAACCTTGCAATCGAAGTGGACGGCAACGAGACCCCTGCCGGAGACGGCAGCGCGCTGCCCTTCATGAATACCCTGAAAAAGGCGGGTATGGTCGAGCAGGACGCGGAGCGCCGCTTCGTCCGGATTACCCAACCTGTCTATTACAAAGACGGCGATGCGACCTTGAGCGTTTTGCCCAGCGACGATCTGCGCGTCACCATGACCATTGCCTACGACCACGTGGCCGTAGGCACGCAGTACGCCTCCTTTACCATCACCCCCGAGGTTTTCGAGAAAGAGATCGCCCCAGCGCGGACGTTTTGTTTCCTGCGCGACGTCAAGATGCTTCAGGAGCAGGGCTTGGTCAAGGGGGGCAGCCTCGAGGTCGCGGTGGTTATTGGCGACGAGGCGATCCTCAATGACGACTTGCGCTTTCCGGATGAGCCGGTACGTCACAAGATTCTGGACCTGCTCGGCGACATGTATCTCCTGGGCCGACCCATCAAAGGTCATGTCGTCGGCGTCAAGTCAGGACATGCCAAGCACGCAGGATTCACAAGGCAGATCAAGAAGAACTTGGTCAACGGGCGCACCAAAGCCCAGGATTACCCTCTCAAACCGGCCCTTGACGTCAACATGATCATGAAGGTGCTGCCGCACCGTTACCCTTTCTTGCTTGTTGACCGCATCCTTTCCTTCGAGCCGCACAGGCGTGTCATCGGCATCAAGAATGTGACAGTGAACGAGCCGTTCTTTCAGGGGCATTGGCCCAGCATGCCGGTCATGCCCGGCGTCATGATCATCGAGACGATGGCTCAAGTAAGTTCTGTGCTCATCTTCGGCGAGAACGGCGCGGAACCCGGCAAGCTTGCATTCTTCCTCGGGATCGAGCGCGCCAAATTCAGGCGCACGGTTGTGCCGGGCGACCAACTTGTCGTCGAAAGCGAGATGCTGCAGATGCGGCGCAACGCCTGCAAGGTCCGCGCAACGGCCAAAGTGGACAATCGAATTGCGGCAGAGGCGGAGATGCTTTTTGTCCTGATCGACGGGCCGATGTCCGGTCAGATATCTATGCCCGGATGATGCTGAGCTCTCTCACGTCTTGTCCTCTCGCGGCGGCGTAATCTTTCGGGCCCATGCGGCCCTAATCAACGTGCGGTAGATCCGGAACGAATCCTGCGTCTTTCTGAAGTGAGAAGAGGGATTGCCTTCCTCATAGATGGTCTGGATCGGCGCTGCTTCAATACGAAGACCCTCCCGAATGACGAGGGCCAGGATTTCCATCTCGGTCTCGTAGCGTCCGCCTGGCAAGGTCGCCAGGACCCGTTCCAGCAGGCGCCGGGAGTAAATCCGGTAACCCGACTGCGTGTCGCGCAAACGTTTGCCCAACAGAAAAGCGGTAAACAGAATCGTCAACGTATTGCCCAGACGGCTTCGCCAAGGGACTTGCCGGCTCTTGAAATTCCGCGACCCTATAACAAGGTCGGCGCCTCGCTCCCGGAACACTTCGTACAGCGTGGGCAACTCTGCTGGGTCATGTTGTCCGTCTGCATCGATGATCGCCGCGCAATCCGCCTCAGGGCGCGCTAATGCCGCTTCAAATCCGGCAAGCATCGCATGTCCTTTGCCTCGATTCTCCGGAAAGCGGACGAGCTCGACGTTGAGGCCCGCTACGCTCGCAGCGGATCCGTCCATGCTCCCATCATCCACGATGACGACATGATCCACAAGCGCACATGCGGTCTCGGCGACATTGCGTACCCGTCCCCCCGCGTTGTAGCATGGGATGATCACGACCAGAGCCGACCGCATAGGCGGCTCGCCGTCGGGGCCCCGCGCGTCTTCCTTTACGGCAGTCATGTTGCCAAGGACTCCTGTGCATCGATAGGAGCATCACCATGTTTACACTTCTATGCATTCGGAAGTTACAGATGCCCCGTCTTGCGCTACTTCAGGAGGGACATGAACTTTCTGTTCGCGCCAGGGAACGCATAGACATGGAAATCCTCCGGTGCGATCCAGTGCAGTTCGCTGTGGTTGCGGCACTCCGGCGTGCCGGCGGCCAACTCGCAGGCGTACACGTTGAGGGTAACCTTGAAGTGCGTGTAGGCATGGTCTACAACCGCGAGCAGACCGCCGACCTTTACGTCGATCCCGAGTTCCTCCTGCACCCCGCGTCTCAGCGCGTGTTCATGCGATTCGCCGGCCCGCACTTGTCCCCCTGGAAACTCCCATAAGCCGCCAAGCAGGCCCTGAGACGGCCGCTTACCGACAAGGTACCGCCCGCCTCTTTGTATGGCCGCCACGACGACTTCGCGGCGAGGCGCCGCCCCTTTTCTCTTTCGTACCGGCCGTTGCCGTTGGACGCCCTTGCGATACGCTTGACAAAGGGCGGCAAGGGGACAATCGGTGCACGCAGGCCGGTCCGGCAGACAGACGCAGGCGCCTAATTCCATAAGGGCCTGATTGAAATCGCCCGGTCTTCGGGCTGGCATAAGTTCGCGAGCCGTTTGCCGCAACAGGCGCTTGCCTGCTGCGTCATCTACGCAAACGCCTATGTCGAACAGGCGCGACAGCACGCGGATTACGTTGCCGTCCAAGACCGGTACAACTTCGCCGAAGGCAATACTCGCCACCGCCCCGGCAGTGTATGGGCCGACGCCCGGCAACGCCTGCCACTCCGCGGCCGTCGTGGGCAGTACGCCCCCCCGCTCCGAGACAATAAACCGCGCAGCCTTGTGCAGGTTTCGCGCCCGTCCGTAATATCCGAGCCCTTCCCAGAGCTTGAGGACGATATCCTCTGATGCCTCTGCAAGATCCTGCACCATCGGCAGCGTTCGGATAAAGCGTTCGTAGTAGGGAAGGCCTTGTTCAATGCGCGTCTGCTGCAGCATGACCTCGGACAACCAGATGGCATAAGGGTCTTTTGTGCGGCGCCATGGCAAGTCCCTGGCATGCGCTCGGAACCACCCAGCGAGTTTTCGCCTTAGTAGAGGTTTCAGAGCGTCAGCCATATGGGGTGCATAGCTCAGGTCAAGACCCTTTCCACGCGCTGTTTCAGAGGACTGATTGAAGGTGCTCGGCGCTTGGCCAAGCTGCTTCATGACGCCGCTTGCCTGCCCGTCCCCATGTTGGCCAGCGCTGAACGCGTCAAGCACGTCCGCCGGCAAAGGCCCCGTTTTCCGGCCTTTCTGCCTACAGCCGCTTGATCCGGATGTTGCGGAACGCGACAGGGCTGTTATGATCCTGGAGACCGATGAAGCCGCGGCGGAGCCGATAGCGCAGCTCGTCATGCTCATCCATGTTGAGGTCCTGGATCGTGTCGCCGTTAAGCACGACGGTCAGTCTCGGGCCGTTCAGAACAACCTCCATGTTGTTCCATTCGCCGGCAGGTCTGCTCGCATTTACACGGGGCGCCGCCACGTCGTAGACGGCGCCGGTTTGGTCGGGACTAGGCGCCACGCCATAATCACCGCGCAGTTGGACCTCGAGACCAATCTTCGACGCACGCGCCGCACGCGGCGCCCGAAGATAGACGCCGCTGTTGCCTCCCTCAGCAATCTTCCACTCGAGCCGGAGAATAAAGTTGTCGTAGCGGTCGCGCGTCCGCACTGAGCCGCCTCCGCGGTCGACCCAGGTGATCGCCCCGTCACGGACCTGAAATCCTTCTTTGTTCTCTCCCGTGACAGTCCAACCGTTCAAAGTCTTTCCGTCAAACAAGGCGATCCAACCCTGCTCGCGCTCTTCTTCGTTCAGCAGGGTGTTGTCGGGCATATAAGGCGCTTTCTCGATGGGATCGGCCATAGCCGTGTCAAGAGCCGCGTACATTGCGTCCGTACCGGGAAGGATGAAATGGGTTCCTTCATCAATCCGATTGGGAATGCTGCCCTGAAGGATCTCGAGCCCCTCCGAGCGCCCGTCCGGCAATTGCTCCACAACACGGACGTCGCCCGCTTGAGACGCTGCCACAATGAGGCCGGGCGCATGCCTTTTGAACTCGGCCGCCAGGTTGCCGTCGGCATCGCCCTCAATCCAATAAACGAGCTGATTATCCGCCTCGAGGGTCTGGGCCGCCGTACGGACCGCTGCAAGCCGCGTCTCTTCATCCTCCGGATGATAGGCGCCAAGGACCCGGCAGACCATCCCCATCCGCCGCCAGATCGCCTCGCTTACCGTATAGCGCACGGCCTCGACCGCATCACTGCCCAAGGATGAGCCGTCTTCGCTGAATCCATACAGGTTGAAACAGACCGCGTTTCCTCCCACGTTGGCTATCTTTCGAAGGGATTCGGCGAGTTCAGCATACGGCGTGCCCGGCCGTGCGAGACCCGGAACCTCAAAGGCGTGGATGGCCAGCGGATGCTCGCCGCGCATCAGCGTTTCATGATCCACGTGGACTTTGTACCGTTCCGCCTCGGTTGCTGCGGCGCCGCACGTGCCACACGCAAGCAAGGCGACGCACGCCGCCAGCCCGTACCGCCCAATCCATTTCATTGCGCTGGCCCTCCTATTCTGCTCAGCAGACACTCTACCAGATTGGCTGCGCCTGGCGGAAATGCTCAAGACTCGCATGCGTATTCTCTCTTGGGCATAATGCTTTTCCTGCAAACGGAACGAAACGGAGACCCTATCGTGTCGCATTCGGCCCTGGTTATCTTCGACGTGGACGGCACCCTTTTCCAAACCTATCGGGTAACAGCGCCGGCAGTCCAGCGGACTTTCAAGCGTTTCGGGATCCATCCGCCCGATGCCGACACGATTCGATCCTTTATCGGGAAACACCCCGATATCTATTATCAGTGGCTCCGAGATGCGTGCGGCGACGGACCGGTCGAGGAGATCATCGCCGAAACGGATGCCTGCGAGATTCGTCTCATAAGCGAGGTAGGCGCCTTGTACCTTGGTGCGAAGGATACGCTGGAAGTTTTGGAATCCGCTGGCCATGCTCAGGCTGTGTCATCGAATGCGCCCGAGCCGTATCTGCACGAGGTGCTGCACGTCTACAACCTCTGGCCCTTCTTCTCCGTTGTCCGATGTCCTGGCAGCATTTTCGCAGACAAGGCCGAGATGGTGCGCGACATTATGGCGCATCTGCCGCAACGGCCCGTCATCGTCATTGGCGACCGCCGTGAAGACATCGAGAGCGCTCATGCCAACGGGGTCATCGCCGTTGGCGCTGCCTACGGGCTTGGAAGTCCCGGCGAACTCGCCGAAGCCGACCTACTCGTAAAGGACGCCCATGAGATCCCCGGTGCGGTGGATCGCCTCCTCGCCTGAGATTCTCTATAAGAGAACGGCGCCTACCGCCCCTTTTTCAACTCTCTGGCCGAAGCGTTACGGAACGAAGGTTCATGACTGCCGCGCCCGGCTTGCGCGTGGGCTTGAGGGTCACGGTGTACGTACCCGGTGCATCAATATGAAGTCTGCCGATACGGTCCTTACGGTAATCGTGCCAGCCTGCTGTGGCCTTGACCTCCCCTGCCGCCTCTTGCCCGTCCACCGCAACCGCATAGGTGCTTCCGGGACAGCCGGGATCACATGCATACTCGACATCGACCCGGAAGGTGCCGGGGCGCACAATACGCAGATTCCACGTGACATAGTCCGCCGCATCGGTCCAGAATCCTATGTTCAGCTCCTGATGTCCCTCCAAACGTGCGCGGCTGCCCACAATTTCTGCGTCAACTGCACTCAATACCGCGGCGCCCTCCGCGTCCTGTTCAATGTACAGTGGGAGCGGCTCGACGGCGCCCTCGACCTCTGCAACCACAACCGTCGCAATTGGATCGGGAGCAGATGCTGGCACCTCGATCGTCGTCCCGTCGCCACTCGAAGCAACAGAAAGCGGCGTACTTGCGTCTGTCAGCAGATAGGCCCGTGTTACGGTATTCTTCATCGGCACGCGCAACGTGCCGTCCTGGGGCCACTCGAAAACGTGCAGATAGAGTCTGCCGTCTTTCTGCGTGCAGCGTCCCCATGGCAGGCGTCTGAACGGGCTTGCGCTTGTGCCATAGATGGCTTCCCCGTTAGTCTTCATCCATTGGCCTATCCCTTTGAGCCGTTCGATGCTAGGCTCGGGGATCAGACCTTCCGCCGTCGGCCCAACGTTCAGCAGAAAGTTGCCGCCTTTGCTTGCTATGTCGACAAGGTGGCGGATGAGCGTCTCGGTTGATTTCCAGTTGTCGTCGTAGGACTTGTAGCCCCACGTGTCGTTCATCGTCATGCAGGTTTCCCAGTCGCGCTCCGGGTAGCCCGTAGGCGGCACGAACTGTTCCGGCGTCTCCGTATCGCCCTCATAGCCGCCCCCGAGCCGGTTGTTCGTGACGATTCCGGGCTGCAGGTCGAGGAGGGGCAGAAGCATTTCAGCGCGTTCTTTGGTCATATCGACCGGCGTGTCCCACCAGAGAATCGCGAGGGGCCCGTAGTTCGAGAGGATCTCCCGGACCTGCGGCACGGCGATTGTCCGGATGTATTGGGTCATGTCGCCTTCCTGGGCACGGTCCCAACGGCCGCCCGCCGCCGCACCCCCAGGGTGATGCCAATCCTGGGCTTGGGAATAGTAGAAACCCAGCTTGATCCCGTGCTCTTGACACGCTGCCGCCAGCTCTTTCAGAGGATCCCGTTTGAAAGGCGTTGCGTCGCAGATGTCGTACGTGCTTGCCTCCGAGCAGAACATGGCGAAGCCGTCGTGGTGCTTCGACGTAATAACGATGTACTTCATCCCGGCTTCTTTTGCGAGCCGGACCCAGGCATCGGCGTCGTACTGCACCGGATGGAACTGCTCCGCCAGCGCCGCATAATCCTTCACAGGGATCTTAGCGCGGTGCATGATCCACTCTCCGATACCGGGGATTTGCTCGCCATTCCACGTCCCCGCCGGCACGGCATAGAGCCCCCAATGGATGAACATGCCGAAACGTGCCTCGCGCCACCAAGCCATCCTAGCGTCCCGTTGGTTCTTCGTCTCTGAAGACATTTGCTGCTCCTCGTCCGTTGCCGTTTGCGCGCCTGTTTGAAATGCTGCGGCCGCACAAAAGGCGGCCACGATTGCCATGTGCCTTCTCATCGGTCTGGCCCTCCCGACGTGTTGTTGTTGTACCCAGTTTCTACTGTACGTGTTCCACCTGGTTCTTCGCAATGCCGGTAGGGCTGCCGCTCTGGGCGCGTCCGCCAGTTCGAGGCGTTCGCCAACACGGCGCCGTCTTCCGCGCATAGCGGCTCGCCATGCAATGCGAGGCCCCGAGAGGCTGTCTTTGACATCGATCTGGCCCTTGGCTATGATTCCCAGGAGTTCGTCCCTACGCGGCGAATGGGGGGGGCAACGCGTTTCGCGGTTGGGCGTACGGCTGTCTTACCGCCGTGTCATGAGCGTTCAGTAAAAGCGTGTGCGGCGCCCTCCGTGTCTGAATCTTTCATGTTAGAGGAGCAGAGACAACCTGCATGGAAACAACACCCAACACGGCGCCTGCGGACATCTTGCGCACGTTGCCCGGCGACGACGTGCGCCAGATTACGTGGCGGTTCTCAGACCGGTTTGATCTTCAGATGCTGGTGCAATCCACCCGTTCAGTGGCGCGCGGCCCCGTTGCGCGTCTTGTGGCAGAGGGCGGGCGCAATACCCACGAATGGACCGAGGCCAAGAGTGGACTGCTCAGGCATTTCGACGAGTCAGGCGTCACGGGGGTCTTTCTGGACCCGGAATATGGCGGTTTTATTGAGGGACCCAAGAATCTCGCTCTTGCCTTGGTCGCCTTCGAACTCTCCTGGGTAGACGCAGGCGCCGCTACGTGCAGCTTGGCCGGCAACCTTGCTTTCGCACCTATGCACGAATACGGCACGCCCGAGCAGTACGCCCAATACATGGGGCGCATGGCGCCGCCTCATCCCGGCGAAGACCGCAAGACCTTGCGCGGCGCATTCAGTCTGACTGAGCCTTTGCCTTATGTCGGCGTCGAAACCGGCAGCCTCAGCGGCAAGATTCGCGTTGCTCAATGGGAGGAAGGTAAAGAGCCGATCCTGCACGTCGAGAAACGCGGCCGCTTTATTACCAACATGGATTTTGCCGACTACGTGGTGGCGGCGGTCGACACAGCCGACGACCGCATCAAGAGCAGTTGCATGGTGATCCTCGAAAAGACCGATCCCGGCGTGTTCGATCGCGGTGCACCAACACTGAAACTGGTGCATCAACTCTCTTCGACGCGCGACCCGGTTTTCAGCCTGGACGTTCCCGCCCACCGGATCGTGGGCGGCTACACAGTGCAGGACGGGGCAATTGTACCCAATCTCAGCCATAGCGAGATTATCGAGGCCGTGTTCAGCCGCACGCGGGTGACGGTGGGCGCTATGACGGCCGCTAAACTGCTGTCGGCGATTGAGCCGGTTATCCGCTATCAGCGCGGCCGGTTCCGGGGAAGCGCTTCAGTGCAACCAGAGACCTCCCGGTTCGAGCTCGGGCTCCAGCAAAAAGAAGACGCGGTACACCGTCTGATAGACGTCTGGGCGACCGGCGAGGCCGCCGCCTCGCTGGCGTTTGCAGCCGCCCGTGTCTTCGACGCCCTCGATCCAATGGAGAAGGGGAAAGAAGCGCTCTTCGCTGAGCAAGGGATCAAGGGCAGTTGGGCTCAAATGAAGGCCTTCCGCAAAATCAGCAAGCAGGCCCTTGAATTCCTCGAGCTCGATGCTCAACCCGAGCACGAACGCGATGCAGCGCGTTACAGTGCACTCAAAGACGACCTGCTCGTGCAATATGCGATGATCGACAGCGTGGCAAACGTGCTCTGTCCGGCATGCAAATTGTGGAACACAGGACACGGCGCAAACATGATGCGTGAAGCCGTCAGCCTCATGGGCGGTTATGGCATCACCGGAGATTGCCCCGGCTTCTTGCCGCAAAAATGGATGGATGCGCAGCTCGAGGCCACCTACGAAGGCCCAGAAGTTGTTCAGCGACGCCAGTTGAGCATCACCATGACGACGGACCTCTTTCTCGCGCAGTTCCGCCGGTGGATGGACGAAATGCACTCCATCGCCGCGCGCCGGCCCCTTACAGGCGCTTGGACTGTTGCTGCGGCGATGGAAATGTGGCTGTGGACGCTTCATCATCTGCAGAAAGCCAAGGACGCGCATGGAGGCAAGCTTTATCACAGCCCGCGACAGGGCGTCACCTTCGCGATGGCCGACGCACTATCCTGGTTGCTGGCATCGCGCCAGCAGATCCTCGACGTCGTTGAACTTGAGGAAAAGGGGCCGCAGAACCCCGTGGTCGCCGAAGGGTTGGCTGGGACGGCGGCCTTTCTCATAGACCTTTGCCACGTCCAGGCGGGCCGTGCGGCGGGCGAAGTCGGGCGCATTTGTGCGGAGCTCGTCTATGGCTACAACGGCAATCCTGACTGGCAAGCCGATCCCTGCGAGTCTGCGGACGCACCTTGCGCTTCGTTTGAGGGGTCAGACGTCTTCGTGTCGCTTCGCACGAAGTTGGATTGCTCTCTGACAGGAACACGTCTGGCCAAAGACCGGGCGGCACAGGCCGCTCTCAACGTGATGATCCCTGAAGCACTCGACTACCCTGTCTAGTTGTTTGCCCGCAACTGCTGGGACGGCGCACGCCCTTGCCGTCTCTATGGTGATCTGCCATGACAAACGATAGGAACGGCCCAGAAGCAATTGAACGCCAAAGCATGACGGTCGACATCGTCTGTGTCGGCTTTGGCCCGGCCATGGGCGGCTTTCTGACTACCCTCTCGCGCAACCTTGTAAACGAGGACGGCACGCCTGCCCTCGAGAGCCAGGCGATGCCGGGGATGCCCCCTCAGGTCATCTGCTATGAACGGGCCGACGACATCAGCTTCGGCGTCTCGGGCGTGGTAAGCCGCGCCCGCGCGATTCGGGAAAGTTTTCCCGACCTGGATCCAGCGGCTATCCCTATGATGACCCCGGTTCAGAAGGAGAAACTTGTCTATCTGCTGGATCCTGTGGGTGCGAGCAGGCGTTCTCCCGCGTTGCGCGCAGCGGACAAGGCAATCCGGGCCATGAAATGGGCGTTACCCTACTCTTTTAACGCCCTCGAGCTGCCGTACATCCCGCCGTTTCTACGCAAAGGCTATGGCCTCGTAATGTCCATCGGTCAGTTCAACGAGTGGGTCGGCTCTCAGCTTATGGCCTCGGGTCTCGCGCAGATCTGGCCGGGCATGCCGGTAGCGCAGCCTCTCACCGACGGGAAAAGTGTTGTGGGCGTCCGCCTCGCCGACCAAGGCGTTGACAGGCAGGGAAGACCCGATGCGGGTTTCATGCCCGGCATGGACATCCACGCGGCCCTGACAGTGGTCGGCGACGGCCCGGTAGGGCCGATAGGCCGTGAGCTTGACCGGCGGTTCGGACTGCCCGAAGGTCACGAGCAGCAGGACTGGGCCGTGGGCATGAAAATGACCATCGACCTTCCTGAGGCCTGTTCGCTCGAACCCGGAACCGTCATCCACACCTTCGGCTACCCTGAGCCCGAGATCTTTGGCTTCATGTATGTCTTCTCAGAGCGAACGGCATCCCTGGGAATCTTCATCCCTTCGTGGTTCGACAACCCGGTCCGTACGGGCTACCGCTATCTGCAGCACTGGATGCTCCACCCGTACCTGTGGCGTCATATCGAGGGCGGCGCCTTGCGTTCGTGGGGCGCCAAGACGCTCCAGGAGGCCGGGAGACACGGTGAGCCCCACTTGGCCGGCGATGGCTACGCCCGTATCGGCGAGGGGTCGGGCAGCACAAATGTGTTGACAGGCTCGGGCGTTGACGAAGCCTGGGCTACGGGCGTTCAGCTTGCCGAGGCGGTGATCCAGCTCATGCGTGAGGGCAAGCCGTTTACCAAAGAGTATCTCGAACAGACTTATGTCGCGCGCAGGCGGGCAAGCTGGGTCGAAAAAGAAGGCCATGTTGCCGAACGCGCCCGCGACGGGTTCCAGCGCGGCATCGTCCGGGGCCTTGTCGGCATGGCGCTTGCCGGGTTTACTGGAGGCAGGATTGCCATGCCCGGGCGGTCGCTCCAGCCGTGGGAACGCCTTCCGTCGTTGGAAGCGTATTACCAGGAACAGATCGACGCCGAAGAACTAGCGGCGATCCGCAGAGAGTACGTCGCTAAAGGTGCGTCGCTGCATGACGCCCTGATGGACCGGGCGGGCTGGCCTCCGATTCCTTTCGACGGCAAGCTGCTTGTGACGCATCAGGACGCGCTGCTGATGGGCGGCAAGGTCCAGGCGCCTGCTGGCTATGCCGACCACGTCGTCTTTGCTCAGCCCGATTTGTGTCGGCAGTGCCAGGCCAAGCTGTGCGTCGAGATGTGCTCGGGACAAGCGCTCACACTCGATCCCAATGGGGGGGCGCCCCTTTTCGACCGCGAGAAGTGCATTCATTGCGGCGCCTGCATCTGGAACTGCAGCCAGTCGGCCGAAGGCGCTCCCCACTCGTCAAACATCGATTTCCGTGCTGGCGCAGGCGGCTTGCACTCCGCCGAGAATTGAAGAAGGATTGCGGCCCGCCTCTTCGGGAAGAGTGGGTGAAAAACGGCGCCTCCTCCTTCGTATTTCGTTGCCTCGCGGACCCACCTAAGTGCTCCAGACTGCACCACCTGCCAATGATACTAGACTCTTGCATCTGCATTGGTTGACAGGCGCCGCCGCCGTTTATATACTTTTCGTGACCCTTGGCGCGCAGCGTTGAATCGTGAGCCCGTCCCTTTGTAGGGCCAGAAAACTTTCGCGGCGATGCGGCGGTTTTTTTCAAGAGGGCAGAACGTTCGCCGGCGCGTGGACGGTGCCTCGGAAGAAGCTCCGGCGCGGCGTTCTTCGAATGCTTGTGTTCTCGAAGATATTATTCGCCGCCGTCGCGGAAAAGCGAGGGAATCCCGCTATTGCCTCGGGTCTTGCACGGCAAGGAATGGAGTGATGATCAACGGGCATGTATTGGTCTTGAACAGGTCATGGATGGCCGTCCATGTGGCGACGATTAAACGCGCCATGTCCCTGTTCTACCTGGGTCATGCCCGGGCTGTGCATCCGGAAGACTTCTCTTTATACGATTTTGACGACTGGTGTAATCTGCCTCTTAATGGCAACGGCGCCCGCTATGTCCGCACTCCCCTACTTCGCATTCGCGTTCCAGAAGTCATCCTCCTCGACGGTTTCAACGAGTATATCCGTCATGAAGTCCGCTTCACCCGGCATAACGTGTTTCAGCGCGACAAGAACACCTGCCAGTATTGCGGCAAACAGTTTCCACGTTCTCAGCTCACCATCGACCATGTCATCCCCCAGTCGCGCGGAGGCACGGATAGCTGGGAGAATGTCGTGCTTGCGTGCATAAAGTGCAACCTCAAAAAGGCAGACCGGACGCCCGAAGAGGCGCAAATGCCTCTTATAAAGCGTCCAACGCGGCCAGCCTGGATTCCCCATTTCGATGGACGTGCATCGGTAAACGAGATCGCCGTCTGGCGCCGCTTCATCGATGCGCGCATGTGGCCCGTCAAGGCCCAAGGATGACCGGTGGTCTCCCCTGCCTTTGCGGAGGTGGTGTTGCCCCTTCCATTGGACCGGCCTTTCACGTACGCGATTCCGCCCTCGCTCCAGCACCGTGCCGCCAAGGGTATGCGGGCCGTCGTCCCCATTCGCACCCGCATTGAAACCGGTTACATTGTCGACCTCGCCGACACGGCATCCATCGAAGGAATACGTCCTATCGTCGATCTGCCGGACGAAAGACCGGTCTTCTCCGAAGAGCTGCTGAAGCTTACACGTTGGATAGCTGACTATTATTGCTGTTCTTGGGGTGAAGCCCTTCAATGTGCGGTGCCTGCGGGCATCCAGATCCGGAGCAAGCTGCGCTACGTGCTTGACCAGGACCAGCTCACGACGGGACGTTTCACCGAGCGCCAACGTAAGGTCATTGGTGAATTGTACCGGCGAGGTCCCTTGACCGAACGGCAGCTTGCCCGGGCAGCGGGCGCTACTGCGCTCAGCAACACCCTCCGGTCCCTAATCGCCCGAGGAATCCTGCGTGCCGAACCAGTGGCAAAAAAAAGGATATCCATTCGCACAGAAACCTATGCCCGGCTTGTTGAGGAGCATGTCCCGCCGGCTGAAGACCTCGCAGCACTCCAACGCAGGGCGCCCAAGCAGGCGGCCGTCTATCTTGATTTGCTTCACGGTGAACCGGAACGGCCTGTTACTGAACTCTATGAGAAACACGGCGCCGACGCGGCGGTGCTGAAGGCCCTCGAAGACAAAGGTTTTATCGCGCGTTTGGAGCGAGCCTTTTTCCGCACCCCGGAGCACCATTGGGATCGTGAAGAGGCGGGAAAACATCTGCTGAACGCGGACCAGCAACGTGCTTATGACGCGGCCGACCAAGCTCTGACAGACCGTCGGTTCCAGACTTTCCTCTTGCAGGGCGTCACCGGCTCCGGCAAGACCGAGGTGTACTTGCAGGTTATCGAGAAGGCCCTTGCCATGGGCCGCGACGCGATCATGTTGGTGCCCGAGATTTCGTTAACGCCGCAGACCGTGGGCCGCTTCATGAAGCGATTCGACACGCGCATCGCCGTGCTCCACAGCGGCTTAGGCGCAGGGGAACGGTACGATGAATGGCGCCGGGCCCAGCGAGGCGACGTCCGCATTGTCGTGGGCGCGCGGTCGGCCGTTTTCGCGCCCCTTCCCCACCTGGGGGTGGTGATCGTCGATGAAGAACACGACATGTCCTATAAGCAGGCCGAGAACCCTCGTTACCATGCGCGGGACGTGGCCATCATGCGCGCCCGGATGAACAACGCCGTCTGCGTGTTGGGCTCCGCCACCCCGTCCGTCGAGTCTTACTACAACAGCGAAAAGGCAAAATCCTTGCGGCTCGAGCTGCCGCGCCGTGCCACCAACGCCCTCTTGCCGGAAGTCGCCGTCATAGATATGCGCCAGGAGACGCGCGAGCGCGGTGCCAATGTGATCCTGTCCAGGCAGCTCGAAGAGGCGATCCAGAACCGCATAGCAGCCCACGAGCAAGTGATACTGCTTCTGAACAGGCGGGGTTACGCGCCCTTTGTGATGTGCCCTCAATGCGGATGGGTGGCGCAATGCCCGGACTGCCAAGTCACGCTGACATACCACGCGAAGGGCGGCTTCCTCTGTTGTCATTACTGCAACCGCCGCCGCGAAGTCCCTCAAGTCTGCGACGTATGTTCTTTCAACCCCTTGCTCTTTCTGGGAACGGGCACGCAGAAGGTCGAGGATCTACTGATGCGCTCATTCCCGGACGCGCGCATCAGCAGAATGGACGCCGACACGACGGCGGGCAAAGGAGGCCACGCCAAAATCCTCGGACGATTTGGCGCAGGCGACATTGACATCCTTGTCGGCACCCAGATGATTGCCAAAGGCCATGACTACCCCGGCGTGACGCTTGTGGGCGTGCTCAATGCCGATACTGGGCTTGGTTTTCCCGATTTCCGCGCGGCGGAGAACACCTTCCAGTTGCTTACCCAAGTCGCAGGCAGAGCAGGCCGGGGCGATCGTCCCGGCCAGGTCTTCATCCAGACCTACCGACCTAACCACTACGCGATCCTCGCGGCGTCAAAACACAATTACGAGGAGTTTTACCAGCGGGAAATCGCCCAAAGAGATGCGGCCGGTTATCCCCCATTCCGGCGAATGGCGAACCTGATGGTGGAATGCGAGGATCCGCTTCTCGCTGAGCGGTCAGCTATGGCGCTGGACCGAATCGTACGCGAACAGATAGGAGTTTTGGGATTCGAGGGGGTCGAGGTGCTCGGCCCCGCCCCTGCGTCCGTCCGCCGCGTCAAGAAAAAGTACCGCTGGAACCTTGCCGTTCTATCCAAAAGCGCCAAGCGTCTGAACACGATTGCGCGGGTCGCGCGGGAAAACTTTGCCGGGAACAGTTTGGGAGATACCGTCCAACTGAAAGTCGACCTTGATCCTTACGGTGTGTTCTGAAAGGGTGCAAGACCATGCCCCGTGACGCTGTCCTCGCCTAGAACGGCGCGAAAATAAGATGTAACCGCCTCTTGTGCCAAAGGACGCGTTAGCGGCCGGACATGAACGAAACCATGGCCAAAATCGTCAAAAACCAGGCATTGTACGGAGACGCCCGTTGTCTTGAGTCGCGTCGCCATTTCTTCTATCTGCGCAACAGGAGCCCAAGGATCCATCGTGCCATGGACGAGCAGGACCGGAGGCTCTGAACCATCTACATAGTGGATGGGGGAGGCCCGGGCGAAGTCGGGCGTGTCTGTCCCAAACGCATTCATGCAATACGCTGCAGCTACCTGGTAGAAAAGGTCAGGGACGGCCGGCTCCTCGATGGACGTGAGGTCGTAGATCCCGTAAACAAGACATGCCGCTTGAACGCGGCTTGATGCGCCGGGGGGGTCGTTCCCCCAACCTTCGTCATTTCCGGCAAACGCTGCAAGGGCAGCAAGATGAGCGCCCGAACTCGATCCGTAGATGCCGATTCGATTCCTGTCGATATTGTATCCGTCCGCATGCAAACGGAGCCAACGGACGGCGTCCTTAATGTCGGCTACCTGGTCCATGAATCCGCGCTTCGGCTCGAGACGGAACTGGACGACCACCCCCGCCATGCCTGCTTCCTGTGCAAGGTCCTGGGCCCATCCAGCGCATTCATAGCGCAAGTCAAGCCTCCATACGCCGCCATGAATCAGCAGCACTGCCGGCGTTGGTTCCGGCGCCAACCATCGGGCTGGGGCGTAGATATCCACCGTGAGCTTCGTGTCTTCTACGACCTTATACGTCTCGTTCGGATACCATTCGAGCGGGGCAAAGCCGTCACCCGGACCGAACAGACGCCAGATCAAAGCCAGACCGGCAAGCAGTTGCAGAGGCTGCATCAACTTCTTTCTCGCGATGGTGAGGAGCTAAACATGGGGGATTGGGCCTATATGACAGAAATCCACACGACCCTCTCGGCTCGCTGTGCGATGCTTCGGAACACTACCGAGGCGGTTTTGCCTCGTATAGAAAGGCACTCCCTTTCTTCAGTCCTACTGACCAGGGTCCTCTCCGGTTGCGGACGGCGCCAATGCGGTATCCGGTGCAGGTGCCTGTGTTGGCGTTTGCTCGGCTTGCTGTTGCCCAGCCGCCGCGTCCTCCGTCCCAGAAGGCGCCGGGGACGCATCAGGCGACGTTGACTCCGCCGAGTCAGGGGGGAAAATGTGCGAGGCCGGCACAGCATCCGTGGGGAAAGGCGGTTCCATCGGGGCTGCAGCCATGCCTTGGGTCAGGCTGTCAAAAGGATTCTCTTTTCCTGTCTTGGCTTCTTCAAGACTATAGAAAAACCCTGAGCCCCGTTCTCTATGAAGTGTTAGAATCCCATTGACAAGAAGACCCTGATCGGCCGTATATTCGTGTTTCGGGCCTGGGGCCATGTTGACCTCCACCACATGCGAGATAGGTGGAGAACTGCCCAGGTAGCAATTCTGCGGCAGGGCAAGAAGAAGAATCTCGTTGAGCTCCGCAGTCAACGGCACCTCGAAGCCCACCATGTAAACCCGCTCACCTTCGAACTCGGCCAGTTTGTCAGGATACTTTAACACGCCTTGTTCGCGGCTGCCTTCGGTCTTGTTCAGCTTGTCCCAAGGGATCAGCGTCATGCCTGCCTCGAGGTAGCTCTTCTCGAGGGCCCGACGTCCTGTCAGAAACGTCGCGACGTGTCTACGCCGCGTCATTTCGTAATTCATCCCTGCAATGATGAGTAGAAAGACAACCGCCCCGACGATGATTGACACCACTTTCTTAAAACGATTCCGCAAAGCTCATTCTCCTTTCTGTTCTCTTGCCCGATCGCTAGAGGGCCCGCGGGCAACTCTCACAGAAAAACATATAATCCGCCGCGCCCCTTCTTCTGCCGTCCACACTAATCAGAGATGCCCCGGCGCTTGGGGTGGTCAAGGCATCGTCTCCAAGGCGCCCTCCGGCGCTCCGCCCGTGTCTGTCTGCCCTTCCACAGAACCGGTTGTTGGTGGCTCTATTCCCGGCGCAAGCTCCTTTTCCTGGTCGTCCTTGAGCATGACGGTTCCATCTGCAGCGCGGGCAAAGCCGCTCAGATGATCAATCACATGCTCTTCCCCCATTACCTTGGCAGTTGTGGGTTGCTCTCTTACGGCTTGGTTCCATTGCGCGTTGTCCAGCACCTGGAAAAACAGGGCGCCCTTCCTACGGTCCAGTGCGAGTTTACCGCTAATCAAGACGGGTTCGTTAACCATTCGGGCCTTTCCTGCCAGCTTTACGTGGACAATCTCCCGGGGGGGCGGCGAATCGCAGAAATAGCACTCGATCGGCATGGGGAGAAGCATAAACTCTTCTACCTCCCGGAATTGGTCAATGGGGGCCATAAAACCAACGATATTGACATAACGCCCGTCCTGGGCCTCGAGCTCCGAGTTGAACCGGGCGCCGCTCCGCAGCGTGCCTTCCGTTGCTCGCAGCATTTCCCAGTTCAAAAGGGCGACCCCTTCGTCGCGGTGCTTTTGCTCGAGAATTTTCCGCATGGTCACAGCGGCTTCTTTAAGGCTTTCCACCCGCATATAGGCGTTTACGAAAAGGACCAACCCTACGATGGCAATAACGCCTGCCAGCGTGATGAGGTCCCGTCTGGCTCGTCTTCGCAATAGTCTTCTCCTTGTGGTTTACAACTCGGCCAAGTCGCGAGCAACATTGGGCCGATAGGCTTGGAAGGCGGGCAGGATCCCTGCCAACAGCCCAACCATAATGACAACGGAATAGGATGTGACGAGATCGGCTGAGAGACTGACTGCTCCGATGCGAAGACCTACTGCATCGGCCAGATAAGACCCGAGAACATAGCATACGCCTGTCCCGGCGATCCACCCTGCCCCAATGCCCAGAACCGTTACCCAAAAGGCCTCAATCAGAACCGATCCGAATATCTCGCCCGGCGACGCGCCCAAGGCCCTCATAACTGCGAGGTCGCGCTTCCTCTGCAGGATGGCCATGTATAAGCTGATCATGATGGTAATTGACGAGATGATCACCACCAGATACCCGATCGACAGCAAGACCGTCTTTGCCGTCCCAAGAAGCTGCTCATAGAGCTCCTGGATCTGATTGACGGGAATCGCCGCCATGGCATTGTAATCCTTGTTGACCATCTCCCGGAATTCATAGCGCATGGCTGGGCTGCGCAGTTTGACAAGCACCGCCGTGACCTCGTCGCGAGGTCCTTCCTGCCCTCTGGCTTCAGGAGAATTCTCTGCATCGGCTTGGGTTTCCCCAGCGGTGCTTGTTTCCTTGTTCTCGTTCTTGGGTTCGTGAACCACCCAGATCGATTCAAGATCCGTAAAGATGGCCCTGTCAGCAGGCGTGTTCGTTCTTTCAAGCACCCCAACGAGCGTATAAGGGTGCCGGCTGTGTTTGTGGGCGCGCCCCCCGAAGCCGTGGCTGCTTACAAAAGTGTCGCCTGGCCGAAAGCCGGTCTCTTTCGCGACGGCCGCTCCCATAACCGCCTCGAACGGCTTCAGGAAATGCTCGCCGGTGGCCAGCTCGAAACTCCTGCGGTCAGAGCGACCCCATTCAAAGCTGAAGAAGTCGCGGGTCGTACCCACGATACGGAATCCCCGGAACGAGTCTCCCAATGAAACGGGGAAAACGGCCTCAACATCGGGTTCTTTCTTAAGGCGGTTGTAATCGCCAATGCTGATGTTGCCCGTCAATGGAGCATTCATAAAATAGACGCAACTCAGGACCAGTTGAAGGGGATTGCCTTTAGCCCCGACAACAATATCGTACATCTGCCCTTCTTCCTCGAAGCGCTTGCGCGTTTCATCGCGCAGGGTAAGCACCGTCGAGATCAGACCTACGCTCAGAGCCAGAGATACGATGGTCATTGTCGTCGTAAATCTCCGGTTCCACAAATAGCTCCATGCAATATGCCACAAACTCATGACGCCACCTCGCTTACAAGATTTGTGCAGTCAAAACGATGAGGAAGCCGATCTGCGATCTCGCTGTCGTGCGTTACAAGCAACAGGGTGACTTTGTCTTCCAGGCATAACTCGAGGAGCAGGTCCATTACCCCTTTTGCCGTTTTCGGGTCAAGGCTTCCCGTTGGCTCGTCGGCAACGATGATTTTCGGGCGATTTGCCAATGCGCGCGCAATGGCGACCCGCTGCCGCTCGCCGACACTCATCGTGTTGGGTTTGCTGTGAATTCGCCGCGAAAGTCCAACGCGATCGAGCAACGCCCGCGCGTCTTGTTTCCACTGTTTCTCCGGCACAACATCCGCAAAACGCATTCCAATAACGACGTTGTTTAACGCGCTGAAAGGCGCGAGCAAGTTGAATGTCTGGAACACAAAGCCGAAACGTGTAGCGCGGAACTCGTCCAGTTTGCGCTCGCTCATTTTCTGAATATCTTCGTTGTCTACCCGAATCTCCCCCTCATCGGCTCGCAACAAACCCGAGAGAAGGTTGAGCATGGTGCTTTTCCCGCAACCACTGGGCCCCCACAAAGCCATCTGAACACCGGATTCAGCATGGAAACCCTCGCAATGAAATGCGACGCCGGGCCCCAGCTTCCGCCGGACGCTTGTCATTGTGACCATTTAGATTCCTTCCCTCATTGACGGCAAGCATACTCTCGCCGCCTAGACATCTGAGACCGAACTCGGAGAACGTACAGCCCTCTGCCTGCCCCAGGATTTCTGGCCAGAAAAGGTTTTCAGCACGCAAAACCCAGAAGACAGACTGGGCAATCAGGAAGCGCAGGAAGCTGGAGGACCGCGCAAGGACCATGGATTCCAACTGCGGCGGCTAAGCACAGACGACGCAAATAGAAAGGCTCCTTCCCTTCGAGCTTCGCAGCATACCAGATACGTGACAAGCAGAGCGGCCAGTGCAGCCGTATACAGGAGACGACAAAAAGGACAAGGCGACGGAGCTGATTTCGGGTAAAGTTGGCGAACACGCTGCGCGCAGTCAGACGGCAGCGCAATTCGCGCATTTGCCAAAGTGTTTCTACCGTTGCACTTTGAGTCGCGCGGGGCCAGAAGACCCGGCATAGCCTGATGGACAGTCGCCATCACATACCACGCGAGCATGACCCCCAGAATGAAATAGAAGAGCGCTTCACCCACTCTGCGAAGCGTTGCTCGCGATGTCCAAGATGATGGCATTACAAAATCAGTCGTTCTGTCCAGCGGGCGCCGCTTCGTTCTCTCGAGGACGCCGTTTCGATGAGTTCTTATTAACATTCTATTATGGGAATCAAAGGATTCCCCTGTCAAGCTTTCCTTGCCAACCTGCTCTCCTTGCCAACATGACTTGGCCTGGGCCGCCCTTTTCTGGTAGACTCCTGCCTTGTCGGGGCGTGGCGCAGTCCGGTAGCGCACCTGCTTTGGGAGCAGGGGGCCGCTGGTTCAAATCCAGTCGCCCCGACCATCCTAACCCTAAGAAGGCCAATGACTTGCAGATTCGGTCGTTGGCCTTTTTACTTTTTACTTAACAAATGTGCCCATTTTGTGCCCATACCTGCTTGCAGGCGATCAAAAAGGCCATCCCTATACAGGCGTGGAAAGAACTGGTGGCTCTCCCGGAGACCATCAAGGAACTGACTCATCGAGTCGGAGGTGGCCTCATCGGTCATAAGGTTGTCGTGGACGAACAGGTTGACCCCCTGAAGGCCGAGAGCGGCGATCGCCTCGGCCTCACGGGCGAACCTCTCTAGGGGTGTCGGGCAGAGCGGGTATACGGCCTCGAACCGGTATGCGCAACGCACCGCGGCGGACAACAGCTGGCCTCGGTTCGAGCGTTCCCAAACCGATGCGGATGTGGATTTGCGGTTTTCGTACGCCTGCGGAGACGCGTCGGACAGCAACTATCGCATGTACGCGTTCGCCCGCCGGCTGGACGCAAGCAACTGGGTGGCCGTGTTCCTGTATCCGGGGTGGGCGAAGATCGTGCAGCGGATCGAGGGCGGGAGCTACCAGTATCTGGACACCGAGGCCGTTGCCACGACCGAGGACGCGTGGTATGATGTGCGTATTGTGGCGGACGGCGCCAACGTGACGGTGTGGCGCGGCGAGAAGGGCGGGGCCATGGAAAAGATTCTCGAGACGTCGAGCGCAAGCATCACAACCACGTCCTACCTGCGGTTCGAGAATGCGCCGTACTCGGATTACCGGGTGGACGACATCCGGCTGGTCGGCGGCAGCCTGAGCAACATCACCACGGCCTTCATCTACGACAGCGGCAACGAACTGA
>CAZBQH010000017.1:0-2162 GCA_964493915.1 uncultured Nitrospiraceae bacterium
GGTCAACACGCGGAACCGCCTCATCCACGCGTACTTCGACATAGACCTCTAGATCGTCTGGACCACTGCCACCCAGTCGGTACCCGGAGCTCATACCCATGCTGCGGGGCATCCTGGATTCACAAACACCCGAATAGGCTGGGCCTGGGCCAACTTTGCCGCAAGATGGGTCTTTGCGCCCCCGTGATTGCCGATCAACAGCAACGGGTCGCCGGTTAGGAGGGAGGACAGGACGAGAGTCTCGTCCCGCTCACTCCAGCCAAAGATACCGAGTTGAGATAGAATCATGGTTCGTCTCCTTTCGTTGGAGTTGATGGGGCACTGAAGCAAAATAGCCGGGAGCATCTGACAGGGAATGGCTCTGGCTTGAGTACTGAGAAGAGGAACAGAGGCCAGTTGACGCCCCGCGGCTTGAGTGCTACACTGGCTTTATACAGCTGGCACATGGGAATTCCACCCAGTTAGGGGTGGCCTTTCGGGTTGGACCGGCAATCGCTTGCGGCAAAGGCCTGCCTGCGCGACATGGTGGAGTGAGATGGCAACATATCCAAGCCTTGAGGGACAGGTTGCGCTGGTAACCGGCGCTAACCACGGCATCGGGGCGTCAACAGCGCAAGCCTTTGCGAGCCAAGGAGCAAGTGTTTTTCTCGCGTACTACCGTGAATCCTGCCCTTACTCACGGCGCGAGTTGGAGAAGGCACGAGAGGACAATGTCGGCGGGGTCGCACTTTACCGGGCCAACCAACAACAGACCACTGAGCCCCTCGTTGACCAGATACTATCGAGTGGAGGGCACGCCGCCACGTGCGAGATGGACCTTTCCGTCGCTGGAAACGTCCCAGTTTTGTTCGATCTGTGCCGCGATGCGCTTGGCGAGCCTGATATTCTTGTAAACAACCACACCTACTGTGCACTCGATACCTTTGACCCCGCATTGGCAACCGATAAGGGCTTTGGCATCAAGGTAGTCAGCGATGTGAACATCGATGCATCCTTTACCGTCAACGCGAAGGCTTACGCGCTCCTGATGTCCGAGTACGTGTCTCGTTTCCTTGACCGCGCGGCAACGCGAGGGCGCATCATAAACGTGAGCACCGACGCCGCCCATGCTCACGTGGCCAATGTCAGCTATGCAGCAAGCAAGCACGCCATCGAATCGTACAGCCGTTCCGCAGCAGTAGAGCTTGGCCGCTACGGTATCACTGTCAACATTGTCGCCCCGGGCCCGGTTCAGACCGGCTACCTGACCCCCGAAGAAGAGGCGGGTATTGCCGCCGCGACTCCTCTGGGCCGCGTTGGCAGGCCCGACGACGTGGCCGATGTAATCGTCTTCCTGGCATCTGATCGGGCTCGTTGGCTGACAGGACAACTCATATATGCGGGTGGGGGGTGGCGGATGCATCAGTAACGCGTCCGTGCGGCCCGGCTACTGTCCGGTGGCCGACCTGGCCAGAATCGCCCTTCTTCCTCCCCATGCGCCGCTCCAATGGAGTCTGCACGCGAAGGTCTGCGAAAGGGCCCCGGCCCGAAGGTCGGCTCTTGGAACACGCCTGGCTGGAAACGGTATATGACTTACCTGTGGAACGCGGCCTGGTGGCCCGTTTTCCCTGGTCGCTCAGGGGTCCTACGTATCTTCCCGAACAGGTTCTCACGCGGTCACTTGGTCCAGTAACACCACACCCCCGAATGCCTCGAACTCCGGACTGTCGGTCCGGTCGCCGAACAATACGACCAGCAGCTGCACCCTGGCTTTCCTGAGGGCTTCGCGGTTTTCCTCTTTCATACTCGCGTAGCCATCCGTAAGGATGATGGCCTTGTCCAAGCGGTTGGCCAGGACGTGCTGACCTATGCAGTCGAAGTCCGTGCCGAAGGTGGTCTGAATATGGCCGGCGAGGAGGGTTTTGAACGGCACTTCGGCGACCTTGTTGCTGAAGAGGTAGATGGTCTTGAGCTCTGTGCGTAGGCTGCGGAGCAGGGCGATGATCTGGGGTAGATGCTCGTTAACGCTGCCGGACACGTCGAGGTAGATGGCCAGACCCAGGCGCTCGGTGTCGATGTGCGTTGCCTGGTTGTGGTAGTGGAGCGAGGGCACGCCGGCCGCGAGCAGGACGAGGTCGCGCTTGGACGGCTGGATGGGTATAGGCGACACGCTCAGCCGTGGC
>CAZBQH010000018.1:0-19159 GCA_964493915.1 uncultured Nitrospiraceae bacterium
TCCTGGCCGGCCCGGACAAAGCCCCAGCACTGGTCCAACTTCTGATCCAGGCGCCCGACGAGGCGACGCGCGCAGAAGCTCAGCGTGCCCTCGTCACCATTGCTCGACGTATCGAGCCTGAGGCTGCCCGCGCCGATGCCGTCCTGGCTGAGCTCAATGCCGTTGAGGACTCGGGCGTACGCTGTTCACTCTACGCTGTTCTGGGCGAGCTGGCGACCCCGGCAGCCCTTAAGGCCGTACGGGCGGGGATCAACGACCCTGACGAAGCGGTGCGTGACGCGGCCGTCAGGGCATTGACTGAATGGGCGGATCCTGATGCCCTGCCCGATCTGGTCAAACTGGCGGAGGAAGACTCGAATCCCACGTATCGCGTGCTTGCACTGCGGGGCATGGTGAGGTTATTGCACCTTCCCAGCGGGCTTTCCGAGGCCGAGCAGCTTGCTCTGTATGAGGAAGCGCTCGCCCTTGCGCAAGGCAGCGACGACAAACGCATGGTGATCGACGGGCTGGGGGACGTGCGTGACAAAAGGGCCATTGCGGTCCTCGACCATTATGTGGACGACCCCGAAGTGGGCGCCGATGCGAAACGCGCCATCGAAAAGCTGAAGAAGGTCACTTACGTCGCGTCCGCCTCGCATGGGAACGACCAGGCGGGTCTTGCCATTGATGGAAAGAGGGACACGCGATGGACAACCGGCGCTGTCCAAAGGCCGGGCATGTGGTTCATGCTCGATTTGGGTTGGGAAGATGAAGTTACAGGCGTCGTCTTGGATTCGGCTGGATCGCCGGGCGACTATCCCCGAGGGTATGAGGTCTATGTGTCAAGGGACACAGAGAATTGGGGCGAACCTGTCGCGAAAGGGGAGGGAACCGAAGCCGTCCTCGACATCCCTCTGAATCCTAAAGGCGGACGCTTCTTGCGGATAGTTCAGACAGGATCCCACGAAGGACTTTGGTGGTCGATTCACGAAATTGAGGTGAAGACCCGGTAGCAAAGGAGATGTAGGACGATGCATAGGATAGCGATTGCAGTGGCGTTGGCAATGCTGATTGCCGGGGCCGTCTGGGCTGTCGAGGCTGACGATGCCGCAATCCAGGGCAATTACCGAGGCACGTACTCGACATCCACGTCCCAGGAGAAGGAGATCACAGCCAAAATTATCGCAGAGGGCCAAGACCAATTCCGGGTCCTTGCAGATGTTGGGCAGGACGCACCGGTCGTTCTTACGGGGAAAGGCGCTGGAGCGAGCGCCGCTTTCGTGGGCGTAAGCGAAACGTTTGGACAGGCGACAAGCGTTCTGGCCGGCATTGTTGATGGGCGGTTGATGGGTTTTGTCATGAAACCTGTTTCGGCCCGGTTCGAGCTCGAGAAGGTGTACGAGAAACCGCCGACCCTGGGAATGGCGCCGCCTGAGGGCGCCGTTGTGCTCTTCGACGGCGCGAACCTTGACGCGTGGGAGCTCATCCCTGGGAACATGGCGGGCGGCGCAATGGTGATCAGCGCGAGCAGCTTTGTCTCAAAGGAGGAGTTCGGCGATGCGCAGATTCACCTCGAGTTTTGCACGCCGCTCATGCCTGATGCGCGCGGCCAGGCCCGCGGCAACAGCGGGGTGTACGTCCACGGACGTTATGAGATTCAGGTGCTTGACAGCTTCGGCGACGAACCTGCCGACAACCTGTGCGGCGGCATCTACCAACAGGCAACGCCCCGGCTGAACGCTTGTCTCCCCCCGGGCGAATGGCAGACTTACGACATCGTGTTTCGCGCTCCCCGTTTTGATAGCGCCGGTGAAAAGACCGAAAACACGGTTATCACGGTCGAGCACAACGGCGTGCTGATCCACGATCAGGTCAGCCTTAGCGGACCGACGCCGGGCGGCGTGCGTCCTGGAGAAGGCCCGAGAGGACCGCTTTACTTGCAGAATCACAACGACAGGGTGCAGTACAAGAATATCTGGGTCAAGCCCATCGAGTGACCCATCCGCCCCTTTTGTCATTGACGATAAGCGTCGGTGTTCCTCCGTGCCAAGTTTATCGCTTCACCGGGAGACTCTGTGCATCTCTCCATCATCATACCAGCATACAATGAGGCAGGCCGTATTGCGCAGACGCTCGGGGAGGTCAACGCTTACCTCGAGCGGCAATCCTATGATTCTGAGATGCTCGTCGTCGATGACGGCAGTACGGACGATACCGCGGCGCTTGTGCGCAGAGACTTTCCGAAGGTGCGGCTCCTTTCCCATACCCCAAACCGGGGCAAGGGTTACGCCGTCAGAAAGGGGATGCTTGCCGCATCGGGCGCCTACCGGCTTTTCTATGACGCCGATGGTTCCACGCCTATCAGCGAGGTCGAGAAGGTTTGGTCCCATTTTGCGGACGGCGCCGCCGCGGTTATCGGCTCGCGGGCTCTGCCCGGGTCGAAGATTGCTACGAGACAGGCCTGGTACCGGGAAAGCATGGGCCGGGCCTTTAACCGGATCGTCCGGATCCTCACGTTGACCCGGTTCGCTGACACCCAGTGCGGTTTCAAAGCATTTTCCGCTGCTTGTTGCGATGCGGTGTTTCCGCGACAGACCATCGACGGTTTCAGTTTTGATGTCGAGGTGCTCTATATTTGCATGCGACACAAGTGGCAGGTGAAAGAAGTGCCCATCCGTTGGGTGAACTGCCCGCGAACGACGCTTAACGCTGTTACGGATTCGGCTCGCATGTTCCTGGATGTCTTGAAGATCCGCCTGAATGCAGCCGCCGGGAGATATGACTAAGGCGGAAAGGGCACTTATTCTGTTTCAAAGGTAGACATACCCGTTCTGAGTCGGGTTTCACATTCAAACACCCTGCCGTTGCTGAAGCGTCTATATCGGACGCTTCTCGGGCGCATGTACCAACCTAAGTCCCCAATTCCCAAGATGTTATGGCAGAACAAGGGCGTTGCACATCGTCCTCCCGGGCTTTGGCATAGGCTATGCAAATCTTGGAGGCGTTATATAGGGCAAATGCTGCGGCAACTTCGTAATGGTTGCTGTCAGCATGGAAAAGCAAGCACAGAGGAGCTGATACCATGACTAAAATGATAGGAATCGACTTGGGAACAACGAACTCGTGCGTCGCAGTAATGGAAGGCGGCGAGCCAACCGTGATTGCCAATGCGGAAGGCAGCCGCACGACTCCATCTGTTGTTGCATTCACGAAGGATGGTCAACGTCTTGTCGGGGCAAGCGCCAAGCGGCAAGCGGTGACAAATGCCGCGAATACCGTGTTCTCAATTAAGCGTTTTATGGGCCGGCGCCACCATGAAGTGGCTGAAGAAGAAAAGCTGGTGCCTTACAAGGTTGTCGGGGCGCCCAACGGCGACTGTCAAGTCGAGGTTCAAGACAAAACCTATCGGCCGCCCGAGATTTCGGCAATGATTCTCCAGAAGATGAAGGAGACTGCCGAGAGCTATCTGGGCGAGAAGGTGACAAAGGCGGTGGTTACCGTTCCTGCCTATTTCAATGACTCGCAGCGTCAAGCCACCAAGGATGCTGGCCGCATCGCAGGACTCGAGGTTGAGCGGATCATCAACGAACCTACCGCCGCCGCGTTGGCTTACGGCTTAGAGAAAAAGAAAAACGAGAAGGTCGCGGTATTTGACCTGGGCGGCGGCACCTTTGACATCTCGCTTCTAGCTATCGGCGAGGACAGTTTCGAGGTGCTTAGCACAAACGGCGACACCCATCTGGGCGGGGACGACTTTGATCAGCGCATTATCGACTGGGTGGCCGCGGAGTTTATCAGGGATCAGGGCATTGATCTGCGCAAAGACGCGATGGCCCTTCAGCGGCTGAAAGAGGCGGCTGAAAAGGCCAAGTGTGAGCTGTCGACGAGCATGCAGACGGACATCAATCTGCCTTTCATTACGGCCGACGCGTCCGGGCCCAAGCACCTGAACTACACCCTTACGCGGGCCAAGCTCAACCAGTTGTGCGAAGACTTGCTCGAGCGTACGAAGGAACCTTGCCGGAAGGCCCTAGCCGATGCAGGTCTCAAACCGACGGATATCGACGAGGTTATTCTTGTGGGCGGCATGACCCGCATGCCGGCAGTAGGCGAGATTGTGAAGTCGTTGTTCGGTAAAGAACCCCACCGGGGCGTTAATCCCGACGAGGTTGTCGCGATCGGTGCCGCGATCCAGGCGGGCGTCCTGTCCGGCGAGGTCAAGGACGTGCTGCTGCTTGACGTGACTCCGCTTTCGCTCGGCATCGAGACCTTAGGCGGCGTATTTACGAGGCTCATCGAGCGCAATACGACGATCCCCGTAACGAAGCGGCAGGTCTTCACCACGGCTGCGGACAACCAGCCGGCGGTGACGGTCCATGTGCTCCAGGGCGAACGCGAATTCGCCAAGGACAACCGCACTCTGGGCCGTTTCGAGCTGGACGGCATACCGCCTGCGCCGCGCGGCGTACCTCAGATCGAGGTCGCCTTCGACATTGACGCAAACGGCATTGTCCATGTGTCGGCGAAAGACCTTGCTACGGGCAAAGAACAGAAGATCCGCATCGAAGCGTCATCCGGCCTGTCTGAGAGCGATATTGACCGCATGGTAAAGGATGCGGAAACGCACGCGCAGGACGACCAGAAACGCAAGCATGAAGTTGAGGTGCGTAACAACGCGGACTCACTCGCCTATAGCACGGAGCGGCTTCTGCGCGAACATGGCGACAAGGTCGATGCCGCTGACAAAGCAGGCATCGAAAACGCCGTCGCAAAACTACGTGAGACGCTCAAGGGAGAAGATATCGCGTCGATAGAATCCGCCATGCACGAAGTCGAGTCGGCTTCGCACAAGATTTCGGAGGCGATGTACCGTGCCACCGCTGCTGCTCAAGAACAGGCCAAGGCAGGTTCCAATGGCGGTGAACAGCCTAAGGAGGATGCCGACAGACCCGACGAGACCATCGATGCAAGCTATACAGTTGTTGATGATGACAAGGAGCACGAGGGAGGCGGGGTATAAAGCGTCTCCCTCGAGGGGCGCAGATGCTTGACGCCCGCGTTGTATCCGCGTATAGAATGGCGCGTGTCCCCGCTGGGACAACGGCGCTGAACTGAGTCCTCGCGCCAGCCAGGATAGACCCTCAGGAAAAGCTCGCGGGGGAAACGCGGAGGGAGGTCCTGCGCGCTGATGCACGGCGCCGCAACATTCTACATTGGCCCCTGGTTCGTGCTGGTCGCCTCGGGTGCCGTCGGATTGATCGCCTTTGTGGTTGTGCTTGCTCTCAGGTGGAACCGTGTACGGCGGACTCGGCTGGCGCGGTTTGCCGCATCGAATGGGTGGCCATTCCTAGAAAGGCTGCCCCATGGCCGTCCGCCTGCCATCGACATTCGGCGGCGCGTCTACGCGACGCCGGCCGCTGAGGAGTTCCTCCAACGGTTCGGTGAATGTAGCCTGTTCAATTCCGGTTCGTGGCGCGACGTCCAAAACATCATGGAAGGCTCCACGTCAAAGGGCAACTGGCTCGTTTTTGATTACAGCTTCTGGCGCGAGCAGCGCCAGGCGGAGGCCGAAAGGGTGGAGGTGACCTGCGTCGTCCTGGACATGCCCAAGGAGATGCCCGCTTTCAGCGTCGAGCCAAGGCTGCCGATCATAGGCGCACTCATGGAACGTCTCGACGCGAGCGATGTCGTCGAGACGGGCGACGCCGAATTCGACAAGCGGTTCATTACACGCTCAATCGACCCTGCCCGCGCACTCGAATCTCTAGGCCCGGCTGTGCGCACCTATCTTAAGGGCCTTTGCCACGGATCAAAGCGCTACTATCGGCAGCTTCATGTAGAGCGCAACATGGTCATCGTCTCAGAGACCTGCGCACCGGCAAAACACCTCGAGGCTATGATGGAGATCGCCGCCGCCGTAGCGAGCAGTCTGGAGTCGGTTCGCAAAACGAACTAATTGCGTAAGTCTAGACAAGCTATGCCGCGTATGAGGGCGCTTGGGTCTATTTGATATTAGACAGATTCGGAGTGCATGATAACGTCTTTGTGTAGGTTGAATGTGTTGGTTGCTGAATAGTCCTGGCGGGTGAAGGCCGCTCGGGCTTTTCCTTGCAGGGGTCGCTTGTCGTTGACGAGTTTGGCGTCTCAGAGCCCATGAAAGGGTGCCGCGCGCCAAGTGCGTCTTTTCTGTTTTTCACCTTGCCGAAGCGGGTGCGGCCCTTGTGTAAAGACTATGAATAGGGAGGAGTCGCTATGGCACAGATTGATTTTGGCGGCGTCAAAGAAGAAGTCGTCATGCGCAAAGAGTTTCCCATGTCGAAGGCCCGGAAGGTCCTTAGCAACGAGACCATCGCTGTAATTGGCTACGGCGTGCAAGGTCCTGCACAGTCGCTCAATATGCGCGACAATGGCTTCAACGTCATTGTGGGCCAAGCCAAGCAGTTTCGTAAAGACTGGAACCGCGCCAGACAGGACGGTTGGGTTCCAGGTGAGACCCTTTTCGACATCGAGGAAGCGGCTCAGCGGGGGACGATTGTGCAAATGCTTGTTTCTGATGCGGCTCAAAAGGCGATCTGGCCTACCGTCAAGAAACAGTTGAACGCCGGCGACGCCCTGTACTTCTCGCACGGTTTCAGCATCGTATATCGTGATCAGACCAAGGTTGTTCCGCCCGAAGACGTGGACGTGATCATGGTCGCGCCCAAAGGTTCGGGCACGTCGGTACGTCGCAACTTTCTGTCAGGCGCCGGCATCAATGCCAGCTTCGCCGTTCACCAGGACGCAACCGGCCGGGCGCGGGACCGCTGCGTCGCGCTCGGCATCGCCATCGGTTCGGGCTATCTTTTCCCCACCACCTTCGAGCACGAGGTGTACAGCGACCTGACCGGCGAGCGCGGCGTGCTTATGGGGGCTTTGGCCGGCATCATGGAAGCCCAGTACGACGTGCTTCGCAAGAATGGCCATACACCTAGCGAAGCCTTCAACGAGACCGTCGAAGAGCTTACGCAGAGCCTGATCCGGCTCGTCGATGAGAACGGCATGGATTGGATGTTCGCCAACTGCTCGGCGACAGCTCAACGGGGCGCCCTCGACTGGAAACCGAAGTTTAAGAAGGCGGTGCTTCCCGTGTTCAATGAGCTATACAAACGCGTGAAACAAGGCGACGAGGTGCGGCGCGTATTGCGAGCTTGCGGGCGCGCCGACTACCGGGAACAGCTCGGCAAAGAGCTGGACGAGATCGGCAATTCCGAGATGTGGCAAGCAGGCAAGGCATCGCGCAAGCTTCGGCCCAAGACCTCCAGCAGAGAGATCGGAAAAGGGGCCAAAGGGGTGGGCGGGCGCAAGTCCAACTAGAAGGTCCCCAAGAATCATCCGGAATCCAGGCCGTTATCGGGTTCGCAACCGGCAACGGCCCTTTTTCTGTAGGGGCAGGTCGTCCGTCATCTCGATGAGCGGATTGTTGAGCGCATGCTTACTGCAGCAGATAGTTGCACACTGCCGGATCGCCTATCTCGCGTTCGCCTGCGCGCTTGTTCCTCGCGGTCAGGACATGGTGACACGTTCTGCGACGGCGTCGCCGATTCTCGTAGTCGACATGCCTGCTTCTTTGATATCCTTCGCAGACAAACCAGGCAATGCTCCCGATGCCAAGAACCCCGCACAGGCTTCCTCAATGCAAGCAGCTGCTTCCTCCTCCCCTAGATGGTCGAGAAGCATCTGTCCTGCAAAAATGCACGCCAGCGGGTTGATGACGTTCTTGCCAGTGTATTTTGGGGCGCTGCCGCCGATGGGCTCGAACATGGATATGCCTTCGGGGTTGATATTGGCTCCGGCCGCGATGCCCATTCCCCCTTGGATCATGGCGCCCAGATCCGTGATGATGTCGCCGAACATGTTGCCTGTTACGATCACATCAAACCACTCAGGATTCTTCACCATCCACATGGTCGTCGCGTCGACGTGGGCGTACTCGCGCTTGATGTCCGGGTAGTCCTGCTCGCCTATCTCATGGAAAGCCCGTTCCCACAGGTCGTAGACGTAGGTCAGGACGTTGGTTTTTCCGCAGAGGGTCAACTTGTTGTCTTTGTTGCGTTTTCGCGCGACCTCGAAGGCAAACCTCAAACACCGGTCGACCTCGTTGCGGCTGTAAACCATGCACTGCTCGGCCACTTCAAAGGCCGTCCCTTTGCGTTGGACGCCGCCGAAGCCGGTGTAGAGCCCGGCACTGTTTTCACGGACCACTACAAAGTCGATGTCCTCGGGGCCTTTGTCCTTAATAGGCGTCTCGACGTTGGGATAGAGCTTGACAGGGCGCAGATTGATGTATTGGTCCAGTTCGAACCGAATCCGCAGAAGAATGCCTTTTTCCAAGACGCCCGGCTTAACGTCGGGGTGGCCTATCGCCCCCAGGTAGATGGCGTCGCAGTCCTTCAATTCCTCGATAGCCGAATCAGGGAGGATTTCCCCTGTTGCGATATAGCGATCCCCGCCAAAGTCGAACTTCGCAAAATCAAGCTGGAACCCGAAACGTTCCGCTGCAGCGTTCAGGACTTTTACCCCTTCATTCAGCACTTCGGGTCCTGTTCCGTCTCCCGGCAACAGGGCAATTCGATAACTCGCCATGTGAGTGCTCTCCTGCCTTTTTTGTATGGGAATCCAAGGAAAAGACGCCCGTGAAAACAGCGTATCGTACCATTCTCGGGTAAAGCAGTGCAAAACCTGCGCCACGTGTTGTCCCGAACCGGCGCGAATGGCTACACTTCATGTTGCGCGGGAGAAGGCGATACGACATCGCGCTTCTGACGGCGTACGGGCTAAAGGGCGTGAAACGGTATGTGGCGCAATAAGAGAGTGTCCGTCATATTCCCTACTTACAACGAGAAGGACTCCATCAGGGAGGCGATCGACGACTTTCTCGCATCGGGCTATGTAGATGAAGTGCTGGTGGTCAACAACAATGCCGCCGAGGGAACTGACAGCGAGGTGCGTCGCACTCCGGCCCGCCTTCTCCATGAGCCGAGACAAGGATACGGGCACGCCATCTGGCGGGGTCTTGCCGAGGCCACAGGCGACTTGCTTTTGATCGCTGAACCCGACGGTACCTTCTCGGGTCATGACGTGATCAAACTGCTCGCCTACTCCGACGATGTTCCGGTTGTATTCGGTACGCGCACCCAGCGCGAGTTTGTGTGGGAGGGCGCCAACATGGGGTTCTTCCTGAAGTGGGGGAACTGGGGCGTCGGCAAGATGATGGAGTTTCTCTTTGACACCACCTTGCTCACAGACGTAGGTTGCTCGATGCGCCTTTTCCAGCGTGCCGCATATGAGCGGATAGCGCCGCAATTCAGCGTGGAGGGATCTGCCTTTGGCCCACAGCTCATGCTGCTCACCATCCTGAACGGCATCTCCTTTATCGAGATTCCTGTCAACTACAGAAAACGCGTGGGGAAATCCTCGGTCACGGGCAGCAAGCTTCGTGCTTTTGCACTCGGGCTCGAGATGATCTCGATGATCTTGAGTTACCGTCTGCGCTCCTGGTTCGGGTGGCGTCCGCCCGTGAATCCCGAGGCCCCCAGGCCATGTTGCAGTGAAGGGGGACAGTAATCATATGTTGGGCGCTTTGGGAGGCATGCGATGGCCGAACGAAGAAATAGTGCGCGCTAAGCGATGCCGTTCGTGGCAGGCGTCTCCGTCGAGTGCCGCGGCCGATTGGGTTCTGGTGCAGGTCTTTGCTAGGATGCCGTCGATGGGTAAGGGTCATGCAGAATTACGGGAGAGCGAATAATGAGAATGACGTACGCTGCTGTGCTCGCGCTGGTGGTGGCGGTTGGCATTTCGGGCGCTTATGCGCGGGAAAAGGCCGGAATCGAGGGGACATGGGTAACGCCCGAAGAAAAGGCCCGAATCGAGATCAAGAAGGTAAAGGATTACGCAAGCATTAGCTACCACCACGGGCACGATGAAGAAAAGGCCCGAATCGAGATCAAGGAGGTAAAGGGCAAATACGAGGGCAGGATCGTCTGGCTGAAAGAGCCAACCTATCCTGAAGGCGACAAAGATGCCGGCAAACCCAAACAGGATCGAAACAACCCTGATAGCGCCAAGCGCAACAAACCGATTCTTGGCTTGAGGATTCTGAAGGGCTTTGTGGCTTCTGGCGCGAACACTTGGACCCGCGGGACCATCTACGACCCGGAAAACGGCAAGACCTACAAGTGCAAGATTACGCTTGTGAACCCAAATACGCTGAATGTCCGCGGCTATATCGGCATCTCGCTTGTCGGGCGAACCAATGTCTGGACACGCTATCATGAGCCCGAAAAGGAGGAAGGCGGGGAGGAGGGCGTCAGCGAAGTCTCGAAGGAAGAAGACTTGTAGCCGCTGCGTCGAATGCCTTTGCAGTGGTTTGCTGCTGTTCACGCCGCGACGGGCATACCTTTTGTGACTGCTTATAAGCGCCTCGTAGAACGGGCGGCACTAGTCGCCGGAAGCGTGAAGAGACGGAGGTCTCCTTGATTCTCGGGTACCTGGTTACAGACGATGGGCGGGAAAACCAACGCCGCGTCCCGGTGGGGGACCGTATTGTCCTGGGCAGGGCGGTTGACTGCGGCCTGGTCATCGAAGATGCCTCCGCATCGCGTCACCACCTCGAGATCTGCCGGCAAGAAGACGGCTATTGTTTCCGGGACTTGGGCAGCACCAACGGCACTTTCCTTAACGGGACGCCTGCGCTCGAGAGCAAACTCTCGCATGGAGACGTCCTCCAGATTGGTGAGGCTTCGGTGGTTTTTGAGAGCCAGGAGACCCCAGACGGCGCGGGCGGCTTGGAACAGTCGACGCTATGGAAACACACCATTCTCGACGTCGCAGGCCATGCCCGGCCGGCCGGCAAGGAGGACAAACCCTATGAGCTCCTCCGCGCGGTCTACTCAGTTATTAACCAGATATCCAGCAATTTCGACCTGTGCGGTCTCAGCGACCGCATCCTCGAGACGCTGGTTAAAGCCGTCGACGCAGAACTTGGCGCCATTCTCTGGGCGGCTGCCGACGGCGACAACCTGGCGCCGTGTCCTGTTTGCTCGAAGGTTCACATGATCTGCAACGGCCAGCTCGAGAGGGGAGACCTGAGCGCGAGCCGCGTGAGCCGAACCGTCGCCCACCGCGTTCTGCGCGGCGGCGAAAGCGTCCTTTACCAGGATGTGAACGGCGACGACGAGATCAACTTGGCCGAAAGCGTTCAGGCCCTTGAACTGCGGTCGATCATCTGCGTTCCTCTACGCGGGAAATACGGCATTAGCGGCATCCTGTACATGCACTCGACCCGAGACAAGAGTACCTACACTGAAGAGGATCTCCTGTTGTGTACGGCAGTGGGTAACAGCGCCGGCCTCGCGCTCGAAAATGCCCAGATGCACCAGGAGATCCTCGAAAAACAGCACATGGACCAGGAGATCGAATATGCCTGGAATATTCAACAGGGCTTCCTCGTAAAAGACTGGCCCACCGAGGATGTCCGTTTTCAGGTCTATGGGGAGACGCGGCCTGCAAAAACTGTTGGCGGGGACTTCTACGATTTCGTGCGTCCTGATGGGGACCATGTAGGCGTGCTTATCGGCGATGTCAGCGGCAAAGGCGTTCCTGCAGCACTGACTATGGCGCGCCTTCTCGCAGAGTTTCGCATCCTTGCGCGAGACGTGTTTTCGCCGGCCGAGGTGCTTAAGACTTTGAATCCGGGCCTCTACGCGCGCAGCCAGCGCGGCATGTTCTGCACGTTGTGCTATCTCACCGTCGATCTGCGTACAGGCCGCGTGTGCTGTGCGAATGCGGGCCACTATCCCGTGCTGCAAATTGGCGCCCGCGGAATGAAGGAATGCGGGTATGCATCGGGTCCGCCGGCAGGTGTTGTGCCGGAGACGCCGTGGGTCGATACATGTTCCCTCATCGAACCGGGAGACACGATTCTCCTCTACACAGATGGTATTGTGGAGGCGAAGGGGCAAGTCACGAGCGTGTTCAGCGAGCCGCCAAATGAGTATGGGATGGAGTCGCTGATGATCTGCGCCCAGGCCAACGCCGGCGCAGACCCGCGTGCTTTAGTGCAGGCCATCAATGAAGATGTGCGCCGGTATAGCGCGCCAAGCGCACCTCATGACGACTGCACGCTGATCGCGCTGAGGTATGTTGGTGGAGCACACTGAGATACGCCTGTCGTTTTTGTCGGACGCGCGTCTGCTTCACACAGTCCGTTGCCTTGTCCGGGGCTACTTCCAGGGCAAAGGCTTGGCGCTGGAGAAGCTGGACGACGTCGTGCTGGCAGTTGACGAGGCGTGTGCGAACGCCATTCGCCATTCCTATGGCGGCAGACCCGGAGGGTGGCTTGACGTGACCTTCTCGACAGGAGACGGTTTTGCAGTCGTTTCCCTGTCCGACAAGGGCGTTCCTGCAGACCGCGAGCAGGTCCGGCGCAAGGAGACGCAGGTCCCCACGCCTGAAAGCGTGAGACCGGGGGGGCTCGGCGTCCAGTTCATCTATCGTGTTTTTGACGAGGTTCGTTTCGAGCCGGGTGAACATGAGGGTAACCGCGTAACCATGCGGTTGGCCTTTGACGCCGCGGGCAATGGCGATGCATATGCGCGAGGTCCAAAGCCAGATGTCTCTTGAGATCCGAGAAGATCAGTCTAGTTCGGGTTCACTAATCACGGTCGAGGGGGAGGTGGACCTGTACACCTCGCCGGAACTGCGCATTTCTATCAAAAAGACCCTCGAAGACGGGACCGGGCCTGTCGCCGTCAACTTGAGCGGGGTCCGCTATATGGACAGCTCGGGGGTCGCTACTCTGATCGAGGGTCTTCGCTTAGCCCGCGAGAAATGCCGGCCGTACCATCTAGTCGCACCTTCTCGTCCTGTAACGAAAGTGATGGAACTGGCGCGGCTCGACATGGTCTTCGACATCCGTGAAGTCTGGCAACAGGAGGCGTAGGAGGCGCGTAACAATCCCATGGCTGCCGTGTCAGTTGTGTTGGGAAGCATCGGGCGGGCCACCCTCAACGCCCTGTACGCATCGGCCTTGGTCTGCGTCCTGATTATCGACACGCTGAACTGGCTCTTCATCCAGCCGTTTCGCGGCAAGGGCATCCGGCTGCGCAGCACGGTCCTCAATTTCGTCGACTTTGGCGTTCGTTCCTTGCCTATTGTAGGTCTCATTTGCTTTTTGGTAGGCGCTATTATGGCCATGCAGTCAGCCTACCAACTGGCACGATTCGGCGCCGTTCAATACATCGCCAATCTTGTGGGCGTGGCTGCCATGCGCGAGTTGGCGCCGCTGATGACCGCCATCCTGATCACCGGCCGCAGCGGCTCGGCCATTGCCGCTGAGATAGGGACCATGAGGGTCTCCGAGGAAATCGACGCGCTTGAAGTCATGGGGTTGAATCCAACCAAGTTTCTGGTCGTGCCGAAGTTCCTGGCCATGCTTGTCGCTGTGCCCTGCCTCACCGTGCTTGCCACCTTTATCATGATTCTCGGGGGCTATGCGCTGTCGACTCTCGCGCTGCACGTCGATTCAGGAACCTACATCGAAAACACGATGCGGGCCCTCAAGATGAAAGACTTCCTGACCGGTTTCACCAAGAGCGTCTTCTTTGCCATGGTTATCTGCCTGGTGGGCGTCCATCGCGGCTTCCAAGTGCGCGGAGGCGCCGAGCAAGTAGGCAAAATGACCACGTCTTCCGTGGTGACAGCCATTTTCTTTATAATCATCGTTGATTTGGTGTTCACGACCCTCTTCTACTTTGCAGTGTGATGGACGATACAAAGCCATACGCTATTGAGGTCCAGGATCTGGTCGTCAAATACGGCGAGCACAAGGTGCTCGACGGCGTAAGCTTTCGGGTAAAGCGCGGCGAGACATTCGTGATCCTCGGGGGCAGCGGATGCGGTAAAAGCACCCTGTTGCGCAACCTGGTCGGCTTGATGCGTCCCAGTTCCGGCAGGATTCTTATCAACGGACGAGACTTCACGGCCATGTCTGACGAGGAGCGGGTCGGCGTCCGGCGAAAGATGGGAATGTGTTTCCAGGGCAGCGCACTCTTTGGGTCCATGACGGTCGCGGACAACGTGGCGCTTCCCTTGCGCGAACACACGAAACTCGAGGAGTCGACCATCGAGATCATGACCCGGATCAAGCTCGAACTGGTCGGGCTCGGCGAATCCGGCCATCTCCTCCCCTCAGAACTTAGCGGCGGCATGAGGAAACGGGCCGGTCTGGCGCGTGCTATGGCCATGGACCCCGAGATCATTTTCTACGACGAACCATCTGCGGGTCTTGATCCGATTGTTGCGGCGGGGCTCGACCGACTTATCCGGAAGATGCAGCAGACTTTCGACCTGACCAGCGTCGTGGTGACTCACGAACTCGCCAGCGTCGAACTCATCGCAGATGTTGTCTGCATGTTGAAAGATGGAAGCGTTGTCGAGATTGGACCGTTCGACGAACTGCGCAAATCCGCTCATCCCTTTGTCAAGCAGTTCTTCGAGCGGCGGCCTGAGGAAGAGGCGGGCGGGAGCGCCGACTATGTCCGTTCTATTACAGGGCTCGGCTGAGAGGTTCCGGAGCAACTGAATGCCGGCGAAGAAACATGATTTCACAAAGGCAGAGATCGCTGCGGGCGCCATGGTGCTTGTCAGCGCCGTGGTTTTCGTCCTGTTTGCGGCAGTCGTGATGGGCCTTCGCCCTCCCGGCGTCGTCAATGCCTATTATTGCCATTTCAAAGATACCAGCGGGATGAACCCGGGCGCCGATGTACGTTACGGAGGCTTGAAAGTGGGCCGGGTCGCAGACATCGCCATCGAGAAAGACAATCCGTCGCTGCTCAAAGTGGTTGTGCATGTGGCGGAGGATGTCTTCTTCAATGCGGATAGCACGGCGTACGTCGGGCAGGTGAGCCTCACATCGGACAAGCACCTCGAGGTAACCACCGGCTCGAGCGGCGCCGCGCCGCTCCCTCCTGGAAGCGAGATCCCCACAACCGTCGGAGGCCTTACCGGCGTCATCAACCAGGCCGCTTCGGATGTGGGCGCGATCTCGGGGAAGGTCAGCGCCCTGCTCGACGATGCGCGCACCCTCTTGGGGGTCAAGGTGCGCGAGCAGAAGGAGGGAAAAGGCGATGGCGACGAGATTGTCTCTATTGCCGATTTGCTGTATGGCCTCGATGAGACGGTGGAAGAGGGCAAAGGCGTTGCAACGGATTTTCGCGCCGTCCTCGGCGATTCGCGCGACGATATCGAGAAGATGATCCAGGGACTGCCCACCCTGCGCGACAAGGCCAGCGACCTTTTGACCAGTCTGGATGAAGTGGTGGGCGAAAACCGCGCCAGCCTGCGTGGAGCTGTTGCTGACGCCGAGCAGATTGCTGCCAATGTCGCCCGCGCATCAGAGCGCCTCGATGAACTCGTTGCGACCGTTCAGGCCGCTCTCCACAACACTGAAGCTCTGACGGCAGACGCTCAGTCGGTTCTAGCCGACAATCGGCAACTTGTGGAAAGCCTGTTGCTCGATCTCCAGGAGATTGTGCGGAATCTCAAAGCGTTCGCGCGCATTATTGCCGAGCAGCCTGAGTCCATCATCCGCGGCCAGAGCCCGAAAGGACGTTAAGGAAGATGAAAGTCGTCATGAAGCGTCTCGCCTTACTGACAGCTATCCTCGGCGCTGCGGGTTGCACATCCACGCCGGCGCCCCGCTATTACACGCTCGATATGACGCCGTCGACGCAGCATGAACGGCCCTGCAACATCGTAGTCGACCGGCTGCGCCCTGCTGAGTCTCTGGTCCGCACCGACATCCTTATCCATAAAACGCCCACCCAAGTCGAATATTACGCCTTGGACCGGTGGGCCGCCAGCTTGGGCGAACTCATTGCGCACAAGCTCAATGCTGAGTTTGGCCCCATAGACGAGCAACACAAGACCATCCTCCTGACGGGGGAGATCCTCGCCTTCGAGCAAGTGGACGTTCCGGGCGGCGCGCAGGCCCATATCCAAATCCAACTGGAAGCCCGGGAGGAAGGAGCGAGCCGCCATGAGAAACCCTTGTGTGTAAGGATGTATCACAAGACGCTTCCGGCGAAATCGCCCGCGCCCGAGGCCGTGGTTCAGGCACTTTCAGAGGGACTCGAGCAAATTGCAGCGGAGATCTGCGAAGGCGCTGCGGCGTGGTCTCGAAAGGCAGGGCCCGAATAGGCGTTTTGCGGTCTCGTATAGCGGACTACATAGTTTTCGAGGATTTTTGAATCACCTCGGGAGGTGTGTTAGACTTTCCGCGCGTTTTGGGCGGTTTACGGGGTTTTCTTCGAGGGGCTCGTTATGGATCTGGAAAAAGGAAAGCAGTGTCTTCTCAGCGTTATGGACCAGTACTTTATGGTCGAGATCGTTGAGGTGGGATCCGACAAGCTGAAGGTGACCTTTCCCGGGATCGACTATCCTCTCGAAGGAATGGCGGTTGCCCTTCAGTTTCATGATCAGGACGGCATTAACGAATACCCTTCCTATGTCGTCGACGGCCCCCGAGGAATGGAAAACTATCTCACACTGGCCAAGCCTGAGACCGGCACCCGCACCCAGCATCGGAGCACGTGCCGGGTTCCAACGGACCTGACAATGCAGGTCAAGGACCAGATCCATGTCCGGAAGTATGACGCCGCGTTGCTGAACCTTAGTGCAGGGGGGTGCCTGATCCAGACAGAAGGTCCTTTTACGCTTGATTCAACACTCGAAGCAATGCTCTCACTTCCCGGCGAATCCACCCACACGATATTGGCGAAGGTTGTTCATGTGGCCAGTCCTGGCACGTCGAGCCCTGCTGGGAATGTCCGCGCCTTCGGATTGCGGTTTATCGACCCTGAGCCTCTTGTGGTCCGTTCCATTTCGCATTACGTATGGCGTCGCCTTCGCGAGATTTACCCTTCGATTCAAAAAGCCTGATAAACACGGCATCCATTGTCTGGCATTAAGGGGATCTTGCAAGGGGGTGGATTCTCCGGCCCAAACCTGTTACGCTTAGTCCCGCGTTCGATACAGTAATTTACCACAACCGGTGGTGGTTATTTTGGACTTTTTTACGCGGATGACGCCTTCTATTGGGGCAAGCTGCCTGCACCGTTTAAAGAAGGGCGTTGTCTGCGCCGTGCTTCTTATCCTGGCTTTTCGTGCTTTGGCCGGCACCGTAGTGCGCGTTCGAATTGGGGAAGGCGCCTACGCCAATCTGCGGCGCGGCTGCGAATTGCACCTCGAGTGTCACGTGCCTTTGCCGTCTCAAACAGCATCCTTCTTTTCTGAATACCTTGCCAATCCGGATGACTGGCAGCTCTACAAAAACCTGCAGGTGGTTCCTGTACCTTTCAGCAAACTGAAGCCAAGCGTACAACGCACGATGTTGCTTGCGGTATTTCCCGACGATCGGGTCGACCAACGCGGCTGGATCCATGTGGTTCAGTCTTATTCCCCAACCGAGCGCGAGAGCCTCGCATCGCTGTGCGAATGGCTTACAGGTAGCGCAAGTAGCGCAGGCATGGTGGCCAGGTTCAACGACAGGTTCAACGAAATGAAGGAGCAAGACCTCGAGCAGGGCCAGCAATTGATCGTTCCCGCTGTGCTCTTGCGGCCCATCATGCGCGAGCTCACGCCAGTGCGTGAGGGAGAGCCTACGGCAACTCTCACCTATCACCGGGACGCTGAAGGTGAGTATGCTCGTTATATTTTGGGTTCCGGCGAGGCCTTGTACACGGCCGTTGTCGTACGTTTTACCGATATCCGGGACAACGCGGACATCTTGCGTGCTTGCGACGTTGTGCAACAACGAAGCGGAATCGCAAATGTCCATGATATGAAGCCCGGCCAGCACATCCGCATCCCCCTCGACATGCTCTCCGCGCGTTACATGCCTGCAACCTCAGAAGAACGTCAAGCCTATGAGGAGGTCCTTATCGAGGCCAAACGGCTCAAAGGAAAGGTCACAACGACCGACCTTCAGGGGGTCGTCGTTGTCTTGGACCCTGGCCACGGCGGAAATGACCACGGTTCGCAGAGCGGCGGCCGTCACCTTAGCGAAGACGAGATCAATTACGATATTGTCTGCCGCGTCAAGCGCTTGCTCGAGACGAAGACGGCTGCAAAGGTCTACGTGACAATGCTGGACCTTTCTCAGGGCTATAAGTGCGCCGACGCCAAGAGATTCACAGAGGACAAAGACGAAGTGATTCTCTGCAGCCCTCAGTATCCGAATGGTGATGCAACGACTTCGGCGAATCTCCGCTGGTATCTTTCCAACGCCATCTACCTGCGGGAGAAGGCCGCCGGCCTGGATCCGCGCAAGATCCTCTTTACCAGCTTTCACTGTGACGCGCTCTACAACCGGGATTTGCGCGGCGCTATGGTCTACATCCCTGGCGCGCGCTACCGCCGGGACAAAGAACCGCGTTCCGCTGTCAGGGCTGCTTATCTGTGCTATGACGAGGTTCGCACTCGGCCCTATTTCACGTCGACCGCTTCTGAAAGACGCCGCGATGAAGCACTCTCGCGCAACTTTGCCGAGACACTGCTCGACGAGCTGGGCAAGAAGAGGATCAAACGCCACAGCGTCGGCGATCCTATCCGGAACGTAATCCGCCAGGACGGCGGCATTGCATACGTGCCTGCCGTACTTCGCAACAATCTCATCCCTACGAAGGTGCTTGTCGAAGCCGCCAACCTCACCAACAGCACGGATTGCGAGCGAGTTGCCGATCCAGAATGGCGCGAGATGTTTGCAGAGGCCTACGTCAACGCCTTGAAAACCCACTTTGGGTCGTAAAGGGTCGGTCTCCGGCGGTCGTAGGCCCACGTTTTCATTCCCGTTAGTCGATGGGCCGCGAGGATCCCTCAACCATGCAAAGTTTGCGCAGTGCGCGGCAATCCGATACCTTTTTGCACAGCAAAGTCCCTGAAATCAGGCTTAATCTCTGGCACGCGGCTTGCGCTTTCTCATGCGCCGGCCGGACGCAAGACGGCGTTCGGCGGCGCTAGACAGATCGAATTGGCCGATCAACTTAAAGGAGACTCGACATGAGAAAGCAAGTTTCTGTTCCGATGACACTGGCTATACTGGGTGCTTTGTTCTTCGCCTTGCCAGCAACCGCTCAAGGGACCC
>CAZBQH010000019.1:0-47640 GCA_964493915.1 uncultured Nitrospiraceae bacterium
ACGCCGGCATGACCGGCGCCGACAATAATGGCGTCATAATCGCGATTCATGGGCGCCATTGTACCAGATAGGGCGCAGTTCCGCCCAAGGATGCTGGAAGGGCCGGCGGTCTATGCAGAGCTGTCCCGGGCGGCTGTTCGCGGTTCCCTGAGGGCGTCAGGGCGCCCCAAACGGCGTGCGAGTGTTTCCCACCGTTCTAATTCGGCGCCCTCATAGAGAAGCGGATAATAGCCCAGATTCAGGTAGAGATGGATGGCCGGCGCGCGCCAGTCGTCTGTAAAAAGGCGCTGGGCAGCAAAGCCTTCCTGGCGCGTATAGCCAATGCTCGCCACGGCGAGCAACGCCCCAAGACGCCTCCCCCGATGCTCGGGCAATACCCCGACCATGTGAAGGTAGCCTACGCCGGGGTCGTTCTGCTCGATCCACGCAGCGGACGTACCCACAACGCCGCCGTCATAGTCGACGACGAAGATGCGCTCAGGTTTGAAGCATGGGTGGTTGATCATTCGCTTGCGCACCTCTTCAGCAGTCGTGGTGCCGAGATCAGCGGCGGCATACACGCCTGCCAAGGCTTTTTCATCGCCTGTGCGAAACGTCCGCAGATGATAGCCCGCCGGCACGGGGATTTGGGGCACGGCATCGAGGTCGCTCTTTTCCATCCACAACTGAAACATACGTCGCTCAGCTCCACCGTATTTGTATCTGAAACCGCCGATTTACACGTTGTCTTCACCCTACGGAGCCGTGAAGGGAAAATCAAAGAGCATCGCGCTATAATGTCTCTACATGTTGTTTCTTGACCAGGAAGGAGCCGACCATGAATAGCCGTGTTGGGCGGACTTGGGCACTCGCGATGATTGGGGCAATCACGGTTGCGTGCGCGGCCCCGGCAGCATTCGGGCAAGATGGGTTCCGGTTCGAGGATCGGCTGGATGGTCTGTATCTGTTACGCAACGGCGCTGTCTGGTTGAGCACTGTGCCTGCTGCGTTTAATCCCGCTGACGGCGAGGCGCGCAACGCCACGTACAAGGTCTACACCCATATCTACAGCTTTCAGGGTACCGCGCCCATTACAAAAGGGCTCGGAGGTCTCTACCCTCATCACCGGGGACTTTTCATCGGTTGGAAAGACACGCTGGTCGGCGGCCACGATTACGACACGTGGCACATGCCTGAGTGCAACCAACAACATGTAGCCTGGCTGAGGCGGGACGTCCTCGAGGACCGGGCCGTCCAGTCCGAGGAAATATCATGGCAACCCGACGGCGGGGCCCCATTCATCCGGGAGATTCGCACCATCTCGGCGCAGGAAGATAGTGGTGGGGCCAGGGTCTTCGACTTCCAGTCGACCCTGACCTCGTTGCAGGGCACTATCGAACTCAAAGGCGACTCGCATCACGGCGGCATGCAGGTTCGCCTCGACAACGAAGTGGCCGACCATCCTGACACGACCGAGTACATCCTGCCCGCTGCAGCGGTGCGCCGCGAAAAGGACGAGGTCGTTGGAGCATGGTGGGCATGTTGCAGCGCCATGATCCGAGGCGCCAGGTACTGGGTACTCCACATGACCCCCCGGGACCTGCCTGGGCCCGACCCGATCTACTCGATACGGCCTTACGGCCGGTTCGGGGCGTTCTTCGAGCGTTCGCTCGAGGAAGGGAAAGCGGTCCCGCTGCATTTCCGCATTATCGTCTCTGAGAAGCCGCTCGATCGCGATGCGTGCGCAGCCTTTTATCAGACCTATAACGAAGGGCGCGCACAACCCGCCAAGGAAAGCCTGGCCAAGTAGAATAGGGCGTGTGCTTTCGCGAAGGTATAGAGCAGTGCCCCGATAGATCAAAGGTTTACCCGTTTTCTATAACAGGTTTCTCACGTCTTCTTTCTTGCCGATCGAAGAGTCACTACGCCTGGACATTCCCGTATTGCCATGCCCTGCACTCGAGCCTGTGGTGTTTTGGTGTTGCGAGTATTAGCAATAAGCATCCTTGGTTCATCGGACGACTAACGGTGCTACCCAGTCCCGTCTTTCGGTGCGACCGTTACTTTTCGCAGCGCGTCGCCCGTCTTTGCATCCTCGATTATCTGGAATCCTTTGGCCATGGCCGGGAAAAGTGCATTGGGCGTTAGTTCGTTGTCGTCGAGCATGAACCCTGAGAAGGTGAGATCGAAACCGAAATAGCCGTGGTCCACAACCATCTGACAGGTCTTAACGGGGTCCTGGATTGCACGGGGATCCCCGACATTCTCCGCCCACATTCCGACATGACTATAGCCGTGGTCCTTGACATAATTGCCGATATACTCGGCGTCGCTGCCCGGTCCAAAGCCGGTGTACTGAATCCAGCATCCCTGTTTGGCCGCCTCGTCGATGATAAAGTCGTGATCTGGCATAACCATAATCCACAGGCTTCCGCCGCCTTGAGCGATGGCTTCGTACCACTCTTTTTCGGTGAAGCGCGCGCCGGGCACATAAAGCACCACAGTTTTCCCTGGGAAGTGCTTCTGTACGGTGGCAATGCTCCACCGCACATAGTCCCGTTTCGAGTCCCGGTACCAGTTCAAGACATCGTGCCAGTATGGCCCCGGTTGTTCGCCTGGTTTCAAGACATGGACATTGTCCCAAGTCTCGAAATGAGTACCCCAAGCCTCGTCCGCTGCGTTAATGCTGCCGTAGCGTGTGTACATGACTCGTCGGAAATCACGTTGCGCATGCTCACCGTAACACCAGAACGAAGGCTTCTCATAACCTGTCGTCCAGGGGTGGGGGTAAACGGGCTCGCCCGCGGCACCCATAGCCGGAATCACGAAGTCGACCCTGTCCATCAGCCCGGCTTTTCTCAGGCTATCGGCGATGGCGGCGGTCATTTCTTCTGCACGAGGACGTAAGTCCGGGTTCCAATAGTTGATAGCCCCTTTTGAGGGCCGACCGAATTGATCGGTGAGTTCGTATTGGGGTCCGGAGGGCATATTTGCCACAATGATTTTTAGTCTGAAACTGCTGGCCTTTAAAAGCTTTAAGTACTCTTCACTTATTCCACCCAGATCTGGGAATGCAGCCAAACGCAGCATGTCCACCCCTATGCCTTTGTACAAGGCGAAACGCCGTTCGATATGTTTTAGGTTTGTGTCTCCAGGGAAATGCAGTGTCTCTGTTACGCAGCAATGTGCATTATACGGGACGACTTGCTCGCCCGATGCTATGCAACTCATCGCCGCCGCCATCGCCAACAACCATAACATCATCTATTGATCCTTGCTCCGCGTTTTGACAGGACCGTCACATGAAGTCGGACCCGGCTCCTTCTCCAGCGCCTGCTAGACGATTTCGTAAAATCAACCAAGACCGCCGCAATAACCGATAACCTCGCGGAACCATCCTCCAAATGTGTTCCGAGGCGGGTTTGATAAAGGTGGTTTCTCACCCCACTTGATGAACTCCACATGACCGTCCATGTATAGGACATTTGAGCCACCTGGGATGTGGTTGAAGATCAGCATGGCACCTGCTGGACGTCCTGCTATTGCCACATTGTCCGGCGTGAAAGCGTCGAACATCACAAAGATCTCACTTTGAGCTTTATTGCCTGCCGCGGGATTGTTGATGTCCGTGATAAAGAAGCGTTCCACGCCTTCCCGGAGCCGGGGGTAAGAGTTTCCTGATATGGGAGTTTTGTTGTCGTCGTCGAGATCGTGTTCGTAGGCCCAGGCTCCGAAAGCTGCCTCGGTCCACCTCCAGCCGGTCCGGTCATTGGTGATGTCGCTATCGCCCACGCCCTGGAGGTTGTAGGGCAGCGCCCCAGGGGGGCATCCCTTCCGGTCCGCGTTCCAGACTTCGGGGCGAAGCGTCCAGTTCTCTTCCCATATTGCGTATGCAGGTCCCATTGCCCAGAACACGTCAATGAGTTGTGAAAAGGTTAGAACGGTGTAACTCATATACATATATGATGGAGTCGTATTCAAATAGAAGAGAAGGCATGGTTTAGAAACCGTCCCTTCCGAAACTCCCTTTGCAAGTCTCTCAATTTGACCCGGGTAGTCTTCTTCGATGTCATAGCCGCCGTAACCCGGCTGATACTCGATGTCAATGCGCGAATCGGAAGGACACACTGCAATTGCAGGGTCCGTCCAGTAGTCGGGGTACAGCGAGTCGCCTGGTGTTGCAAAGTAATTGACTCCCGGGCGATAGGAACCCCAGTGCGGCCATTTGGCGTCTTTACTTTCGTTAGCGTACATTTTAAAAATAAGCCCCCACTGCTTCAGGTTATTCGCGCAGCTAGCCCGACGCGCTGCCTCCCTGGCTCTGGATAGAGCAGGGAGAAGTATGCCTGCAAGGATACCGATGATAGCGATAACCACTAGCAGCTCAATCAGCGTAAAGCCTTTCTCAGTTTTCATGGAACTAATCTCCTTATATATGGACCGCTGTTCCGCGAGCCCCCAACGGGGCTCATTCATCAAAACTGGATCTGTCCGGGTGTTGCCCCGTGCCTTCAGTCCCGCGTGCTTTGAAAGCTCAGAGGAACTGCATAATCCTCCAAAAGACCTGCTTTTATGAGATGCCTTTCAACGGGTTTTTGCGGGTGCGCTATCCGCGCCAGAAGCAGTTCGCAAGCTTTATTGCCAATCGCATGACCATTTTGGAGCGCTGTGATAAAAGGAGTAACTACCTGAAATGCAGGCTCGATACTGTCGTCCAGGGTCGCGATAACAATATCTTCTGGGACCCGCAGACCATGTTCTTGGAGGATCCGCAATGTAAACCAGGCAACCCCTTCATGGGGACAAGCTATCGCTGTAGGACAGTTTTCCTTTAAGACAAGCCTTTCAATGAGGTTTCTGGCCGCAACGAGGTCGTCGTCCCTATATCGAACATATAAGTCGGGATCGACCGTGATCCCGGCTTGCTCGAGTGCGCGCAAATACCCCCGGAACCTGTCTTCTAAGGCTGGGTTTCTGTGGTTGAGGGAAATATACCCTATTCGCTCATGCCCCTGATGTGCCAGTTCCGTGGTCAAACGTGCAAGGATTTCCACATTGTCCGTCCCGACGAAATCCGTTGGAAGTCCATACAGAGCTTGATCAAAGACAACGCACGGGAACCCCTCTTCGTAAAAGCGGGCGATCATTTCCCGTTCCTCAGGCGAATGATCGCAAGGCCATATTGCGACACCTGCAGTCCCCGTTTGCTTGATATCGCTCAAAAAGCGTAGTTCCTGTTCCCGGTTGAATGCCAGATAGTAGAAAGTTACGTCGTAACCTGCTTCGGAGGCGCGCATGACGAAGCCGTCAAGGAAACGCTGATGATAGTAGTCCTGTCGGCGAGGAAAGGCGACGGTGAGTACACCCATCCCCGAGGTGAGGCGCGCACGCCGGTGTTCGAGAGGGGCCACGAACGTACCGCGCCCCGGAGCACGGATCACGTACCCTTCTGTCTCGAGGTCGCGCAATGCCTGACGCGTTACGCCACGGCTCACGCGCCACTCTTTGCCAAGCTGTTGCTCAGAGCCCACGTAGTCGCCCGTTTTTAGGCCACCGCTGTCGATTCGGCTTCGAATATCGCGTTTGATCTGCTCGTACATGGGGAGTATCCCCTGGAACCGTCGCTTAGCATCACCGTTGTTTTGCATATTCTCCTTTTGGATAAGTAAAACGTGTACATATCATCAACTGTATAGACAGTCTATACCAAACTTTGACCTTTGTCAACCCCTCTGTTCAAAAGAAGTCAGAGAAAACAGAAATATCCATTTGCGCCACCCTAAGCTGCTGCATATCAGCAGCTTAGGCTACGAACAAAGCAAGTGCTCGGGGTAGACTCCCAGCCTTTGTCGAAAAAACCTCTGCTTTTTCCAGTCAGGCCCTCTAATCGCCGTAGCAAAAGCTGGGCATGGTCGGCAAAACGCCGCCAAAAGTCTCTGCGCACAGACGCGTCATGGGGAAATAGTTCGAGTTGTTGTAGTAGGAGTAGGGGACAAACGCGACGTGCCCGTCCATGTGCAGGACGTTGCCTCCAATGGGATGCCGGTGGGCAAAGGCTTCCTCACACGCAAAGGGCCGGTCCCACAAAACAGGGATGCCGCTTTCACCCGTCCCATGGATGCGGCCGCTGTTTTCCCATAGCGGCACTTCCAGCTCAAGGCTTTGGCCTGCGATCACCGCAGCGGGATCTTGCTCGTATCCCTGGAACAGTGCCAGTGCCTGTTCATCGCTGAGAACCGTGTACCCTGTGTAGATGTAGAAGAGCGACGAAACGCACCCGGGATGCAGCTCTCCAGGCACGCTGCCTTGATAGGTTCGGAACGTGCGTTCCGTCGCAAAGGGGCTGCCCGGGCAGATTAAGATGGACAAATCGGCGAGGTAATCCGGGTAGACTGTGCGAATGTCCACCATCCAGTTGTCGGGGATCGGGCTGAGGGGCGGCCATCGACCGTGTTTGCTCTCGCCGGCGTACATCTTGAACACGAGCCCCATCTGTTTCAGGTTGTTGGCGCACGAGGTGCGGCGCGATGCCTCGCGTGCGCGGGTGAGTAGGGGAAGCGATACCAGGGCTAGAATGCACATGAGCGCAAGGAGGGCGATCAGGCCGCCGTAGGTAAGTCGGGGCAAGCGTCTCATGGGCCGGCCTCCTCTTGGGCTGTCTCGGTTTGAGTTTGCGTGGCCAGGCGGCGGAACCGAGTTAGGGCACCGGCGAGGGCGCCAAACAGAAGCCCTGCAAGCGCCCACAATGCGATAGGCACGTAGAGCCACGCCCCGCAAAAGGCCGCAACGAACGCCAAGGCGAAGATCGCAACTCCGACAAGGAGCCGTGCTCCCCTCGCTTGGCGCGCAACCAGTCTGACAACAGCGCAACCGAGACCGGCGCCTATGATCAGCAGCAACCCGTAGAACACATAACGCAGACGGCTATCGCAGGTGTACAGGGTCATGCTGAGGGTCTTGTCTTGGGGCGTCAGGACGGTCTGAAACCGATGTAGAACGCCCGTAGTGGGCAGATCAATCTGGATGGGCAGCACCCCGGCAATCGCGATGTCCATCGGTTCTTGCACCGGAGCGCTCATGGGCGCCCCTTTGTACCGGTTTTCGCCTCCCAACTGTGGGGCCGCCGGATTGTTGATGTCGGTGATGAAGAACCGCTCGATTCCCTCCCGCAGAGGCATCAACGTTTCATGGGCCGTTCCAGTGCGGCGCCGGAGAGGCAAGAGGTTCCTTGCCGCACGTTCAGGCATGGCGTCCAGATCCCCCGAAGCACGGTAGAGAGGACGGGACTCCGGTAGATAAAAGTCCCAAGTTGTTTCGTTGCTCAGGATGTCCACAGCGGGCGCAATCCAGGTGGCTCGCCCTGCGGCGCCTCCCCGAAGCGGCATCTGCTCCTCGTAGACCACCGCGACGGGGAACGCTCCCATGCTGCGCTCGTTCTCGACCGACTTGAGCAAAGGAATCAGCACAGTCTCGTCGCCGTCCTCCGTTGCAGGTTTTACCGGCTTGCCATTGACTTCGGCGCTCCACACCTTGGCCCCCTCGGGCAGGGTGATGCGAAGGAACTGCTTTACGTTGTTGCGCACACGATAGGCGGCCCGCGTGACGGCGAGTCCACCCTCCGTCACAACGGTAGTGAGCGCTGCATCATCGATGACGGCAACGCGCACCGCCACATCCTTGAGTCTGTGCACGTCCAGAGGCAGACGATAGTCGTTGACGGTGTATTTGAACGCGAGGAGGATGGGGCTGACCGAGAGGGCCGTTACGCCCGGCGGGAGATCGCTCGTGTCCACCCGACGTAGATTTGCCGGACTCTTCCCCACATCAACGAGAACCGGACCGCGCGCCGTCACGCCAATGTAGCCCGTCTGGCGCACTACGTCCTCGACAACCAGTGCAGGCGCTTCAATGGTCTTCGCTTCCTCCGGAATAGGCGTTTCATACCGCAATGTCAATACGTATGTCTTGTCCACCTGATGGTTCAGCCGAACATCCACCCTCTGTTGGTCGTTGACACCATCGACAGTGGAGGACGCAACACCTTGCCCGCTCAGGTCAAAGAGGTTGGCGGAGGCAGGGAGCCGCAGGCGAAAGGCGTTGGCCTTGCCCCGTAGCATTTCATATTGGACAAGGGCTTGGCAGACGAGGAAGCGGTCGCCGACGGTGGCAAGGATCGAGGTGGTGCAAGCAATGCGCGGTTCTTCCTCCGGCGCAGGCGGGACTGGCGGCGCCGGCGGAGCGGGCAGCTTCCACTCTACTGCGATGGCGTCAGCCGGCGGGAATACCAGATCGACCGATTGCCCGTCTTTGGTCTTGTTGACGGACAGGCCGGCGGCTTCGGGCGCGCGCACGTTCGCGTCGGCGATCGGCAAGTCGAGATGCATCTCTGTGAGAGGGGTCGGCACGGTCGGAAAACTGCAGCGAACGAGACCCTCATGCTGCTCGCAGGCCACATAGAAGGTCAGCTCGAGCGTGTGCGTGCCGGGTGTATCAAGCAAGAGCGCAAAATGCCCATCTTGGGTCCTTGCTAGGGAGGCGGCTTCACCGTCAAGCATAACGGAAGTGGGCGCCACCCGGTCGCCTATGATGGACGCCTGGGTCCAGCCTTTGCGCTTCCATACGGTGATGGTGAAACGGCCCTCGACGCGCAGGGTCTTTGGCGAGACGGCCGTCGCCCTGTATTGGGCCGAGGAGACGGTGCACTCGATCGGCGGAGGGGCCGTCTCTTCCTCTGCCGCGCGTGCCTGCAAAAGGAGTGCGCGCAGGTCGGACCATTTCATCTCGAGCGTTGCCGAAGGCAAGTCCAGGATGGATCCAGGCGGCTGGGCGTTGGGAGAGTCTGTTGTGGCCGCCCAACAAGCAAAGGGCAACATGGCCACGATGAGGAACCTTCTTGCGTAGTTGCTCATGGCTGATCCTCGCGACGTTGGAGACGTTTCTTCTACCAGTCTCCTACGTCCGGGGCGCAACAAGGTTCATTTTTGTTTTTCAGCAGCTGGCTTAGGCGAGCGGAACACCTCCGCTACGGCGTCTGTCACCGGGAAGGCTTCGCCGTAGCGAATGAATGCCACGTGGCCGTCCATGTAGAGCACATTGCACCCGATCGGCCTGTGGTTGTCTTTGCTCGTATACACGTTTTCGAACATCACCGGGATAGTTGCCTGCATGTCTGTCCCCGCAGCCGGGTTGTTGATGTCCGTGATAAAGAAACGTTCGACGCCTTCCTTCAAGGGGGTCACGCCGTTGACGGGCCGGGTTTCCCTGTCGGCAGCGGCAAGCTTCTTGCGGTTGGCGCTCAGCTTGCGGGCATCCTCATTTGATGTCAGGGCGTATCCCGTGTAGGTAAAGCTCTGCGCGGCGATCCGCGTGATCTCCTCCCAGTTCACGGGATCTTCCTTCATCAGTTTCCCTATGCGTTTCTTAAGCCCTGCACTTTCAGGAAGGGCCACGTTGACGAGGATGTCCGGGTTGCTGAGGTAATCCGGGTAGAGCGTTTGCATGTCAACGAACCAGACGTCGCCGTAGCGGGTCAGAGGCGGAAACTGCCCCTTGTTCTCGCTCGCGTACATCTTGAGCACGACGCCCCATTCCTTGAGCGTGTTTGCGACCGATTCGCGCTGGGACGCCTCCCGCGCCCTGGTGAGGATTGGCAGAACGCCGGCTACGATAAGCCCGAATGCCGCGATGGCCGCCGCAACTGCCGCAACGCGCAGAGGACGCACACGCTGAGTGCGAAGGCCCTCGCCCTGTTCAATGCGCGTCAGGGTTGCCTCGGTCAAGTCCTGTCGCGGCTCCTCCTCTGGAAGGCGGTCAAGAGCGCCCAACGCGTCCCGCTCGGCATCGAGTGCATGGCGCCACGCGTCTGATGACTCGAGCAGGCGCTGGACCTGGCTTTTCTGACGCGCCGAAAGGGTTCCAAGAAGATAGCCCCGTAGCAGAAGACGTCCTCGTTCGCTGTCTGGTGCCGCTGAATGCATCATGGGCAATGCTCCACGGCCCGCAATAGGATTTTTACGCTCTTGTTCATGCGGGACTTGACAGTTCCTATCGGTATATGCAGCGTCTCTGCGATTTCCTCATAGGACAGTCCTTCGTAACGCGCCATAAGAAATACTGTGCGATGTTTCATAGGCAAGGCGGTTAACGCTTCTTGCAGGCGGCCTGCCAGTTCGTGGGCCGCGGCCTCTTCCCGTGGGTTGGGTGCTTGCGATGCGAGGCGCCCGGCCGTCGTTGCACCCTTGTCGATCCCGCTGTCTTGCTCGTCAAGCGAAACCAATTTGCGGCGCCGCCGGTAACGCTGCTGGTCGCGGCATAGGTTCGTCGCAATGCGATAAACCCACGGCCTGAAGTGCCCGTCTTGTTTGAATCGTTTCGCGTGCTGATAGACGCGGATCAGGGTTTCTTGAACAAGATCCTCGGCCTCGCTCGGGTCGTCTATTAACCGGCGAACGTAATTGTAGAGCCGCTTCTCGTAGCGGCGGGCAAGGCGTTCGAAGGCATGTCGATCTCCTTGCGCAACGCCGAGCATCAGCGCCTCGTCCGTCGGCGTCTGTTCTGCGTGTTCCTGTCTCAACTACGTGCCACGCCCCGGAAAGGTTCACGCCCGGTCTTGCCCGGTCCCCAGGCATGGGAGCCGCGGCCCTGTCGGGATTATTGCAGCTTAGCGGCCAGCCACGCGAGATTCTCCGCAAAATGCGTTACAGTATCGAGGCCTTCGGCATCGTTATCGACGTCGCCGGCGGCGCGCCCAAAAGCGATGTTCCAATAGGTGGAGCCTGGAACGATCAGGCCGTTGATCATATACCATAGCAAGAGCTGGGCGAAGGTGAAGTTCTGACCGGCCCGGCGCGCAACCACGATCGGTCCGCCCATCTTGCGCGACAAGGGATTCCCGTTGGCGCGTGCTACGTAACCCGCGCGGTCAAGCAGCGCCATGGTCTGCGGCGTGGCCGAGCCGAAGTGAACGGGCGAGCCTACGACGATGATGTCTGCCTCGAGCATCTTTCCATAGACCATCGGGAAGTCGTCGTCTGTCATAACGCACGCGTTGTTCCGATTGTCAATGCAGGCGCTGCACGCCCGGCACGGTTCTACCCAGCATTCGGCCAGCCGGATCAGTTCCGTGCCAATATGGTGGTCCTGCAATACGGCGAGACAACGTTCGAGAAGAAGCTCTGTGTTTCCGCCCGTCCTCGGACTACCGCAGATCGCGATTGCCTTCATATCTGCTCTCCCGGTTTCTATGCAACGACCGCCCCGGACTTCAGATCACGGATAAGCTGCTCGATTGTCTCAACGGATTTCGATGGGAAACGCCACTGTTTCCGCTGCCGTTCCGTCAACAGATTGTGCAACTGGGGCAGAACCAGCATCTCGCAAGCTTGCTCGCTCGTCAGGGAGCGGCTCACGAAGGTTTCCTCATCGAAGGTGTCGAAAAAGCTCTGAAGACCTCGCGCGGCATCGCCGCCTACGGCGCCGAAGTCCTGGCCGTAGATGTGCATGGCGGTGCTGTAGTCGGCATAGCTGCCGACGCGCACGGCCCGGCCCGTTCTTTCCGCGATATTTTTCGCGATTATGCTTTGCAGGAATGTGATGGCGACAACGTTGTCGCCCCAAGCCTTGTACAGATCGCGCGACCGCCAGACGGTGTTCATGTTCAGCACGAGCCGGCCGCCGGCGTCCTCAGGGCACCGCAACTGGATCTCGCGCAGACAGGGCACGTCTTCTTTGAGGAATGGATCGATGCTGGGAATGGCGGTTGTTGCCACGGCCCGGCGTGAATAGGGGGTTTTTGCGATGCGTTCGACCGCCCGTTCGATTTGGTCCACCGTGCCGCCTTCAAATGAAGGATGGTTGAACAGGCGCTGGTGATAGGTGTAAGGCCACTCATGGGCGTCCAGTTCGCCCTTGCAGGCGGTCTTGAGCTTTTCGAGAGGGAGCACAAGGTGGTCCTTGATGCCCAGGATCTCGGCAATATAGGTTCCCAGCTCGCAGAATGAGAGCGGGGGATACCGGGGCTGTGCAAAAGGGTCGGTCACCTCGATCAAGACGCGCGCATCGCGGCTCGGCGGGTCAATGTAGTTGCCTGCCCCGTCCTGGCGGTCGTACTCGGTCCGGATGGAGAGGCCCTGTTCCCAGACCATCTTGATGGCGCGATAGTAGGCCCGGGGAATCGAATCGGCCACGACTTGAAGCGTAGGGCACCTGCCGCCGGCCTGTATGTCCTGATTCATCTGATCCCTTTCCTTCTGTACGACTCCTCTTTGTCCCGAGAGGACAACGCCTGCAGAACACAGTCTACAAACATGCCCCCGAGCGCATGGTTTCTCCAGATGTTCCAGGACTGCGTTCCAAACGGCCGCAAACCTCTGCTGGTCGAGGGTCTTTCACGGACCGGCGCGGATTGTAAAGTGCCCAACGTCGGAAAGTCTAGTGCGGCCCGCTCGATGAGAAGGTCTATCCCTTGTCTTGACAGATTTTCGTCATTCTGTCAGACAGCAGATAGGGGCTGGACCTTCGGTTTCGACATAAGACACACTGCGCGCCTCCCCGGACAGTTGATGGTATAATTTGACGCGGGCGGGGAGCGGTGTGCGGCGCCAAAGCTGCTCGCTCTCCCCGTGGCGGTGAATTACGCCTCACTTGTCGGCGTCATTGCCGGCCGGAGGTGGTGGATGAACAACGATTGGCTCAATGAGTTGGACGAGTGCGGTGAAACGCCTCTGAGCAGGGTGGCTAAGAGCGGCCGCATGGAGATTGCCCGTCTGCTTTTCATGCGGGAAATCGACGATACGTTGCGCGAGGTCTCGCAGTTGCCGCCGCTCCACCGGGCGGCCTACTGGGGATATGAGGAGGCCGTTTACGACCTCACGGACGCAGGGGCCGACCCGAATGAGCTGGATCTTCAGGGTGAAACGCCTTTGCACAAAGCCGTTCGCTTGGGCAATGTCGAAGCCGCGCGCGCACTGGTCGAACGGGGAGCCGACATCGACATTCCCAGCCTCTTGGGTTTGACGCCGTTGCACTGGGCCGCCTTGGTGGGCCATGAAGCGCTTGCCCAGTTTCTGGTGGATTGCGGCGCGAACATATATGCCCGCGACTGGGTCACAGGGGGCATGACGCCCCTTGATTTCGCGCGTATCATGCGTTTCAACAACGTTGCGTCTCTGCTGGAACGCCGCATGGCCCTCCTCTAGACCCGTTGCCGCCAGATCCTTCCCCGCCCGGAAGGCGCCAACGTCAAGTGATTTCTTGACTTTCAATGGGATCAATTGGTAGAGTTCGCACTCTGAACGGCGGCGGAAACTCCTGCGCAAATCAATGATCCAAGAGGCCATAGCCATACTTGCTCAAGGGCAAGACCTCACGCGCGAACAAGCGGCCCAGGCGATGCTCGACCTCATGTCAGGCCAAGCCACTCCTACCCAAATCGGCGCTTTTCTCCTTGCGCTTCGCGTAAAAGGCGAGACCATTGACGAGATTACCGGGTTTGTCGAGACGATGCGCCGCATGGCCACCCGCGTCAAGACCACGCGCCGTCCACTGGTTGATACCTGTGGAACAGGCGGCGACCGTTCCGGCACGTTCAACATTTCGACGACCGCCGCGTTCGTCGTGGCGGGAGCGGGAACGGCCGTGGCCAAACATGGCAACCGATCCGCGAGCAGCCAGTGCGGCAGCGCCGACGTGCTCGAAGCCCTCGGCGTCTGCATCGGCGCTTCGCCCGAGGTCGTGGGCCGTTGCATCGACAAGGTGGGCATCGGCTTCCTCTTTGCCCGCAACCTTCATGGGGCAATGAAGCACGTGGCGGTCTCGCGCCAGGAGCTCAAGGTGCGGACCGTTTTCAATATACTGGGTCCTTTAACGAACCCGGCTGACGCCTGTGGTCAGGTGATGGGCGTTTTCGACAGGGCTCTCGTCGAGCCGCTGGCGAACGTACTCGCTAACCTGGGCGCCCGGCACGCCTTTGTTGTGGCGGGTTCTGACGGTCTCGACGAGCTCACGCTGGCTGGGCCTTCGATCGTCGCCGAGGTCAAAGCCGGCCGCGTAAGGACGTACTACATTGAACCCGGCGACCTTGGCCTTGACGTTGCCCCGCATGAGGCTGTGGCGGGCGGCGACGCCCTGGCCAACAGCCGTTTGCTCCGAATGGTGCTCGAGGGAACGGCGGGTCCGCACCGGGAGATCGTGTTGTTAAACGCCGCAGCCGGCATCATGGCGGGCGACTTGGCGGAGGATTGGAAAGAAGCCCTCGTGCTGGCCGCAGGTTCGGTGGATTCGGGCGCTGCGCTGGCGAAATTGGAGCAGCTTGCTGAAGCCTCGCACTACAAGGTAGAGCAGTAGTCCGGTAGAGAATGTACGCATGATACTTGACGAGATTTGCAGTCATAAACGGGTGGAAGTCGAGGCCCTAAAAACGACTGCGCCCCTTAAAGGGCTGCAGGAACGCATTGGCCAGTTGGGACCACCGCGGCCATTCCGGCAGGGTCTGCGCATTGAAGGCATCAGCCTCATTGCAGAAGTAAAACGCGCTTCTCCAGTTAGAGGGGTCTTCAGCGAAGACCTCAACCCCGTGGGTCTCGCCGGGCTCTATGAACAGTCGGGCGCACGGGCCGTATCCGTCCTGACGGACAGCCGTTTTTTCCGGGGCAGCCTGGACGACCTGCACAGCGTGCGGCAGAATATCGCGTTGCCGTGCCTGCGTAAGGATTTCATTGTCGACGCCTATCAGTTGTATGAGGCACGCGCCGCGCAAGCAGACGCCGTCTTGCTGATTGTCTGCGTGTTGTCGGACGCGCAGCTCAGGGATTACTTGGACCTCGCTGCTGAACTGCAGATGGACGCGCTCGTCGAGGCCCACAACGAGAATGAGATTGAACGCGCCTTGAAAGCGGGCGCCCACATGATCGGAATCAACAACCGGGACCTGACAACCTTCGAGGTGAATATTAACACCACCCTCGAACTGAGACGTCTTGTTCCAGGGGGCAATGTGCTGGTCAGCGAAAGCGGGATCCATACGCGCGAGCATGTCCAGATGCTCGAAGACGGCGGTGTTGACGCCATATTGGTGGGCGAAGCGCTCGTGACGAGCCCGAACATCAGTGAAAAGATCCATGAATTGCTCGGCGTTCACGAGGGTTAAAATCTGCGGGATCACGAATCGCGAGGACGCCTTAGCGGCCTGCGGAGCCGGGGCCGACGCCCTCGGCTTTAACTTCGCCGAGGAAGCAAAGGCTCGAGGGCGCTATATCGACCCGGAAGCGGCAAAGGCGATCATAGACGGCCTGCCTCCGTTCGTTTCCATTACAGCCGTTTGCGTCAACGAGTCGATAGACCGTATCCTGCAGTATCTTACATTCGTCGACCGGGTTCAGCTTCACGGCGAGGAAAGTGTGCAGGACTGCGCACGCGTCGGCGCCCGTGCGATCAAGGCGTTCCGCGTGGCGGCCGGTTTTAACCCGGAGTCTATGCTCGAGTATCGTGTCGGCGGTTACTTGTTGGACGCCTTTGTGCCGGGCAGCCGCGGCGGAACGGGGAGTTCCTGTGATTGGGACGCGGCCCGGCGTGCCGTCGCCCTCGGCCGGCCGGTTATCCTTGCGGGGGGGCTTACGCCGGATAATGTGGCTGAGGCTGTACGGACGGTGCGTCCGTACGGCGTCGACACGGCGAGCGGCGTCGAGAGCAGCCCTGGGAAAAAGGATCATGAAAGGATCAGACAGTTTGTCGAGCGCGCCAAATGCGCCCTATCCGTTCCCTGATGAAAAGGGGCGGTATGGCGCCTTCGGCGGCCGGTTCGTTCCCGAGACGCTGATGCATCCCCTCGAAGAACTCGAGGCGGCCTACGAGAGCGCCAAGAACGATCCAAGTTTTGCAGCGATGCTCGAGCGCTACCAGAAGACTTATGTCGGGCGGCCTACGCCTCTTTATCTGGCGTCGCGCCTTACTGAGCGTCTTGGAGGCGCAAAGGTCTACTTCAAGCGGGAAGACCTGGCCCACACCGGGGCGCACAAAATCAACAACGCCTTGGGCCAGGTGCTCTTGGCCAAGCGCATGGGCAAGACGCGCGTGATTGCGGAGACGGGCGCCGGCCAACATGGCGTGGCAACCGCGACGGCTGCTGCGCTGCTCGGTCTCGAATGCGAGATCTACATGGGCGACGAGGATATCGAGCGACAGAAGCTCAACGTTTTCCGCATGCGCCTGCTCGGCAGCAAAGTGACCCCCGTCCACGCAGGCACAAAGACCTTGAAAGATGCGATCAACGAGGCCATGCGGGACTGGGTCACTAATGTCGAGCACACGCATTACGTGTTAGGCACCGTCGAAGGTCCCCATCCTTACCCTGTGATCTGCCGCGATCTTCAGCGCGTCATCGGCCGCGAAGCGCGTCGGCAGATCCTCGAAGCCGAAGGGCGTCTGCCGGACACGCTGATCGCCTGTGTGGGCGGCGGTAGTAACGCTATCGGCTTGTTTTTCGACTTCCTGGCCGATGAATCGGTCCGCATGATCGGCGTCGAAGCAGGCGGTCTCGGACCCGAGACGGGCAAACACGCCGCCCGTTTCGCGGGAGGCGTCCTGGGTATGCTCCATGGCGCAGTCAGCTACATTCTGCAAGACAAGAATGGGCAGATCCTCGGAACGCACAGCGTGTCGGCAGGGCTTGATTATCCGGGCATCGGCCCCGAACACGCCTATCTGCGCAGTCTCGGGCGGGTCGAGTACACTTATGCAACCGACCAAGAGGCGCTCGACGCGTTCCAGCTCACAAGCGAGCTTGAAGGCATTATCCCCGCTCTCGAGAGCGCCCACGCGGTGGCTTACGCCTGCAAGCTTGTCCCAACGATGAAGGACAACCAGATTGTCATCATCAACATGTCCGGCCGTGGCGACAAGGACGTGCAACAGGCGGCCAAGTTCATCTTGCCCGGAGAGTTCGATCAATGAACCGTATCGAAGCCCGATTTCAAGAGCTTGCAGAACGGGGACAGGCAGCCTTTATCCCGTATATCACTGCGGGCGACCCAAACCTGCGCGTTACGGCTGCGCTCGTCCACGAACTCGAGAGGGCAGGCGCCGACATCATCGAGTTTGGCATCCCCTTTTCCGATCCCATCGCCGACGGTCCAGTCAACCAGGAGGCGGCTATCAGGGCGCTCAAGAACAACGTGTCCCTCCATGATGTTGTGCGTTTGGTGGGCGAGCTGCGCGCATCCACCCAGATTCCTCTCGTTTTGTTCACCTATTTCAACCCCGTTATGGCCTATGGAATCGAAGCATTCGCCGCCGATGCCCACGCCGCTGGCGTCGACGGGGTGCTTTGTGTTGACCTGCCCCCCGAGGAATCCGAGGATTGCAAGAAACAGCTCGACGCGAAAGGGATCGCGACCATCTATCTCGTTGCTCCAACAAGCCCGCGCGAGCGTGTCGAGAAGATTGCCAAGCTTTCGAGGGGATTTGTCTATTACGTTTCACGGACCGGCGTGACCGGCGAACGCGCGAATCTCGAGCAGAAAGTCGCAGCGATGGTCCGCCTTATCAAACAGTACACGCAGACCCCGGTGGCAGTCGGGTTCGGCATCTCGACCCCCAAGCAGGCCCGTGAGATTGCGCGTATCGCCGACGGCGTCATCGTCGGCAGCGCGATCGTACGGATGGTCGGCGAGTTGGGCGACTCACCGGACACGGCGCCCCGGGTCGGCGCCTTTGTGAAGAGTCTTGTGGATGCCGCAAAAGGCGCCGCGGCGGGGCGGGCATAGCAAGGTGAAGGATGCGGCGGGCGAACAACCTGAAGAACAGTCCGTTTTGTGGCAAAGCCTTTCATGGGCCTGCAATCCCGTTGGGCGAACGTGTGGTTAATGGAGAGTAAATGGTTACGCCAGTCATCAGGGTGTTCTTTCTGGTGTTCTCGTTTGTGCTGGGAACGGTGGTCGGCAGTTTTCTGAACGTCTGCATCTACCGTTTGCCCCACAACCAGTCCATTATTAAGCCCCGCTCGAAGTGCCCCCGCTGCGGCGCGCTTATCGCTTGGTATGACAACATTCCTTTGCTGAGCTGGCTGATTCTCGGCGCTAAGTGCCGCCACTGCGGTGCGCCGATCAGTTGGCAATACCCGCTGGTCGAGGGATTGACAGGCGTCCTTTTCATGGCGGTCTATTGGCGGTTCGGCTGGGATCAAGGAATGACCGTGGCCGTTCCCATTTACATGGCGTTTGCTGCGGCCCTTGTGTTGGTTGCCTTCGTTGATTTGACCGACTGGACCATTCCTAACGAGGTGACCCTGCCGGGCATTCCGCTGGGCATCGCATGCAGCGTCTTAGGCATGGTCTACCCGGACAGCGGCCTCCTGGTGACGGGAGTCTTCGACTCGTTGTTAGGCGTCGTCATTGGCGGCGGCGTCCACTACATCCTCGATAAAGTAAGCGTTGCAGTGCTCAGAAAGCGGGGCATGGGTTTCGGGGACGTGAAACTGGGGGCCATGATCGGCGCGTTCCTGGGCTGGAAAGGCGTCCTATTGGTGGTGATGGCGGCGTCCATCCTGGGCAGCGTAATAGGAGTGACCCTGATTGCGCTCCAAAAAGCCCGCGGCGAAGCCGAGCCGAGCCACTACCTGCCTTTTGGGCCCTATCTCTCCGTCGGTGGATTGATGACCCTGTTTTTCGGGCAGGCGATTCTAGACATCTATCTGGGTATGCTTGCGACCGCCCCTGCCGAGCCATTCTAGGTCGGATCCGGCCTGAAAGACATAAGGGCAATCCTTTACATGGCTTGGCGTCGCCGTTATTCTGGAAGAAATGGATGTATTGCCGCGCTTGGCAGACGTCGCCGCCTAATACCGCGTTTCCTTGAAAAGAAGCCATAAATGCGCCGACACTGACCGGCAAGTAGGAAGAGACGCTATGACGGATTTGGGACTCCTTAGTTTCACCGAGGGGTATTTTGAGAAGATCTGGGGCGGGCAGAAACTGGCATCGCTGTTCGGCATGCCCATTCCCGCCGGCAAGCGCATCGGCGAGGCGTGGCTGGTCTCGGACCACGAAGTCTTTCAAAGCACTGTCGCCGACGGTCCATACCAGGGGGCGACGCTGCGGCACTTGCTCGAGGCCGACAAGCAGGCCGTTTTGGGGTCGCGCGCCAACCTCACTGTCCATGGACGGTTCCCGCTTCTGCTCAAGATTATCGACGCCAATGAGGTCCTCTCGGTCCAGGTCCATCCCGATGACGAGTGCGCTGCAGCGTTGCACGAGCCTGATGTCGGCAAGACCGAGATGTGGCATGTTCTTGACGCAGCGCCGAGAAGCGAACTCATCTGTGGTCTCAAGCCCGACGTAACACGTGATCGGTTCGTCGCCTCTGTCGAGCGCGGTTCGGTCGAGGATCTCATGGTCTCGTTCCAGGTAAATGAAGGCGCGTCAGTTTTTGTACCTGCGGGAACCGTACACGCCATTAACGGCGGCGTGGTCCTGGCTGAGATTCAGCAAAACAGCAATCTCACCTACCGCATCTACGACTGGGGGCGCGTTCAGCAGAATGGCAGCCCCCGAGAGCTTCATATCGAGAAGGCTGAGAAGGCCATCCACTTCGGATCGGCTTACAACGGCCCCGCACAAGCGCTCCGTTACCGTGCCGGGAATGCGACGTGCAGTATCCTTGGGGCCTGCCGCTATTTCGCCGCTGAACTCATTCTATGCGACGGCTCGTACCATAGAGCGACGCGAAACGAGACGTTCCATATCGTTCTTGCCAAGAGCGACGGTCTCGACGTGTTGGCTGGCCCTTTCCGCAAGGGCCTCAAGCGGGGTCGAGCCCTCGTGGTTCCCGGTGCTCTTGACGGCTTCACCGTGCAAGGGAAAGGCGCGTTTCTCGATTATTACGTGCCCGACCTCGAGCGGGACGTCGTGGCGCCGTTGCTCGCAGAAGGGCATAGCAGGACCGCGATCGTTCGTCTAGGGGGGGACCCTCTGATGAGTGATCTTCGGGAATGCGCATCCGTTCCAGAATAGAACGATTCATGCCTTCTCGAGCGTTTCAGACCACACTAATGACAGAACTTGACTTGATGGACCGAAATGCAGTTGCAGACCATGGGGAAGGCCGGCAATGAGCGCTGACGATGCGGCCCTCGTTCACCGTTGCCTGGACGGCGATGCCGAAGCCTTCCGCGGCTTGGTCAAGCGCTACCAGGGTGCCGTGCATGCCACGGCCTATTATTATGTCGGCCGCTATAGTGCGGCCGAGGACGTGGCTCAAGAGGTGTTTTTCACGGCATACCGGAGTTTGACCCGGCTCCGCGAGCCGGCCCGCTTTGGTCCGTGGCTGCGCGAGATTGCATGCAGGACCGCTGCGAACTGGCTCCGGCGCCACGGCAAGCAGTGGGATCAAGAGACGCCGTTGCCGTTCCGGCGCACCCTGTCAATTGAAGATGCGCGAGAAGGGCCGCGGGGACTCCTCGAGCGCAGTGAACGATATGCAAGAGTTGAAATGGCCATCGATTCGCTTCCGGAGCGTTACCGGCTGCCGGTGGTCCTGCGTTATTTGCAGGAGTTGAGCTATCAAGAGATAGCCGATTTTACCGGAACGACCCGCGAAGAGATTCGGGGCATCCTGCAACGGGCAGGGCGCCAGTTGAGAGATTTGTTGGCGGACCTGAATTCATCTGCCGAGGGAGAAAAAGGGTGGCATCCTGCAGGCAAATAGACAACCTATTACAGGCGTACATCGACGGCGAACTGAGTGATTCTGAACGGGTGATTCTCGAGGAACACGTAGCCAATTGCGCTCCTTGCAGGCAATTACTGCGGCTCCACCAGCGAACCTCGGCCGAGCTGTTCGAGACGTTGAGCCATTACCGGCTGTCGAGCGATCTTTCGCAGTCCATTATGGAAAACCTGCCGGAAATGGCGCCGACGATGGAGGAGCTCAAGGGGATTAACTGGCGGGTTAAGCATTCGATGTCGCCCGCAACACGGCTCGCCCGGTGGATGCCTGCCGCCGTAGCGGGCCTGCTGGTGGTGCTCGCGCTTATCCTGAAGTTGAATTGGCCGGAGTTCTCGATGGGCCGTCAGGCTGTCGGCGTTATAACCTATACGAAAGGGGATGCATTCGCCATCACCGATGCGGGCGAGCGGCCGCAAGATGCCGAGCTCAAAGGCGTTGTAAGACCGGGCGATCATTATGAGACGAGATCCGATTCCTCGTTGATGGTGACGTTGGCGGGCCCCAGCGAGGTGAAGTTGAATCGCGATACCCAGATTCGCGTCGACAACGAGCGTGAACTGAGTGTTCAGAAAGGCGAGGTCTGGCTGAATGTCGGATCGAATGGCGCCCCGTTTCGGGTCTTCACCCCCGATGGCCAGGTACTTGTCTTCGGGACGGCCTTCGGCGTGAAAGTGGACTCCGGCAAGACCGTCGTCACCGTGGAGAGCGGCGAAGTCCAGGTGGCTGTCGAGAATCATACCGGGTTCAGGCGTCTCGAGAAAGGTCAGCAGATCCAGGTAGTCGCCGGCAAAGAACCTCCGATGCCCAAGTATGTGCTTGACGCAGCGAGCGAGATGATCTGGACTAAGTACATTGTGCCTGATTCCGAGGCAAAAGCCCTGTTTGAACGGGAAATTCAACTCCAAGTCAGACCGAAGCAGTTCAGGGGCCGGGATGACTTTATGGTGATTAACGATGAAGAGGTGGCAATTCGGGCGATTCGGATGACCTGGAAGCCGCACGCCTTTGGAACCGATCTCTGCGCATACGACATCTATGTCTATGATCCGCTCATGCGGCCCCTGTTTTCCGCGCGGCTCACTGCCAACATTCTGGGCGCCGCGGGCAGGAACAGTTACGATATCGAAGTGCCTGAGCATCCCATATCAGGAGTAAGTCTTTTCTATGTGCGAGCTGTGCCCGTCTTTTCGACTGGAACAGTCGAGACGGAGTTTCAGCAGATTTATGCGCAACCCGTCATGGGGTGACGGGGCGTTGCAGCGACAGTTGAATCAATAGGCTTGATCCGAAGCCGCGGAAGAGGACTTGCGGGGCAGATCCAGATTCCACCTCAAGTCACTCCTTCCCCAAGAGTAACTGCAGCCAGGATGCTTCGCAGGTCCTCTTCCGCGGCTTCTTGCAGCCCTTAGGCCCGGCCGTTTACTCGTCCGGGGCCTTGATAGAGCGGAGAGGAGCGCCATGAGACGGGTTCACGATTCCACCTCAAGTCACTCCTTCCCCAAGAGTAACTGCAGCCAGAACGTCCCGAGGTTGCTCCTCTCCGTGTCCTTCAAGGTGTCCTTTGGCGGCGTATGCCGCTGCACAGTTGAATAGCCTTATGACCAGTTTTCCGGAGAGGGCGCCCGTGGAAGGAACTTCACGATTCCACCTCAAGTCACTCCTTCCCCAAGAGTAACTGCAGCCAGGATGCTTCTCGGTTCGCCCTCTCCGGTCTGTTCTTACTTTGTTTTCCAAGTCCATGTGCAGTCGAGTTGAGGCAGGCCCTGGAAAATAGACCTTGTCCCGGTCTTAGCCAATTTTACCGGATGTTCCTTGACTGCTGAGGCCCGTTCTGTTCGGGCAACCTCCGTACAAAAAAGGAATCAAAGCGTACCCTCTGACATCGCGTCCTTTTGGCAATAGACCTAGCCCCCCACGTTGCGACAGTCGCTGCCGTTCCCGTTCGCGTTCCTGCCTCAATTGTATCAGCAGCATCTGAAGTCTGCCAAGGATTCTGCATAGTCTTGTTTCCATGGCGGTATCTCGAGGCCAGCGTCCTCGAGGCCGCTCTTGCCAGAGACGTAGACGGCGCTCCCGGAAGCAGCCGCATGGCCTCGATTGTTCCATCCGCAGCAAGTGCTGAGGCAAGGCCATGTTCAGGCGGCGGCGTATCCTTGACACGATGGGTCTTCCAGCACATAATCAGCACGTCTGATTGCTCTACGGGTCCAGACTTTGCGCAGCCAATTGATTAGTGAATGGAACAACGTTTCTGAAAAGCAAAAAGGGATAACCCATGATATTGTGCACTTTTGGCAGGTGGATGGCGATGGTTGCCTTCATCGCACTCGTCGTTGTCTCTTTCGAGGCGAAGTCGCAGGAGGCGGCCGAGGTCTTCGAAGACGACGTTCCCGAGGCCATGCGGGAGTCTGTCGAGCAAGCTGTGGGCCTTGTCAAACCTGCCTTGGTCCGGATCATGCTCGTCTCGACGCGATACAGCGAGGGGCGCGAGCTCAAGTATGAAGCATCCGGGAGCGGCGTTATCATTTCTAAGGAAGGCTACGTTATTACCAACCATCATGTGGCTGGCAATGCGACGCGTCTCGTATGCACCCTGACAACAAAGAAGGATGTAGAGGCAGAGCTTGTCGGCACCGACCCCATGACCGACATCAGCATCCTCAAACTTCTTCCCGACGAGCCCCGCGAGTTCCCATTTGCCTCGTTCGGCGATTCGTCGGCTATCAAAGTGGGAGATTCGGTGCTCGCCATGGGCAGTCCCATGGCGCTGTCGCAATCAGCGACGTTGGGCATCGTGAGCAACACGGAGTTGGTCATTCCGCGGATGATGGGGTATAGCTCGTTCACGCTGGAAGGCGAGGATGTGGGCGCATTGGTTCGTTGGATCGGGCATGACGCCGCGATTTACTCCGGCAATTCCGGCGGGCCTTTGGTCAATATGAAAGGCGAGATCATTGGAATCAATGAAGTCCGTATGAGCCTTGGAGGCGCCATACCCGGCAACCTCGCGAAGGAGATCGCCGCAGAGCTTATCGAGAATGGCGAGGTGAAGCGCAGTTGGCTCGGAATCACGGTTCAGCCTCTCCTCAGGCATGGCGAGATCGAAGAAGGGGTGCTTGTTGGAGGCGTGATAGGGGGGTCTCCGGCTGAGAAAGCAGGGCTTGAAACAGGCGACGTCATCCAACGTCTCGGGGATGCAGCGGTAGAAGTGCGTTTCGATGAGCAGCTCCCTTTGTTCAACCAGATCGCCGCAGATCTGGTCATCGGCCAGCCTGTCGAGGTTGGCGTGCTGCGGGAAGGACAGGAGATAACGCTTAGCGTCACCCCGGAGAGACGCCAGAAGGTGCTGCCCCATGAAGACGAGTTCAAGCAATGGGGCATCACGGCTCGCGACCTTTCATTTGTGCTGGCCAAGCAGATGAAACGCGACTCGACCGACGGCATCGTGGTGACTTCTGTGCGGCCTGGTGGTCCTGCCGGCGACTCAAAACCCCAAATCCAGGCGGACGACGTCATCACGAAAGTCAATGGCGAAGCGGTCAACACCATGCAGGACTTTCGTGAAATGACCGACAAGATAACAGAGGGCAAGGCAGCGCCTACGCCCGTGCTCACAACCTTCGATCGGAAAACGGCACAATTTGTGACAGTTGTTGAAGTCGGTATCAAAGACCTTCCCAAACCGGGCCTCGAAGTCAAGAAAGCATGGCTCGGCGTTGAAACGCAAGTGATTACGCGTGATATCGCTGAGGAGATAGGCCAGCCTGATCTGACCGGATTCCGCGTGGTCGAGGTTTATCCTGAGACGCCGGCCTCGAAGGCGTGCCTCGAGCCCGGGGACCTGATCCTCGAGGTTGACGGAATGAACCTCGAGGCTTCTGCCCCTGAGGATTATGAAGAGCTTGGCACGCTTATCCGGCAGTACAAGATTGGTACGTCTGCGGAATTGACTGTTTTACGCGATGGGCAGCGCATGAAGGTCTCGATGGAACTGGAAGGAGAGCCTCAGCCTGCACGCGAGATGGCCAAATACCGCGACACGGATTTCGAGTTCACCGTGCGAGATATTTGTTTCTTTGACAAAGTACGTGAGAAATGGCCGCAGGAACAACAAGGCGTTATTGCGGACGAAGTAGAGTCGGGGGGCTGGGCTGCTGTCGGGACGCTGTACGTCGGCGACCTTGTCCTCGAAGTAGACCGCCAAACCATCCAGAACGTCGAGGCCTTCAAGACATCCATGGAAACCTTGGCGGAAGCGAAACCCAAAACGGTTGTATTCAAGGTGTTGCGGGGAATCAACACCCTGTATCTCGAGATGCAACCGAAGTGGCAAGGCGCTGACGTGGACCATGCAAAAGGAAAGGAATGAGCCATGAGCCGGAGAGTTTTTTTGCTTAGTTTCTGTGTGTTGTGTGTCTTGTCCTGGGGGTGGCCGGCTTCCGCTGATGAATTCGCGGCGCAAGGGCGGCAAGTGCTCGAGAAGAATAAAGAGTCCGTCATCACCGTGCGGCTTGTCCTGAAGATGTCCATGGGCGGTATGGGCATGGGCTCGGACCAGGAGCAAAAGTCGGAGATCACCGGGACGGTGATCGACCCCTCAGGTCTTACGGTCGTTTCACTGACTGCAATCGACCCAGGCAGCCTCTTCTCGCGGCTGGCCGGGATGATGGGCGGGAGCGACCAGTTTAGCATTGAGACAGAGGTGACCAACGTCGAGCTTCTGCTTGACGATGGAAGCGAGCTGCCTGCCCAAGTGGTGCTCCGAGACAAAGACCTCGACTTGGCGTTTCTGCGGCCTACCGAGGCCCCCAAGTCTCCTTTGCAGGCTCTTGACCTTGCCAACGCAGGCGAAGCGCAGGTCTTGGACCAAGTGTTCACAATCAATCAGCTTGGAAAGGTCGCAGGGCGGGCGCACGCGATTGCTGTCGAGCGAATCGAGGCCATTGTCGAGAAGCCCAGAAAACTCTATGTTCCCGGCAAAGACCCGACACACACCAGCCTTGGTTCACCGGCTTTCACCTTGGACGGGAAAGTCGTCGGCCTCAACGTTGTACGCACAATCCAGAGTTCCGGCGGCGGCATGTCGCTCTTTGGCGGCGGGGATGAGAACACAATGGCTATTATCCTGCCCGCCGGGGATGTTAGCGAGATAGCCGCACAGGCGCCTGCCGTTGAAAAGGTCTCTGAGGAAGCGCCCGTTCAGGAGCAGGAAACCGCCGAGCAGCCTGCCGGGGCGTCCTAAGCCGCCACGGGGTGCAGGGTCTCTTTTGCCTAACGCTCGTTTTGTGCGCCGTTGAGGAAAGGGTCTCTGAAAAAGTGTGGCGGAAGGCATTCGCCTGTAGACCGAGAGTTAGCCCATGATGGACTTGGCTGGGAAAACTGCTCTTGTAACAGGAGGGGCGAAACGTCTCGGGCGGGCATGCGCCCTCGGGCTGGCTGAACAAGGCGCTCATGTCGTCGTGCACTACGGATCCTCCAAAGAAGAGGCTGAAGAGACCTGCGGCGCCATCCGCTCAATGGGGCGTTCCGCTTGGGCTCTTCAGGCGGATTTCACCGCGCCTCAAGGAGCCGCAGACCTCTTGCCTTGCGCCATAGAACTCGCAGGACCTATCAGCGTGCTCGTCAACAGCGCCGCCATATTTCCGGAATCCCATCTGAGAAACTTTACTCCTGAGCAGGTTTACGAAAACATCAATACGAATGCTCTAGCGCCTGCTCTGATCGCCCGCGCTTTCGCAGCACAAGGCATCGAGAGCGTGATAGTCAACTTTCTCGACACACGCATCGAGGACTATGACGAGAGGCATGCCGCCTACCATCTCAGCAAGCGTATGCTCTATACATTGACGCGGATGATGGCCGTCGAGTTTGCCCCGCTTGTGCGCGTGAACGCCGTAGCGCCCGGTCTCATTCTGCCTCCCCCCGGCAAGGATGAGTCGTACTTGGCGGAGTTGGCTCACACGAATCCGCTCGAACGCTATGGAGATCCCTCTCACATCGTGGAAGCAGTCCTTTTCCTTGTGCGGAACGATTTCGTCACGGGCCAGGTCGTTTTCGTCGACGGAGGCCGCCATTTGAAAGGCAAGATGTATGGCTGAACGTCCGCTTGACGCCATTTACATCCGGGACCTGACCGCGCGGTGCATTGTAGGCATCAACCCGGACGAGCGCGTCAAGCCTCAGGAGGTCGTAATAAACATCACCCTCTATGCGGACCTGGCCGCGGCTTGCACGAGCGACCGCATCGAGGATACCGTCGATTACAAGGGAGTCAAGCAGCAGGTCCTCGAAATGGTGGAGCGCTCGTCCTATTGCCTGCTCGAGCGGCTGGCAGAGGAGATCGCAGGCATTTGCCTCAAAGCCCCCAAGGTTGTCGCGTCAAGGGTGATGGTGGATAAGCCCGCCGCTTTGCGCTTCGCGCGCAGCGTGGCCCTGGAGATCTACCGTGAACGAAGCCCGTGAGGAACGCGGCGCTCCTGGCGCAAATGTCTTTATCGCCATTGGCTCGAACATTGAACCCGAGCGGAATATAGCACGCGGGCTTGAGCTCCTTAACCGCCGGGTGCGGCTGCAAAAGCTGTCGACGATCTATCGGACCATGCCCCAGGGAAGGCCGGGGCAGGCCCCGTATCTGAATGGGGTATGCGCCGTAAAGACCTCCATCTTGCCGCGCCTACTCAAGTTCGCCGTTCTTAGGGAAATCGAGCATGCCGTTGGCCGAACACGGAGCCGCGACAAGTATGCTTCCAGAGAACTCGACCTCGACATCCTCATTTATGATACGCTTATTTCCGAACAAGACGGCCTGCGGTTGCCCGATCCCGACATCCGAACGCGTCTGTTTGTGGCAGCCCCATTGTTGGAGTTGAGTCCTGACCTTGTGTTGCCGGATACCGGAGAGGGTCTCGCAGGCGTTGTGGATGTATTGAGACGACAGGGCGGTACGCAAGGCGTACCGGACCTTAGCGTCACCCAGTTTTTGAGGGAGAGACTAGACCTATGAATCTTGATCGCGTTGCAGGACTTATCCGCGAGTTGCTTGTCGAGTTTGGTGAGGATCCCGAGCGTGAAGGTCTGCTAAACACCCCCATGCGCGTGGCGAAAGCCTACGAGTATCTCACATCGGGCTACCGGGCGGGAATTGACGCAACCATCAAAGACGCCGTCTTTGAGTCCCATGCAAACAACATGATCATCTCGCGAGATATCGAGATCTTCAGTCTATGTGAGCATCATATGCTTCCCTTCTACGGACGTTGTCATATAGGGTACATTGCGGCGAACAAGGTTCTTGGAGTGAGCAAACTGTCGCGCATCGCCGATCATTACGCGCGCAGACTCCAGATTCAGGAGCGTCTCACCGCGCAGATCGCTCGCCAAGTGATGGACGTGACCCATGCAGAGGGCGTGGGCGTCGTGATCGAGGCGCGCCACCTCTGCATGATGATGCGAGGCGTCGAGAAGCAGAACTCTATCATGACGACGTCGTCCGTCCTGGGCAGTTTCCATAGTGATGAGGCGACGCGGCTCGAGTTCCTGACCTTGATAGGCCGGCAGGCCTGATCCCTGCCCGGCGACGCGCCTCCTGCGGGACCGATTGCTGCCGCAGTTTTCCCCTTTTCCGAGGTCTATGGTATCGTAAAGGGGTAGTGTCCCTGCGCGTCAACGGCGCCTATGGAATCTGGAATGTCTCGCAAGCTGCTCGATCAAATCGGTCAGGAAGCCTCCGCCCGCATCGCTCCTGCTGCATCGGAGGTCATGCGTCGCGCGATTGCTGAGACAGGGGGACGCGAGGTCTTTTTTGCTGGGCAGCTTGACGTCTCCGGGATCATCCAAGAGGTGCGGGTCTACGCGCGAGGCAACGAAGGAGCAGTTCCTGCCCTGATGGAAGGTCTCAAACTGCGCGACGTCGTTATTCACAACCACCCTTCCGGCACACTCGCGCCTTCCGACGCCGATGTGCAGTTGGCTTCAGTCTATGGTTTCAACGGGCACGGCGTCTTCATTGTCGACAATGACGTGCAGCGGGTTTACGTGGTGGTCGAGCCAGTCGCGGGCAAAACGCATAAGCCCATTGACGCCATGAGTCTCGCAGACACCTTTAGTCCTTCCGGCAAACTGGCGCGTGTTTTGCCCGAGTTTGAGGTGCGCCCGCAGCAGATCGCCATGATGAAGCAGGTGGCTCAAGCCTTTAACGAGGACGGGATCGCCGTAGTCGAGGCGCCTACAGGTGTTGGCAAGACATTCGCCTATTTGCTCCCCGCAGCTATTTGGGCGCTCGAGAACAAAGAGCGCGTTGTTGTATCGACCCGCACTATCAATCTGCAAGAGCAAATCATCTACAAAGACATCCCGCTGCTTGCAAAGTGCCTCGATAGAAAGGTAACCGCCGTTCTCGTCAAAGGCAAAGGGAACTATCTGTGCCGGCGCAAGCTCCAGCAGGCTCTGTCGGAGGCTGCACTATTCGAGGACGAATCAGACCAGCGCGCCATACAGGCGATAGCCGATTGGGCCGAGCAGACGGACGACGGCAGTCTTCAATCATTGCCTTTCGTACCGACTCGATCAGTTTGGGAGCAAGTCAACTCCGATTCCGACACCTGTAATGTTTCTAACTGCCCTGCGGCCGCAAGCTGTTTTGTCCAGAAAGCGCGGCGCGAACTGGCAAAGGCAGACATCATTGTTGCCAACCATCACATGTTGTTCTCCGATCTTGCGATTAAAAAGGAAATAGGCAGTTTCAGTTCCCTTGCCGTTCTTCCTGCGTACAAGCGGGTCATTTTCGACGAGGCGCACAACATCGAGGATTCCGCAACGGAATACTTCGGAGCGGAGGTTACGCGCAACGGCGCCGTGGCGCTTCTGGGCCGGTTCGTGCGCATCGATCGCGGTCGCGAGCGCGGTCTCATCCCCTACGTGAAAATGGAGGTAATGCGCGGTGTTGTCGTGCTGGAGCAACAAGAAGCGAGCGAGATCCTCAATCTCATTGACAACCAGCTTGTGCCCAGTCTCGCGTCGTTACGCGAAGCCTTACTCACGGCCTTTGCGGCGTTGCGGAGCTTTGTTGCAGAGCGGTCTGGAGCGATTGGACGGGAAATCAAGTGGCGCTTGACCGAGGGTGTTCTGCAGGATCCGGGACTTCGCGACATTCACAAGGTTTACATGTTGCCCGCGGCAAGGGAGGCGATGGACTGCGCCGAGTCTGCCGGCAGCCTGTTGCGCAAACTGAAGGCGATTCAGACCCCCCCTGGTCAGCTCGAGCATCCTCTCGCCACGGAGCTCCAGCAGTTGCAGAGCTACCGGGATCGTTTGCTTCGGTTCAGCACGTCACTGGCCGAGGGTATAAGCGAAAAACTCAAGGAGAATACGGTCCGCTGGGTCGAGATCGACGCCAAAGACGACGGCATCGTGCGGATAGCGTGGCGCCCGCTCGAGGTGGGTAAGCCGCTCGGGGAGTGGGTGTACCCCAATCTGGGTGCTGTTGCCATGACGTCGGCAACCCTGTCCGTCGAGCAGCGTTTCGACCATTTTTTCAAGCGTGTCGGTCTGAACATGGTTAAAGAGCGCGAGATGGCCACAGCAGTCATCGATTCCCCATTCGATTTCGAAAAACAGGCCATCCTGTGCATTCCGACAGACATTGTCCGCCCTGACAACAAGCACTTCCTTGACCAGTCCGTCGATTGCATGTACGAAGTCTTGTCCATTACGAAGGGACATGCCTTGGTGCTCTTCACGTCGTTCTATGCGCTGGACCATGCATATCGTAAGCTCAAAGACAGCCTCGAAAAGCTGGGCATCGCGTCGCTTCGGCAGGGCGACGCGAACCGAAACCTGCTTCTCGAGCGGTTCCGTAGCGATGCGTCAAGTGTGCTTTTTGGCACGGACAGTTTCTGGGAGGGCGTGGACGTTGCCGGCGATGCGCTCCAGTGTGTTATACTGCCCAAACTGCCGTTCAGCGTTCCTACCGAGCCTGTGCTCGAAGCACGCGCAGAGAAGATCGAAGCGGAAGGCGGCAACGCCTTCATGGAATACACGGTGCCTCAGGCCGTCATCAAATTGCGCCAAGGCCTTGGCCGCCTGATTCGCAGACGGACAGACCGGGGCGCCGTTATTGTCCTGGACCAACGTATTGTCACCAAGCACTACGGCCGTGTGTTCCTGAAGTCGCTTCCCGATATGCGCGTCATTACAGGTCCGCGCGAGAAAGTATTCCTGTATCTGAAGCGTTTTTTTCAGCAAAAGGGCGAGTGGGATGGACCAAGAGATTCGAGTTGACGTATCAAGAGCAAGGGCCGCGGCCGTTGGAAAAGACCACGGGATCGTGCCGGGCGAGCTGAAGGAAATCGAGAGCCGCATTGCCGCCGCCCACGAAATCCTTCGCAGAGAGCGCGAGAACGGCACCTACGGTTTCTGGGACCTCTACAAAGACAAGGCTGTTCTTGACGACGTTAAGACTACCGCGCAAGACTTTCTCTCCAAGGGCTATGACAATCTGGTCATTCTTGGTATTGGCGGCTCCGCTCTAGGTACAACCGCGTTGGCCGCAGCCCTGAAGCCCCCATTCTACAACCTGCTCACGCGGCGAGTACGGGAAGGACGCCCGCGGCTTTTCGTAATGGACAACATCGACCCGGTCACGTTCCATGCACTGATGCGTTTGTGTCCGCCCCATAAGACCCTTTACAACGTCATATCGAAGTCAGGCGGCACGGCCGAGACAATGGCCCAGCTCATGGTTGTTGTAAACACCATCGAAAAACGTCTCGGGAAAGACGCAATGGCTGAACATGTCGTGGTTACCACCAATCCCCGCAGCGGCGGCGCACCACCCAGTCTCTTGCACCCCGTTGCGGACGCTTACGGACTCAAGTGTTTCACAGTGCCGTTGAATGTGGGCGGCCGATTCTCCGTTTTCTCTCCGGTAGGCATGTTCCCGGCGGCTTTACTGGGTATCGATGTTGACGAACTGGCCGCCGGATGCGCTGCCATGGACAAACGCTGTGCCGCAAGCGGGGTGTCCGTGAACCCGGCTTACTTCCACGCAGCCTTCCAGTATCTCGCCTACACGCGCAAAGGCAAAGTTATGTCGGTGATGATGCCGTACGCCGACGGGTTGGCCGCCCTGGCAGACTGGTACCGTCAGTTGTGGGCCGAAAGCCTGGGCAAGCGGGAAAGTCTGCACGGCGACGAAGTCTTTGTGGGTCAAACGCCCATTAAGGCCCTGGGCGCAACCGACCAACACTCCCAAATCCAGCTATACCGCGAGGGACCGAACGACAAGATCATCAACATCATCGAGGTTACCCGCTCCGGTAAGACGGTCCGTATTCCGGAAGCCCTTCCGTTTGTTGAACCCCTGGCTTATCTCCGCTCCAAGAGCCTGAACAAGCTTCTGAGGGCGGAACTGCGCGGCACGATGGATGCGTTGAGAACCAGCCAGCGCCCCGTTGTTCGCATCGTCATTCCGCGCCTGAACGCGCATACCGTCGCGCAATTGATGTACATGCTCGAAATTGAGACGGCCATGTCAGGAAAGCTGCACAACGTACAAGCCTTCAACCAGCCGGGCGTTGAAGAAGGCAAGCGAATCGCCAGACGCCTGATGGGAGGGCAGGCTTGACGCAGCCTTCTTCATCGGTCCCCGATTCCGGGGCAAGGGGGGATCCAGTCGGCGCGGCTCGTGCACGCCGGGCATTCCGGCTTTGCGTAACGGGCGTTGTCCTGATCACTGGTTTGCTGTGGTTGAGCGATCGCTATCTTCGCTATGAACCGCTCGAGCGTCTCTATATGATGTCGCTGACGCTCGAGACGCCTTCTGCGCGGGCTGTGCTCCGGCAAGCCGTGCGCCGCGACGAGGAACAGAACGAGAATCCGACGCCCAAATACCTCCAGGCCCTTGCTGAGCGCGAGGAGAAGGACAAGATTCTCGATACCTATGAGCGGGCCTACAAACTCGATCCCCGCAACGCCGCATTGGCGGTACGATATGGATGCCGGCTTTTCGCGGATGGGCAGGCTGACATGGCGCGGGAATTGTTCGCGGCCGCGTCGCGCAATGATCCGAACAATGCCTTGCCTATGTATCTCGAAGCGGCAGTCCTTCCCTGGATTGATGACGTTGTGGACCCGCTGAGCGAAGCGTTTGCACTTATCGAGGGCACCAACAGCAGCAGGAAAGAGGCGACGGCCCCTCCTCCGCTGTGGTTCTCCGGATTGCCCCGGCAGGGCAAATGGTACGCGGGCTTGCGGCGTCAGGCAGCCCAAGAATGTTGCGCTCCTCTCTACCGTTTTGCCGATTACGTGGTGCAAGCCGCACGTCAGGATATTTCTCAGGGCAACACCCAGTACTGGGACACCTCGCTCGAATCGTTGCGGGCGATGGGAGAGCGTCTGGCCGCAGGCGCCCTCGCCACAGGCAGCGATGATGAACGCCGGCTACGCGGCGGGAGTCTGCAGGCCTTAGCCGGCGTACAGATACAGCTTGCTGCGACAAGGGAACTCGAGCGTCTCTACGAGAAGGAACAGGGTTCGTCTGATGAGACGCTCGTGGCGCAGCGTCTTAGACTGGACCATGCATTCCAAGTTCTGCAGGAGTTTGAAACAGCGCGGGAAGGCAAGATCAGGGCAGATGCCGCCCGTTTCGGATTTCCTCTGACACTTTGTGCAAGACTCCTTGTGGTCCTTGTGGGCGTGTTTGCGTTCGTGGTCGTTCTGTCCGGCGTCTATTCCAGGGATTCAGAATCCTGGCAGGCGCCTCATACTACGTTGGGCAAGGTTCTGACGGCTATTCTGCCGCTGGGGCTCCTCTTAGTGCTGGCCACAAGCTCCGTTTTTCAACGTCTTCATGGCCACGTTTTTGGATGGATGCCCGTCGTCAATGCATTGGGATGGCTTTGGCTTGCGCTGGTGCTGTTGTCTAGCGTAGTCTATCCCTTTCAACTGCTTTCCCATACAAGAGACGGGGGCTCGAATGGGAAGGGCGTTGATGCGCCAGAGCAGGTTGTCCATGCCTCCAGGAAAGCGCGTCGAAAAGCTTATGTCTGTTTCTTACGCCGCTACTATGGGATCATCGTGGGCCTTTCGTTTTGCGTGTTGAGTCTATGGGTGTTGGGTTACCGTTCCTTCACGGGCCTTTACCCATGGGATCTCGAGTTGCTGGCGACAGGTCTATCGGAGGAAGAGGTATTGGCGATTTTGGAGGCGGGGTGTTTTCGATAACGCAGGGATTGGATGGTTGAGCAGAATAGAGTTTGACAGGGACTGCAAGTTGGGGGTATAATTAAGACAAACTGTGCTTATTCTGCGAATTCGGCGCAGAAGTACCCAGGACAGCCCCTATTTCCCTTCAGGAGGAATCACAAAGTGAACGAGCGCGAGCAAAAAGCGTATACCACGTTTGAGGCGGCACGAATCTGCCACGTTACCCACCACAGCATCAAGAATTGGATCAAGCAAGGGCTCATAAAGGCATCACGCACTCCCGGAGGGCATTACCGCATCCTTGAGGAAGATCTCGACAGGTTTCGCGTGAAATACGACATGTTTCCAAGAGATCAGGGCCCCTCGAAGAAGCGCGTGATGATTGTCGATGACGACCCGGATGCCCTCGCTTTGATCGAGAATATCCTCACAGACGAGGGTTTTGAGTTGATCAAAGTGAGTAACGCTACGGAAGTGGGGCTCAAGGCCGCCCAGCTCTCGCCCGATCTTATCTTGCTCGACTTTCTCATGCCTGAAATCAACGGCTTTGAAGTCTGCAAGGCGTTGCGCGAGAATGAACTGACGAGAAACACGCCGATTATGGCAGTTACGTGTTTGACGAAAGAGCAAGACATCGAGCGCGTTTTCGAATGCGGCGCCGATGAATACCTTGCAAAGCCTTTTAAGGTTGAGCAGTTGCTCGAGAAGGCTCGCGAGCTGTTAAGCCGTGGCCGTGTCGTGAGCTAGCTGCCGTGCGGAAAGCGCATGTGGAGACGCCGAGCCCGTCGCGGGATTGAACGGAAGATTCTCACCTCGATTCTGTGGGTGGGCATCTTCCCCTTGGCCGTAGCAGTCATTGCAGGATATGTGGCTGCGCGTGAAGGACAGAAGAGTTCTGTCGAAAGGACGCTGTCGAGTGCGGCGCAGGCACGCGCGGCCGGCTTGCGTCTCGTTGCCGACGCTCATCTGGACCGGCTCGATAAGATTGCCGACGATCCGACGGTGGTCTCCTTCCTATTGCATCCTGAGGCGGCGCCCCCATCGAGCCAGGCCTGGAATGAGATGACCCGCCGTCTGATTCGCGAGACGAGAAACCTCGAGCGCGGCGAGTCAGTGCTTTCTATCTATGACCGGGAGGGCCATCTGCTGGTTAGCACCGCCGCCGGCTCACCCGAGACAAAAGATCTCGCATGGCAATGGCGTGTCCCTGTGGTGCGGCCCATGGTCGTCGGCGCCAGCTATTCCGAGAATGAGGGACGTTTCAGGGCGGAAATGGTGGCGCCTGTACATGCCCCCGATTCACTGAGCCGCATAGGCTTTGTCAGTGAAAGCCTTGACATTAACCAATTGCTGAAGTTCGCCCTCGACATGGGAATTGCCGGGAGCCCGGCCGCCGACGCAGGCGATGTCTATCAAGTCGTCTATCTTGACGTCGACGGAGAGGCCGTGGCCGTTTCCTTAAGTGACGGCAACGTAGGCAGGGACATACTCCGCACAGGTCCTGTCGATCCTGCGCTAAGGAATCTCCTGGCTGTGCCAGGCGCTTCGCCGACCAACGCCCTGTTCATGGGATCCTATGAGAGCCATGACGACCCGGGCAGCGTCTTCCTCGGCTATTCACGCATTTTCAAAGATGTTCCGATCTACCTTGCGGTTTACCGGCCCGCCTCGATCGTGTTCTGGAGCATTAACCGTTGGGCGGCAATCGGGGTAACGGCTTGCTTTTTGGTCGTTGCCGTCTTGTGTCTGAATGCGTACCGCCATGTTCACAACAACATTGTGCGGCCTGTCTTGTTGCTCAACGAGGGTGCGCAGATTATCGGTCAGGGCGACCTGGAGCTCAAGCTGAAGATCGGCACAGGCGATGAACTCGAGGAGTTGGCGTCTTCCTTTAACAAGATGGCCTTCGCGCTTAATCGAAACATTCGGCAACTCGAGGAATCTGAGGAGAAATACCGGAGCCTGGTTACCTCGATGCGCGATGGATTGTTCCAAACCGATCCCGACGGCGTCATAGGGTTTCTCAATCCCGCCGGTGTCGAGGTGCTCGGTTTTCGTGCAACCAGCCAAGCCTTGGGCGTCAACCTTCGCGACAGTTTTCTGAACAAGAGCGATTTCGCGCGTTTGTGGAAGGAGCTCGAGCAGAAGGCTTTCATCGAGCGTACGCGGGTCTGGATGAGACGCCAAGACGACCGGGCCATCTGCGTCGAGCTTGCCGCCAATCTCCTTTATGACGACGAGGGCAAGCGGCTGGGTATCGAGGGGACAATCCGCGATGTTACCAAGAGCGTCCAACTCGAGCAGGCTGCTCGCGAGCGGGCTGAACGCCTGAGCGCCATCAACCAGATCGCCAACGTGATCAACTCGAGCCTCGAAGCAGGACGGCTTTACGAAAGCCTCGCGGCTGAAGTGAAGAAGCTTGTCGGCTTCGACTATGCGTCCATATCTCTCGCGGACGAGGAAGGCGCCTCCTTCGAGACGAGGTCCCTTTGGCCTGAACAAGGGGCCAGGCCCGGGGCGGTCAGCACTCTCGAAGATAAATACTCTTGCCCTGCCTGGGTCGCTCGAGAACAGCGTTGTCTGTTGATGCACAATCTCACGACCGAGCCAGGAGCCCATTTCCGGCACCAATTCCCCGAAGACATGCGTAGCTGTTTGTGTGTGCCGCTTTACGCCGCCAAGCAAATCACCGGGACGCTCAACCTGGCGTCGCGGCAGCTCCGCGCCTTCCAGGAACGGGATGTCGAAGTGCTGGACCAGGTGGCGCCCCACGTCGCCGTCGCCCTCCGCAACGCGCAGCTTCTCGAGAACCTGCAGGTTTCGCTCGAAGAGGTGACGCAAGCCCGTGAAAAACTGCATGCGGCTAATGAAGAGCTCAAAACCCTCGATGAAATGAAGACCAACCTACTGTCTAATGTCTCACACGAATTGCGTACCCCACTGGTTTCTGTAATGGGGTACACGGACATGATTCTCAATGAGAAGGCAGGGCCTATCAGCGATGTTCAGAAAGAATATCTGAGCATCAGCATGAGGAACGTGGAGAAGCTCGTTACCCTCATCGAGAATCTGCTGGACTTCTCGCGCCTTCATCAAGGCGCCGAGACACTCGTTTTCGACACCCTCGACCTGGTTGACTGCGCGCGTAGTTCCGTGCAGATGATCAAGCCTGTGGCGGACAGCAGACAGATTTCCCTCAAGGTCGAGGCCCCTGAGGAACCTGTTCTTATCGAGGGTGATAGGGGCAAGTTGGGGCAGGTTTTCAATAACTTGCTGGCCAACGCGGTCAAGTTCAACAAGGACGGCGGAACCGTCACGGTGGCGATCCGTCCCCGAGACGACACGGTGGAAGCCGAAGTGTGCGATACGGGCATCGGCATTCCTGAAGAAGCTCTGGACAAGGTTTTCACGCGCTTCTACCAGTACGACAGCTCTTCGACCAGGAAATATGGCGGTACGGGTATTGGACTCTCGATCGCCCAGGATATTGTGCGTCGTCATGGCAGTCGGATCATCGTCGAGAGTATCGTCGGCAAAGGCGCCACATTTCGCTTCAATCTGCCTGTTAAGGTCCCGGCGCGTGCTCCGGAAGGCGGGCGGTCTCAGATGCCGCAACCTCCCGAAACGCGTGTCCTTATCGAGCTTGTTACCCAGGATAGGGCCCTTATGTCTCAAGTACGGGGCCTGCTCGAACCGGAAGGGATGGACCTCATATACGCTGTCAGCAGCGACAACGCGGTTTCCCTAGCCCAGAAATATGCGCCCGACTGCGTCATGATCGACATGGAGTTCAACGGAAACGGCAGCACCCTTTTGCAGGCGTTGGTGGCCGGGCCCTCGACAGCTTCTCTGCCTATTGTTCTGCTGACGAATGATGACCGGGTCTACGACGCGTACCGCCGGGTCGTGGCAGGCCGCGTGAAGCGAAGCTTCCGCAAAAGCAGTCTCCTTAGCGGTATCCGCTATGCCCTGAATCAAGGGGGCGGCGCAGACCGTTTCGGGAACAAGGTGCTTTGCGTGGACGACGACCCAGAGGTTCTGACTCTTATGCGGCGCTGCATCGAGGGGGAAGACTACCAGGTCGAGCAATGTAAGTCAGGAGAGGAGGCGCTGCGCCTGGCGGCCTCGCACGACTATGGCCTTGTTCTGCTCGATATTGCCATGCCGGGACTTGACGGTTGGGAGACCTGCCGGCGCATCAAGGCCGACCCCGAATTGACGGGTATCAGAGTTTATATGGTAACCGCTAAGCCCATCGACCAGAACACCTTGCGCGACCAGCAAGCAGGCGCTGACGGCTACTTGCTCAAACCCTTCCGTCCCGAGGACTTGCTTGAGCTTCTTCGTGGCAGTCAGGCCGTCAAATCTGCGGAAAAGGCCTGACGGTGTCTGTTCCAGACAACAAAGTCTTGCCCGGCCATCCCTTCCGCATGCTTCTGCGTTACAACCTGCCTTACAAGTGGGAATACCTCGGAGGCATGGGGCTTGCCCTCATTTTCCTCTTCATCGAACTGACGATGCCGATGGTCTTCAAGGTGACTATCGACAAATTCACCACGGGCGCCATGACCTGCGGGCTGCTTTGGGCTGCTTTTGCCGGTCTTGTCGCCATTGGCTTGGGGTCGGGCATCGCGCGTTACTGGCAACGTTCACTCATGATCCGGGCGTCGCGGAAGTTCGAGTACGACCTGCGCAACGACTATTTCCGCCGCCTTCAGGCCTTGTCCCAGGACTTCTTCCACCGAGTCAAAACGGGCGACATCATGGCGCGGGCTACGAGCGACATGGATCATGTACGCATGTTCATTGGGCGGGGTCTCATAGGCTTCGTCGACATGCTCCGAATCCCCTTCACGCTGGCCCTGATGATGTATTTCAGCCTCCGTTTGACCGGCATCGCCTTGTTGCCGTTGCCTTTCGTCTCGGTCATGGTCTACTTCTTCGTGACCTTTATGCATCGGCAATCCGCCAAGGTCCAGGCGCAGTTCTCCGTAGTGAACTCGCGCGTCCAGGAGAACCTCGCGGGCGCTCGGGTCGTCAAAGCGTACGGCATCGCCGACCGGGAACTTGAGGTCTTTTTGGATGCGTCCCGCAAGTATATGAGGGAGAACATCAAGCTTGCGGCAGTTACCTCGCTGGCGTGGCCTCTTATTGGCTCGGTTATCGGCCTCTCTACGCTGCTGATCCTCTGGCTTGGGGGGGCCATGGTCATTGACGGACACTTGACGCTTGGCTCCTTGTCGGGTTTTATGGTTTGCCTTTTCATGGTCACTTTCCCTCTTGCGCAGTTCGGATGGACTCTGACGCTCTATCAGCGCGCCGCGGTCAGCATGAACCGCATCGCCCAGATCATGAGCGAGCGGCCCACCGTCCATGAACACGAGCAACCTGTCTCTGTCGAGACCGTACAGGGCGTTGTTCGTTTTGAGGAAGTATCTTTTTCGTATAACGGCCGGCCCGTACTTAAAGGCCTCTCCTTTGACATCGAGGAGGGACAGACAACCGCCGTCGTAGGGCCTACAGGTTCCGGAAAGTCGTCGATCGTCTCTCTCATCGTGCGCGAGCATGATCCGGCGAGCGGCCGCGTCCTTGTCGACAACATTGATGTGCGGCGCTGGCCTCTGCGCAAGCTTCGGGGTTCCATCGGCTATGTCCCCCAGGACACCTTCCTTTTCTCAGACACCATTCGCGCGAATCTTGTCTTTGGCCGGCCCGATGCCGCTCAAAACGAAATCGACAGCGCCTGCGAGATCGCGCAGTTTGCCGAGACGGTGTCGCGTTTGCCCGACGGATACGAGACCCTGCTTGGCGAGCGCGGCGTCAACTTGTCCGGCGGGCAGAAACAGCGCCTGGCTATCGCCCGCGCCGTGATACGGAACCCCCGCATTCTGATTCTTGACGATGCTTTGTCGAGTGTTGATACCCACACTGAAGAGGAGATACTAACCCGCCTTAAGGACGTCATGGCAGAGCGCACGAGCATCCTTATTTCCCATCGCGTGTCGGCCGTACGCCATGCCACGCAGATTCTGGTCGTGGCTGGGGGCGAGATCGTCGAGCGCGGGCGCCACGCCGAATTGGTCGCCTTGGGCGGTCTTTATGCCGACATCTACCAACGCCAATTGCTCGAGCAAGAACTGGAGCAGGAACTGTGACCGAAGGCTATCACGTAGAGGACGAAGTTCAGCAGCGGGCCTACGATGCAAGGCTCATGCGGCGGCTGTTGAGTTACGTCAAGCCTTACAGGGCCGTTTTGATCGTGGCCATCACCCTTTTGCTTGCGGCCTCTCTAGTGGGCAACCTGCTTCCCCTATTGAACATGCGCATCATCGACGCATATATCGACAGTCCGGAGAGGACCCAACTCGAGGCCTCGATGGCCGCAGGCGCGGCCCCGTCCGACGCCCAAGAACAGCTCGCCGCAATTCGTGCCAAGAACCGGACTCAACTCAAACGGACAGTCCTGGTGCTGGCCCTCTTGATGGTCATCGAGACTCTTCTCCATTACGGGCAGATGCTCATCATTGCTGTCGTTGGGCAGAAGACCATGTTGAATATGCGTGTAGGGCTTTTTGAACACCTGCAACAGATGTCGCTCCGCTTTCTTGACAGGCATCCCGTAGGCCGGCTGATGACCCGCGTGACCAACGACGTCGAGAAGATCCAAGAAACGATTGTAAGCGGTCTGGTCCTTGTTATCAGCGATCTCTTTACGATCTTTGTGGTGTTGGGCTTCATGTTTTGGATCAACGGACGGCTTGCCCTTATTACCCTAACGACCCTTCCCCTGGTTTTTCTCGTCAGTGTTGTTTTCCGCAGGTATGCCCGGCGAACATATCTCGAAATTCGTCGCAGAATCGCCCGTATTAACGCCTATATGCAAGAGAACGTGAGTGGAATGCGGGTCGTTCAGATATTCGGACGGGAAGACCCTAATTTTGAGGAGTATCGCAAGCGCAACGCCGACCACCGTGACGAGTGGTTCCGTCAGATCCGTTACTACGCCTTGTACTTTCCCGTCATTGACTTCCTAGGCCAGCTCAGTATCGCGCTTATTATTCTCTACGGCGGTTACCAGATCATACGTAACCAGAACACCGCTCTCGGCGCCGCGTCGGTGGGTATGTTCTTTGCCTATATCCAGTGGGCGGAACGTCTTTACGGCCCCGTGCGCGCTCTAGCTGACCGTTACAACCTGCTTCTCGAGGCCATGGCCGCCTCCGAGCGCGTCTTTTCCTTGCTCGACACGCCTCCCGATGTTCAGGACAAGCCTGCCGCGCTTGCCAGAGGTCCGCGCTTCGGCGCTATCCGCTTTGACCATGTCTGGTTTGCCTATGAGACGGGCCAGTGGGTCCTCAAAGACATCAATTTGGACATTGCGCCGGGCGAACGCGTCGCCATTGTCGGACATACAGGCGCCGGGAAGACCTCGCTCATCAATCTGCTTTGCAGATTCTATGACGTGGACCGCGGGCGCGTGCTTATAGACGGCGTCGACGTCAGGGACTATGAGCAAACCATGCTGCGCAGAAACATCGGTATTGTGCTGCAAGATGTGTTTCTTTTCAGCGGTTCCATCGAGCAGAACATCCGGCTCGGCGACCCCGACCTTTCGATGGACCACATCAAGGCGTGCGCGGAACACGTGAATGCTGCCAGCTTCATCAAGCAGCTTCCGGCGGGCTACGCTTACGAAGTGGGCGAGCGAGGCGGGAATCTGTCAACGGGCCAACGCCAACTGCTGGCCTTTGCGCGGGCCTTGTCCCACGACCCGCGGATTCTGGTCCTTGACGAAGCGACGTCGAGCGTGGATACGGCCACAGAAGCGCTTATCCAAAACGCAATTGTAAAACTTATGGAGAACAGAACCTGCATCGTCATTGCCCATCGGCTGTCGACCGTTCAGCATTCCGATCGGATTGTCGTGATGCATCATGGGGAAATCCGCGAGGTCGGTACCCACCAGGAGTTGTTGGCCCGGCGCGGGCTCTATTTCAGGCTGTATCAGTTGCAGTACCAAGACCGCGGCCGCGTCGCGTAAGCAGCCCGGCGTTCAAGGCCGTTGAAGCCGGCGGCCAAGTGTGCGATTATTGGTTTGAGAAGGCGGTCGCCTGGAAGGCAGGCTCCGCACCTCAAGGTGTGGTGAATGGGGCAGAGGCAGGCAGGGTGCATTCGGAAGTGCGGCATGACGGGGGATAGGACCGGAAATGCAGTATAGACGGTTCGGTAAGACGGAACTGCCGATGCCCGTGATTAGCTGCGGCGCCATGCGTTTCCAGCAATCCTGGAAGACAGGCGACCCTGTTTCGGAAGAGAGTCAGCGTAATGTCGAGGCTTGTGTCCGGAAGGCCCTGGATTCGGGCATCACCCATTTCGAGACAGCCCGGGGATACGGCACCAGCGAATATCAGCTAGGCCTGATCTTGCCGCAACTCCCCCGGGATGAGCTGATCGTCCAGACGAAGGTCGCGGCTGTGGAGAACGTCGAGGCTTTCGCCGACGCTTTCGAGACGTCGATGGGTTTTCTGAAACTGGACTACGTGGATCTGTTCGCCTTTCACGGCGTGAACAACCATGAATGCCTGGACAATGTGAAGCGTTGTCTGGACCAGGCGCTCCGCTGGCGCGACGAAGGGCGTGTGCGCTATGTCGGTTTCTCCACGCATGGCTCCTGCGACCTTATTCTCGAGATGATCAGACTCGGTGTCTTCGACTACGTTAATCTACACTGGTATTACATCTTCCAGGACAATTGGCCTGCCGTTGAAGAGGCCCGACGTCGGGATATGGGCGTCTATATTATTAGCCCGAACGACAAGGGCGGTCTCCTTTACAGACCGAGCAAGAAACTCATCAGGCTGACGGCGCCCTATCATCCAATGGTCTTTAACGACCTCTTCTGCCTGGCGCGGCAGAAGGTCCACAGCTTGAGTTGTGGTGTAACAAAGCCGTCCGACTTTGACCTGCATCTTCAATCGGCGGACCTGGCCAACCATGCTGCCGAGTTAGCCGCCCCTGTTGCGCGCCGGCTAGACGCCGAGATGGAACGCGTCCTCGGCAAGGACTGGGCCGGCTCCTGGCATGTAGGACTTCCCGAGTGGGATCAAACGCCCAACGAGATCAACATTCCTTGGATTCTGCGTCTGCGGAACCTCGCGCTCGCCTTGGATATGGTCGAGTTCGGCAAAATGCGTTATAACCTGTTGGGCAACGGCGGGCACTGGTTCCCCGGCCGGCGCGCCGACACCGTGAAGGACGTTGACTTGACGCAGTGCCTGAGCAAATCGCCCCACGCTGCGCGCATCCCGACCTTGCTTGCCGAAACCGATGCCTTGTTGGGGGGTGAACAGCGGAAGCGGCTCCAGCAGGACAGTTGAACGTTACTGGCGAGGCGGATGCTTTGCCGCTTTGGCTGTCCTGGACGATGTCGTAGGAGGATGCTTGATCTTGGCCGAAAAAGGGCTGTTTTTTCAGAATATCATTGCCCTTATCTGGGACTTTGACCGGACGCTCTCCCCTCATTACATGCAGAAACCTCTGTTCAAGGCCTACGATGTGGATGAGGAGCTGTTCTGGACTGAGGTGAACGCGCTGCCCTCTTATTATGCTCGGGCAGGCATTGAGGTGAATTCCGACACTTGTTATCTGGGGCACTTGCTCTCTTACGTTCGGCACGGCCGGTTTCGTGATTTGACGAATGCAAAGCTCCGCGGGTTAGGCCGTACCATCGAGTTTTTTCCAGGCATACCCGGTTTGTTCGACCGCCTCGCAGCCATTGTGGACACGCCGGAGTTTCGTATCGGGGATCTACGCATCGAACTTGAGCAGTATGTCGTCAGCACCGGCCTGGCCGAGATGATCAGGGGGTCGCGCATTGCCGACAGGCTTTCCGGGATCTATGCTTCTGCTTTTATAGAAGAACCTGCTGCGCCTGGAACTGATCTGAACAGTATGCCGCCCTCGGGTCCAATCAGCCAAATCGCCGAATTCCTCGACAACACGACGAAGACTCGGGCTCTCTTCGAAATCAACAAAGGCGTTAACAAACACACCAGCATCTCGGTCAATGATGCTATTCCCGAATCTGAACGTCGAGTGCCGTTCAGAAACATGATCTATATCGCGGATGGGCCCAGCGACATTCCTTGCTTTTCCGTCGTGAAGAAACACGGCGGTCTCACCTATGCGGTGTACGCAGCGGAGTCCAAGGAGCAGTTTGCCCAGGTAGTCAGGTTGCATGAAACAGGGCGGGTCCATATGTATGGTCCAGCCGACTACCGCATCGGCAGCGCCACCGATATGTGGCTTCAGCTCCAGGTTCGGAAGATTGCCACGCGTATCATCGAGGAGCGGGGCAAGGCCTTCGAGAGCCAGGTAGGCCGCGGGCCGGTTCATCTATCAGAAGAAAACAAGGAAGCTCAGCCTTAGACCCCCGGATGCATCCAGCGAGGCCTGGCTGCTCGGGAGAGGGTGCAGGCTGTCCGAGGGTTTCGATCTGCTCAATGGTCTCGATGATTTCCGGCTGGTTCAGAAAATAGAGAGCAGCGCCCCCGCACGTCAGCGTGAGCACCAGAAAGAGCGCGCCAAAGGCTAGAAAGACAAAAAGCAGCACCGCGCCCGCAGGGTCCTCGCCGGGGGTACCAGGCGGCGGAGGGGGCACAGGTACATTCGGAGCAAACTCAAGGGTGTACGAGCTTTCCTCTTTGCTCGACCCCGGATCCGATTGAATGATGCGCCCGCAGTTCGGGCACACCGTCGTTCCAGAAACTCGGACGGTTTCTCCACAGACGCATGTTACAAACCGGTCGGCCATAGGTCTCCGCCTGTCAAGGTGTTTCTCTGCATCCGCGCCGCGCCTCGTCCTTTTCATCCCATTTCCGTGCACATTCTAGCAAGGCCCAGGAACATTTCAAATCAGCCAAGCGTCTGCTATATACTGCCCAGTTATGATCGACGCGCCGCTTGTCCATGTACTCGTCATTAACTGGAACGGGAAACAGCATCTCGAGGAGTGCTTTTCGACGCTTCTGGCAGGCGACTATCAAAATGCACGCTACGTCTTGGTGGACAATGCGAGCGAGGACGGCAGCGTCGACTATGTCAGGCAGCGATTCCCGGACCCGCGCATTGAGGCGCTTGTCTGCTCTCGGAACCTTGGATGGGGAGGCGGTAATAACGCTGGCATCGAACGCGCGGTAAAGGCAGGGGCCAAGTATGTCTTTCTCTTGAACAACGATACTGCTATGGCGCCTGACGCCGTGACCAAGCTTGTCCAGATGGCGGAAGCCGACCCCGTCCTTGGTGCGTTAGCGCCTCGCATGGTGTTGTACGGCAGCCCAGAGCTCCTGAACTCGACGGGTCTTGAATGCACACTGATCGGGTCGAGCTGGGATTCCGGGCTTGGGCGCCTTGACGGCCCCAAATGGCACGACGCGCGCCCTGTTCTGGGCGCTTGCGGAGGGGCCTGTTTTCTGAGGATTTCGGCCCTTGAGAAGACAGGGCTTCTGCCGGGCGAGTTCGGAATCTACTACGACGACCTGGACCTTTGTTTGAGGATTTGGAACGCTGGATACGTGATTCGCCGTTGTCCGGAGGCGGTCGTTCGCCACAAATTCGGTGCGACGATGCAAGAGGGGCCGCGCCGGCGCCGGTATTATGGCCTCAATCAACGGAACAGGCTCAGGATGGTTTTGCGCAATTTTCCCATTTTGACAAGGCCTTATGTACTCCCCTCCCTGATCATCGGGGAATGCAGAGCCGTGGGCCGGGCCTTCCTGGACCGGGAGTGGTGGCGCGTAGGAGTGCACGTCCGATCCTGGGGCGATGCGCTCATCTATCTACCGAAAGCAATTGCTGAACGGGCCCACCGCCTCCGAAAAGGGCTGTTTCGCTGCCGTTTCTGGTCTCTAATTCGTAAGGATATGATGTTTTATCCCGGTGTCGAGTTGCCCGTCGACGGTTGGTACCGGCCACGCAAGATGGCAGGGCTCGAGGTGCGGCCGATCTCGGTTCGGGCGTATTCCCGGACGGGGGGGGGACGCTTGCGGCTGACGTTGATCAATTGCTATCCTGATCTGGGCTCTGCGAGGATAACGCTGCGGATCAATGGGACACCCCGGGCGCATCTTGAGACATTGGATCGTGCCGAGACGGTTGTGGTACTGCCTGCGGGTCTAATCGAGATCGAGGCCCATGCGATTTTCGAGGCGGAGGAAACGGGCGAGTCGGCCGACTACGGCGGGTGGATCAGCCTCGCCTCCGCATAAACCTGGTTGGACGGATTTTCCCGTGAACGCGTGCACCCCTCTCAGGACGCGGTGCATTGGTCTGGAGGAGATATGACGTCAGCAGACGTTGTTTCCTATCTTGCCCAGCGCAAAGCTCTGATAGATATGGCGCTGGATGCGCGGTTGCCCGCCGCCAATATGGAACCCCGGCGCCTGCACGATGCGATGCGCTACGCCGTTCTTGCCGGCGGCAAACGCCTTCGCCCGATTCTTGCCCTTGCCGTCGGGGAACTGAGCGGGCAGCCGCCGGAGGCGGTTTTGGATGCGGCCTGCGCCATCGAGCTTGTTCATACGGCATCGCTTGTTTTGGACGATCTGCCGGCTATGGACAACGGCCAGATGCGGCGCGGGCAGCCATGTACCCATATCACGTTCAGCGAAGACACGGCGATCCTCGCCGCCATGGGACTGGTGGCCCTGGCTTACGAATGGGTCGCACGGAACGGCGAAGCACAGGGTGACGCCTCCCTGGTGAGTGCTGTTGTCCGCCGTTTGGCCCGGGCCATGGGTACGGCGGGAATCGTCGGGGGGCAGCATGTCGACCTGCGCGAATCACACGACCTGTCAAGCGAACAGGACCTCGAGTCGATGTACGAGCAGAAGGCAGGGGCGCTCTTTCTCGCGGCGGTCGAGATTCCTGCGGCTTTGGTGGGTCTCCCCCCATGTCAGGTTCAGACGCTGGGCCGGTTCGCCCGAAGCATCGGCCTCGCTTTCCAGGTGACCGACGACCTCCTTGATGAGCACGCAACGCCTCAGGACGCTCTTAAGAGCAACTTTGTCACCCAACTGGGCCGGAAGAGAGCGAAGCGGCGCGCGGAGGAACTGGTGGCCGCCGCCCAACGCGAGTTGGAGCCCTTTGGCGAGTCGGCTTGGGCGTTGAGAGAGGTAGCCGAGTTCGTGAAGAGCAGGACCGTTTGATCCGGTGAAGGTCCTTGTACGCGCGATAGCCGTCGCGGCATTGCTGACCGGCGCTATTGCGGGGGGAGTCTGGCTAGGGCGGTGGCGAGCGTCTTCGCTGGATGCGCCCGCCGACGGCGTCGGCCAATCGCCGGCAATGCCTGAGGACGTCCTCGAGATACATCCTTCGGCCGCTGCCGCGCTCTTCTTCTTTGCATGCGGCATGTCGCCGTCAAACGAGGCGGTTATTGCCGATGAGATGCGGCTGGCTGCGGCGGCCGGCATTCACCAGTTCCTCATCAGTGTTCCGCTGCAGTGGGGGCCGAACGCTGGAGAGCCTGACTTGTGCGCCATCGCGACTGCACTCGAGGCCGACCCGGATGCCCGGCTCTTTGTCCATGTGGACCTGAATCCGCCCCGCGAATGGCTCGATGCCCACCCAGACAGCGCCATTCCTGGAAAGGACGGGCGGCAGCCTTTTGCACACCCAGCCTCGGCGCAATGGCTGTCGTCGGCCCAGGACGCGGTGCGCCAACTGATACATGCGGTCTCATCC
>CAZBQH010000020.1:0-4837 GCA_964493915.1 uncultured Nitrospiraceae bacterium
GGCTCGACTCGTGCACTTTCACCTCGGCGATAAACTTGTCGGTCGTAGGAAGGTAAATAAGCTCTTGCTGCTCTCGGACCGTCTGCCCCTCTGCAAGAGGCTCTTCATTGCCCCGAAAGCCGCCGCGTCCCGTCGTGGCGTAGACCACCAGTCCGTCTGTTGGAGCATAAACCTCCGTTTTCGTGATCTGGTCCTCGAGCTTCTTCATTTTCTCTTGTTCGCGTTTATACTGCAGTTCCTTCGCTTTGAGATCGGCCTCGGCCTGGACCACGTCGGCGGCCGCTTTGGCTTTCTCGCGCGCGAGCGCCATTTCCGCTTGGCTAAGGTCGCTCTCGTACTGGGCCAAGCTCCGTTTGTAGGTAAAGTCTTGTAACAACTTGCTCCGAGCTTCAGAAAGTTGCAGGTCGACTTGGGCCTTGAGCAGGCTTTGTTCGTCGGCCTCAAGTTCCGTCTGGGTGATGAACCCTTTCTCCGCGAGCTCTTTCGACCCTTTCAGAGTCTCCTCGGCGCGTTTCAAGTTGCCCCGCGCCAGTGTGATGTCGGCATCAGCCTCGCTTCGGTCAAGGGGGAACTCACCAGCCGTATAGTTGTCGAGGTCCTCCTTGGCAAAACGGTACGCGAGTTCCGCCTTGTCGACATCCGCCTGGGCCTGATTCTTCGCCACCTCGAGACCTTCTCGAGCGCTGATATACGCGGCTTCGGCATTATGCACCTTGATCTCCTGGTCGACGAGGTCGTCTTGCAGTCTGCTTGCATCCAACCGGACCAGCAAGTCGCCTTTCTTTACACGCTTTCCCTCTTCGATAATCTTGAGGATCGTCGTCTGGCCCTCGACCTCGCATTTGATGATCTCCTGATCTTGGGCCTTGATAGTGCCTGATACGTTCACATCGATAGCCAAAGAACCGCGTGCAACCTCGAAGAACGGCGAGTCCTCGCCGGCCGTGAAGGCGTCGCCGTCATTCTTTGCTAAGGAGAAACCTCCCCAAAGGATGGCGATAAGGCCCAAAACACCCGCGCCAATAGTCAGCGCAAGGTGTTTGCGATTGGCCAGGTCTATCCTGTTAATGTGCATTCTTGTCTCCTAGCGATCGGCCGCAGCAGAAGGCATGTCCCGGCGGTTCACACGTAACAACTGCGGGCGCCGTCATATTCTTGGTCCAAATCCCGGCTTCTTCCGCAGCATTTCTTCATATCGCGCCCGTTGCTCGTCGTCGAGAATCGCCTTGGTAGCCTCGACAGCTTGGTCGAAAGCGGCCTTCCGGGCTTCGTGGTCTGTTTGTTCACGCTCTTCCAGATCTTTCTCGACGGCCTCATATTGAGCAAACTGCTCATCCGTCAGGAGCTTACGCAAAGCCTCGCGCCGCTGCTGCTTCAAAGCCTGCTCGAGGTCGCGATGCAAGCGCCGCGTGTCTGAGAGCATTTCCGACCAAATGGTCTTCATTTGCTCGGCCTGTTCAGGTGAAAGATTGAGCTCGCGCTGCAACCATGAACCGCGCTCCCATTTCGCTTCGACACGACTCGCCGTGAATCCTGCAACAGCCCCCGCCACAAAGGCGAGGCAGACAGACGCAATCACAAGGATCCTGACTTTCTGCATCCTGAGCCTACTCCATCCCGAGGTCGCTCACGACCCACCGGGCCACAGGAAACTCGGGTCGCTCCCAAGCGGTCCAGTCTTCATCAGACGAGACTGCCGCTGCCTCCCATTCACGGCCTGGCGCCGAAAGGGGCGCCGGCCCCGCAAGGGCATGCAACAACCCCGCGCAGGTCACGATAAAAAGCACGGACATCGCCATACAGACATGCGATACCGTGCGGTATAGCGGTTTCCACGCGCCGCCTTCGTCGATTGCATCCAGGCGCGCCATCGCCGCGTCCGGCAGGCGCGGAAAGGACAAGCTTTGGACCGCTCTCGAGACGGCCCTCAACCGTGCCAACTCAGCCTGGCATGCGGGACATGTCCGCACATGCGCCGCCACGCGCTCCGCTTCATCACGGGGCAGTTCGTTGTCGTGGTAGGCGCTTAACTCACGGGGATCTATGCGATCATTCATCGTTCTCGCGCCTTCAGTGTTGGACACCCAGCAATACGCTACTGCTGATATTCGGGAAACTGCCTCTTGAGCGTTTGCCGCGCGCGGTAGAGCCGTGATTCAACCGTGCCGCGTGGTACGGACAACGCTTCGGCAATCTCGTCGTAGGTCATTCCCTCCAAGTCTCTCAACACAATCACTTCACGCAATTTCGGGGACAAGGCATTAAGCATCGCCGCGACATCGAGCCGGGCCTGAACACGCCGCGGGCTGTCCGCCTCTGCTTCAGCTTCGCGCCGATTTGCGCCTTCATTCCATCCCGCATCCAGCGATACCAGCTTGCGGATGCGCCAGTACCGCCGATGCCGCGCCGCGCGTCGAAGAAGGATCCGCGTCAGCCAGGTCCGCACAGAAGACCGCCCTTCGAACGCGCCCCAGCGTTCCCAGGCTGCCAAAAAGGTCTCCTGAAGAACATCTTCCGCCTCGGAAGGGTTGCTCAGCAACGCGCAGGCGAGCCGGAATAGACCCGGCGCGTGTTCGTGGACAGCCTGATGAAAGGCCGCCGAACGGTCCCGTTCATGCGAGGCGTCGTTTCTCTCTGCAGGCAACACCTATCCTACGTTCTCAGGAAAAAGCCGTGCAGCCTGCGCCGCCCGCCGGTTCTTTGCAGAAACACCGCCCAACAACCTTTCCCTGAATAAATAGTTCCCCCAACCCTTCCGTTTCTTCCCTTAAATCTGCGGCAACTTCAGACGCGCGCCACGATCGACCCGTCTGGGTCCATCCAGGCCCGGGCCATACGAGCCGTATTGTAAGCGGCACCCACAACGCCTCCGGGGCTCATTGCTATGAGCCCGCCTTGGCCTTGAACCCGGTCGCCCAGGTACGCAATAACGCGTTGCGCGGCTTCTTGGGGCGCAAGGCTCCGACCCATCAGGTCGCACACGGCCTTGCTGGCCACGATCCTAATCAGGTCCTCGCCCCGACCTGTGGCCGACGCGGCCCCGAGGGTGGTGTCCGCATAGACGCCGCTACCCACCAACGGACTGTCACCGACACGCCCCGGCATTTTCCCTGCAAGACCTCCAGTGGACGTAGCTGCCGCCAAGTTGCCGTGGGCGTCCCGCGCGACGGCTCCGACTGTGTCGCTTACCGCTGCCGTCCTATCGTCGAGGTCGACCTGCAGGTCTGCGAGGGAACACTCCGGAACGCCCATATCGCGCGCAAAGCGTTCTGCTCCCTCGCCCACAATAAGACAATGGGGCGTCCGTTCCATGACCAGCCGGGCCACGCTTACCGGGTGGCGCACCCGTTGGATCGCCGCGACCGCCCCGTTTGCAAGCGTCGTGCCGTCCATGATCGCCGCATCCATCTCGATTTGACCGTCCCGGTTCATATAGGACCCACGCCCCGCGTCGAAAACCGGATCATCCTCCATCAAGCGGACCGCCGTCTCCACGGCATCCAGAGCCGTCCCCCTTTTAGAGAGCACGGCCCATCCCGCTTCGAGCGCACGGACGCAACCCCGCCGATACCCGTCGACGCGTCTATCGGGGATGTCGCCCGCCCCTCCATGCACAATGAGCGAAATCACACGTTCCGTTCCTTGCCTCTGTGTCCCCCTCAACAGATCGGGCTATTGTGCCACATGCCCGTGCAGAAACGCATTACACATCCCGTCTCCCAGAGCGCAGGAATGAGCGAGGGAGCGCCTGGCGGTGCTACTGCAGACGAAGAAATTGCCTCCGGCCTTCTCTGTGCGCAGAAAGCGTGTTCTTAAGTGGGCGTGTAAGGCCCTTTGATTCCAGTTGAGGAAATGCTGGGAGCAGAAAGAGCTTGACATTGGGCGTCGGAGGTGATATCGTTGCGATATTAACAGTCCACTTCACAACCAGAGGAGGCCTCATGGGACTGCAAAACGAACTCGGCTTGCCAAAGCCCATCTCCCCCCTCGAGCATGAAGCTATCCTGAACATCTACTATACCTCGAACCAGCTCAGAAAAAAGGCCGCCCAGTTCTTTCGCGGCTACAACGTGACCGACGTCCAGTTCAACCTTCTCATGCTGCTCAAATACCAGTCCGGGCCCGAAGGCGGGCTGACGCAGGTCCAACTGAGCCGGATGCTCCTCGTACACCGCGCCAACATCACCACTCTCGTCGATCGGATGGAGAAGGCTGGCCTTGTTGCGCGTCTTCCTGTATCGACGGATCGCCGCTATAACCTGATCAAACTTACCCGTCAAGGAATCGCCTTGGTGGAATCGGTCGAAGAAGCCTATTTTGGCCGGGTCGTGGAGATTATGGGGACGTTGAGCAGGGACGAGATGCGCACCCTGATGGCGATGCTTGAGCGGGTTCGCGCGCAAGGGGAGCGTATCGAGGTGTGAGTGATCCAATTAGGAAGAGAGTGCATTCAACTGGCGATTTAGTTGCGATGTTAACGGATAATACAGCAACACATCCCGTTTGTTGAAAGATCTGTTCCCAAAATGTGAAAACGCCGCCCTAACAGACGGTATACGCGTAAACACCCGGTAGTCGGGCTTATTGCCCCGTCATAGAGGAGCAAGGGTACGATGGAAATGATACTTACGTTTGCGCTGGTCGTAGGGGTACTCAGCATTATGATCGGCGGCGGCATCTGCGGCATCATCGCTGTGGTGCAGATACGCTCGTTGAGAGAGACGCTGACTCGTCTCGAAACGCAGTTGTTGCAGATTAACGAGGAGGCAAGACGCACCCAGCCGCTTGGCCCGCCGCGGGTGTCTGTTCGCGAGGCGCCGCGACGGGTAGAAGCCCC
>CAZBQH010000021.1:0-2332 GCA_964493915.1 uncultured Nitrospiraceae bacterium
GGCATAGGAGCATGGGGGCACGGGCGCGCGGGGGCATGGGCGCATTGGAGCATGGGGGACGAGGAACGGGCTTTTCCGTGACGCGGGCGTCCCGCCCGCGATTCCAAAGAGTCTTTTGACGCAGATGAACGCCCGCCACCGCCAAGGCTGTGGCGGGCAGGCAGATGCAATGGATGACGGCAGGGGAGAGTTTTCGCAATTTTAAATCGTGTCAGGCACGATTTTTCGATCCGGGGCTTCCGGCCTTCACCGAGATAATGACTTGAACAGGGGCTTCTGCTCTTGATTGAGCCGCGGGGGCCAGAACACGCCCAGCACGAGCCATGTGTTATAGGGGAAGCGAGTTCCCATGAAGAAGCGCGTGTCCCTGTCAGGGGCGCACATTTTGTCAAGGAACTTGTTCTTCACGCTCTGCGCGGCTTCGGGATCAGACCCCAGGCGATCGCTCTCCTTCAAGAACAAGGCACCGAGTTCCCAATCCTCGATCATCGCCCGGTGTGGCTGTTGGCTGTCCTCACACTCGAACACGTAGTGGAACGTATACGGCAACTTCCGAAGCGGTTTCTGCGGGTCACCGAACAGGCGGCCCTGCTCGAACATCCACTGCCAATCGGGCTTCCATACGTCACTGGCTGGTCGGATCTCCAAGTCGAGCACTCGCGCCGGTCGAACAATGCCCAGAGAGACTCTTTCAGAGTCAAAGAGGGCCTTGTACTGATTAAGTGAATGGTGAGGCAACGCGTCGATGATCCGGCGCCGCTCCCGCCAGTTGTCGGTGGTGGGCAGCTTCTCCCCCAGAACCTTGATCGAATCCAGGTCGGGCTTGCGACTCTCCTTACGATTGTCGTTGCCCTGTCCGCGCGAGGCGAGTCCCACCTCGATCCATTGGTACTTTTTGAACTTCTGCTCCGGCGGTCTGTGCCGGTAGTCGATCGGATAAAGGCGGACCCATTCTCCTGCCTCGGTGATGCCGGCTGTGCATACCAGCTCCTGGTAGCCCACGGACGGATGGGGGTACGTCATTACCGTGATCAGGACGTTGGTGAGTTGATACGGGTGGTGCATGCTCCCCTTCTCAGATGGCACACGGGCAAGCCGGAGGCTTCAGCGAGGACGTTCGCCAACCGCGACCGGTGGCAGTCGGCCGGGGCGGACTCCATACAGACCAACGCGGTGGGCGTATTCTTCATGGCCTCCGCCAACTCGGCAATCTCCGTACCGCGCGACGGAAGGATTGCCTCCAGGTAATGTCTGAACAGATCTCCACGCGTTGCGAACTGCCCCCCTCGCCGCAGGCCAGACGGGATGCCAAGGTGTGGCCAGTGCTCATATTCCAGCTCAACCTGACCGCACAGTCTCGACAACGTGCTCTTATGAAACCCATACTGCCGGGAGACGGGGTTGTGCCGCACGTCGACCACGCGTTTGATCCCGGAGCGAAGCAGGCCGTTCAGGAAGCCGTCCACATGTTGCCCTTGATATCCCGCGGTGTAAATGGCCGGGTCTGCAATGGGCCGGGGCTGGAGCTTCTTTATATTGCTGTTCATGGTGAACCACGGATACTTTTCGTAGACATAGTCCAGCAGGCGCTCGACGGACACGTCCCTGAATTGGTTGACCACGGCCAACAAATCATTTCGGATGGATCGTCCCAACGAACCGGTAACAGACCCCGCGTCGGCGGTCGCCTCCCATCTTGATGCACCGACGTCCCGCAGGAGTCCGTAGCGCATGAGGATGTCAGTCTCTCGATACAAGCAAAACGAAAACGGTCCCTTCTGATAGGGCAGAAATTCATAGAAGGACGGCCCGCCACCCGATGGGGTTTCATGAGCAACAACAAAACACCACTTCACGAGTTCGATGTGGGACACGGGACGCCCCGCCGCCTTCAGTATATAAAGAATAGCCTTCTGTCGATTGAACACGCGCCGTCCTTGTGAAGCAACTTGTACGGAATGCGCCTCGCCTACGATACTACCAATCATCTGACGGTTATTCAATTTTATTCTAATGTCCTGGAATGTCATACTCATTGTTCTTTGGTTTCGGCTTCCGGCCGCGCTTCCGGGGCTTGAGGGGGCGGATAACGAACGACGATCACTGTTTATTCCCTTCTTCGTCGCCTTGCGAGCGGAACCCGTAACCGCGCATATTATATCCCCGTGCGACGGCGATTGCGAACGGGAATTTACTGTAGCACGAACAAGGAACAAGAGGCGATCCCGTGCTCCCATGACTCCCATGCTCCCATGCCCCCGCGCGCCCATGCGGCCAAGGCGGTTTGGCTGATAGCTGACGGCTGATGGCTGACAGCTTCTTCGAGCACGAG
>CAZBQH010000022.1:0-12805 GCA_964493915.1 uncultured Nitrospiraceae bacterium
CTCTCTTTTGTCTCAAGGCTGCAGCATCTGCATCTCGATCACTAGAATAATCCATTCACTCCCTCTTCACAACGACAATCCGTAGATTCCTTGCGAGAAAGCGGGCGACGACGTGGGCGGGTCCAGGTCCTGGATAAGGCCGTAAGCGTTCCTTGATTCTAGTGCGCACGCAGAGGTGTTCTTCGCGGAGTCCCGGCAGCCTTGATCTTGACAAGACCCCTCGAGTTGGAAATAATACACATGTTGACTATTGAAAGGCGAACTACTTTAAGAACGACTTCAAGAAATCCGTGACGACCATGCAAAACACCGACGACGACCTGCTTCACGTCCAGGCTACAATGGGCTCGGACTTGGACACGGTACTGGTCTATAACCTGCTCCGGACACACAGCTATCTGACGCCCTTCATTGATGCGGACCTGCGTCAGATGAACCTGACCTCGGCCCAGCTCAACGTGCTGCTCGTACTGCGAGCGGCCGAGCCCAAGGGACTGCTTATGGGCGAAATCGGGCAGCAACTCGTCGCCACCAAATCGAACGTAACCGGACTCATTGATCGACTCGAGCGGCAAACACTCGCCGTACGCACTGCGCATGACGACCGGCGCGCTACGGTGGTGCACATCACCACTGCGGGCACGGCTCTGCTGGACCGGGTCGCCCCGGCTTATGCAGAGCGGCTTGCCGAACTGGCGGGCTGCCTGAGCGACCAGGAGAAGCGCACGCTCGTGCGGCTCCTCACCAAGTTCCGGCGAGCGTTGCGTCATAGACGGAGGGAACACCCATGATGGGCGGGGCTTGGCGCGGCTCGATGGCCACGGCCGGAGGACTGGCCCGGACCTACGGGCTTCAGCACCATTTCACCAAAGGAGAACTCGAGGGGGCGCCGCCCGAAATCACGCGGGCGAGCCTCAAGAGAATCAGCAGGTATTTCCGTCCCTACTGGCTGCAGTGGGGCGTGATTCTACTTTGCGTAGGCGTGACTGCCGGTCTCAACGTATTGCCGCCCTTTTGCGTAGGCCTGATTCTCGACCGCGCCATTCCGAACAGGGACTTGCGCCTGCTTGGCCTGCTGGCAGGGGCCATGGTCGGCCTGGCCATTGTGACCGGCTTGATTGGCGTGCTTGAACAGTCGCTCACCGCGCGGGTAGGTCAGAGCATCATGTTCGACCTGCGCAACGAGCTCTTCCGTCATCTGCAACGCATGTCCCTCGGATTCTATACGCGAACCCGAGCAGGGGAGATTCTGTCGCGGGTAAACAACGACGTCAATGCGATCCAGGGCGTTGCGACGGGAACGTTAGTCGCCATCGCCAGCAATGCAGCGACGTTGACGGCTACCTCGGTTGCGCTGTTCACTAGGAGCTGGCGGCTCACGCTTCTCGCGATCATGGTGGTCCCCGCCTTTTATCTGCCCTCGAAAGTGGTTGGGCGCGTCCGCCGGCGCCTGGCGACCGAGACGCAGGAAAGCCAAGCGTCTCTCTTGGCGTTTCTCTCTGAGCGTTTACACGTGGGCGGGACCATTCTGACGAACATTTTCGGTCAGAGAGAACCGGACGCGGAGACCTTTTCCAGCCATAGCGCGCGCGTCCGGGACCTGACGGTCCGCCAAACCATCGTGGGGCGCTGGCTCCGCATGATCCTGATGGTCTTCAGCGCCATGGGCCCCGCCTTGGTCTATTTCTACGGCGGGGATCAAGTGATCAAGGGCGAACTCACACCCGGACTGCTGGTTGCTTTTGCGGCGCTTCTCACGCTCCTCTACCGGCCCCTCGTCCAGCTTGCATCAGTTCACGTCGACATCCAGGCGTCTTTTGCCGTATTCGAGAGAATATTCGACTACCTCGACATGACCCCAAGCGTGAGAGAGGCCCCTGCCGCGCGGCCCTTGCCCACTGTGCGCGGACACATTGTGTTCGACGGCGTAGGTTTTTCTTATCCGACGCCCGATGCGGCGCAGATGGAAAAGGAAGGGGCAAGTGAAACTGGGGCAAGCAACCGGTTCGCACTCAAAAACGCCCGGTTCGAGATCCGTCCCGGCGAACAGGTGGCCCTTGTCGGCCCGAGTGGGGCAGGCAAGACCACGGTCACCTACTTGGTCCCTCGTTTCTACGACCCTGATGAAGGCCGCATTCTGCTGGACGGCCACGATCTGCGCGACTTGGCCAAAGACGATCTCCGCCGCCACATCGGCATGGTGACCCAAGAGACCTTCCTATTTCACGCGACGATCCGCGAGAACCTGCTCTATGCGCGCCCTGATGCGACAGAACAGCAAGTGGTCGAGGCATGCCGCGCGGCAAATATCCAGGATTTCATCGCGGCGCTTCCCGACGGCTACGACACGCTCGTCGGTGAACGGGGGTTCCGCCTCTCCGGAGGCGAGAAACAGCGTGTTTCCATAGCGCGGGCCTTATTGAAAGACCCTTCGATACTTGTCATGGACGAGGCAACGAGCAATCTGGACGCCGCCTCCGAGTACCTGATCCAGGAAGCGCTCGAGAAACTGCTGCGCGGTCGGACCTCGCTTATCATTGCACATCGTTTATCGACCATCCTGAGCTCCGATCGGATAGTTGTGATGGACGCCGGCCGCGTCGTCGACATTGGGACGCATGCCGAACTCCTCGGCCGCCACGGGCTCTACGCGCAGCTCTTCGAGCAGCAGTTCGGCAAAGTGCTGCATTCCGGGGCCGGAAAAGGAAAGCAAGAGATGGAAGGAGCAGAACAGATCTCATGAGGATCGAGATGCGGATGCTGTTGTCCAGCGCCCTGGCCGCGTCAGTGGCGCCGTTGACGTTGGGGACCGCCGCACCGACCATGTTCAGCGAACCCCAAGGGGGCGCGCTGGCCGGGGAACGGCCGCGCGTCATCGTATCCAGCGACATCGGCGGCTCGGACAACGATGATTACCAGTCAATGGTGCATCTGCTGCTCTATGCAGACGTGCTCGACATAGAGGGCCTCCTCTCTTCACCACCGGGGGCGGGGCGTACGTCAAGCATTCAGGAAGTGCTCGACGCCTACGCGCAGGACTACAAAGCGCTCAGCCGCAATGCGCCAAGCTGCCCAGAACCCGAAGCGCTCCGGCGTCTGGTCAAGCAGGGCGCAACGGATTCGAGCCCGGAAGCAGGCTATAGCCAGCCGACGGAAGGCTCTTCGTGGTTGATCGAGCGGTCGAACGCGCCCGAGAACAGGCGGCTGTACGTGTTGGTCTGGGGCGCCATAACAGATGTCGCTCAAGCAGTTCACGACGACCCAAGCATCAAGGCAAAACTGCGGGTGTACTCGATCGGATCCTGGAACACCGGGCAAGATCAGGCGGCGCGAGACTATCTGTACCATCACCATCCGGACTTGTGGTGGATCGAGGCCGATACAACCTTCCGGGGCATGTATACAGGCGGAGTCAATACCGGCGACTTGGGCAACAAGACCTTCCTGGACCGCCACGTCCGGCGCCACGGCGCTCTGGGGGACTTCCTGGCAGCAAAGCTGGACCGCCTCAAAATGGGCGACACGCCCTCCGTCTTGTACCTTCTCCGGGGGGATCCGGCCGACCCTACAGGCCCGCATTGGGGCGGAAGCTTTGCGGCCACGGGCCATGGGTCCCACTACTGGACGGACAGGACGGACCCCGCTTTGGCTGAGGGGCCCTACCCCGGCGCGAAGACGGTCAACGTCTGGCGCGAGGCATTCCTTCGCGACTGGCAGGCACGGATGGATCGCGCACAAGCGGACGCCAGCGCGTGCAATGCAGAACTCGTCAACGCCAATGGTTGGTTCACACACGAGGGCAAGGTGATTTGGGGGTGGGTGCAGCATAACGGCTGGTGGCGGCCGGGACAACGGCCGAACATCCCCCGCCGCTCGGCGGGCGACCCGGGAGGCGACGTGCGGCCGAACCGCACCGAGGATCTGGATGCGCTGACGGACAGCATGCTGTCCTACGGTTATCCCGGCTTCGAACACAACTTCGGATTGTGGTACGACCGGCGGCGCGATGCACACGACATCGTTGAGCGAACCACACCTGACGCAAAGCCCCCCTTCCTCGAGCAACCTTGGGCCCGAAGCAACGAGGGAATGGCGGCGGACGGCTTGCCCAAATACGACTTGACCCGATTCAACCCATGGTACTTCAAGCGGGTCAAGGCTTTCGCAGACCTCTGCGACGCCAAAGGTACGGTGTTGTTTCACAAGTTCTACATGCAACACGCCTTGCTCGAGAATCAGGCCCATTACGTTGACTTTCCGTGGCGGCCCGGCAACTGCGTCCAGAATACGGAGATGCCGGACCAGATACCTGCGGCGAATGCGTTCTACGACGTCGCAAACACAACAAGATGCGAGCTTCACAGGCTCTACATCCGGAAGTGCCTCGATGTCTTGGGAGGGAATGCCAACGTCGTGCACCTGACAAGCCAGGAGTTCACCGGCCCGGTCGGATTCGTCCAATTTTGGATAGACACCATCGCTGAATGGGAGAGGGAGACAGACAAAGAGGTCTGCATCGGCTTAGGTGCACCCAAGAACGTCCAGGATGCGGTCCTGTCCGACCCCGCGAGGGGCGCAAGAGTCCGCGTCATGGATCTCCGTTACTGGTGGATAAAAAGCGATGGGGAAATCTACGCGCCCGAAGGCGGCCGCGGGACGCCCGGACGCGACTTCGAGTGCGGGACAAGACAGGCCGCAGAAACCAGCCCCGAGCGCATTTACCAGAAGGTCCGAACGTACCGGGACCAGTATCCCGGCAAGGCCATCATCGACGCCGTGAGTGCGGATCGCAAACGGTCCTGGGCGTTTCTGATGGCAGGGGGCGGGATGCTCGTCCGCGGCCAGATCTCGTACCCCAACTTTGAAGATCCAGTAAACTACATCCAACCCGCGGACGTGGAGATTATCCTGCCCACGTACTCCTTCATTCGGAGGTACTTGGCCCATGCTCTGCCCATGATGCGGCCAGCGGACATCGTCGAGGCGCCGTCGCACCCGGCCTGGTGCCTGGCCGATACGGGCAAGACGTACCTTGTGTATGCGCCTGCGGGTGGAACCTTCACACTGGACCTTGCCAACGCCGAGGGCGCGTTCGCGGCTGCATGGTTCGACCCGCGCAACGGCGAACTGCATAAGCTGGGCAACGGCCCTGTAATGGGCGGGCAAAAGGTGTCTTTCACGACTCCAGACGAACAGGACTGGGCCCTCTGGCTCGAAGCAGGCAACGTCGAAACTTAGCCTGCTCGCCTTGACGGCGCAACGCTTCCACTCACGAGACGACGCTCTGCGAAAAACGGCCAGCAAACTCTGCAGGACTGAGCCCGAAATGGCGTCTGAACATCCGAGAGAAATAGGAGGCGTCGGAATAGCCCAATTCGTAAGCAACGGAGGTGATTGAACGGCTGGAATCCCGCAAGAGCCAGGAGGCCCTCTCAACACGACGCCGCTGAAAATACTGCATCGGACTGTAGCCGGTTGTCTCTTTGAATACTCTGCTGAATGTGGCAGGACTCATCTTCAGATTGCGCGCGAGTTCAAAGGCATCGAGGGGCTCTCCTTTCAGCACATGATCCTCGACGGTCATGACGGCCCGGCGCATGTCAGGCCGAATTGGCAACAACGACGACGAGTCAGATTCACGATAGGCCCTGCAAAGGTACAACATGAGTTTTTTCAATGACCACTTAAGGTATTGATGAGAGGGCCGCGTCGCTGTGCATTCGGCGGCGATGTCGCGAAGTTCTTGCAGGCAGTTCTCCAATTGCGGAGGATGGAGATACCATTGCGGAACCCGGACACGGTGGGCTTCGTTGATGAAAACGGTCGGCAAGAACAGGGGAACCAAGCCGTCGATATAGAGCAGTTCGCCAATATCGGCCGCCAGCCATTCTCCGATGTAAACGCAATGGACAAGGAACAGGCCGTCAATCCGATCGAAGCTATGCACCTCCCCCGGAGCCACGACGTGAATATCTCCGGGTTTTAGCACTGTTTCCCCTTCCGGCGTGCTATGCACCGCGCTCCCCCCAATCACCAACTCAATCTCGTAATGATCATGGTTGTGCGGCGGAATCTCCGGATAGCCCCGGAAAAACAGTACCTTTCCACAGGACCACGGCGGGAGGCCTGTCTCCCATGGGGTGGATCCGTCGAGACGCTCAAACGCATAGGTTCGCACGCAGACCGGGCAGGCATTGGTGATTTCGTCTTCGCTGCGGGTGATCGTGCGTTGCGCTTTCATCGCGAGTCAAATTCCTACCGGAGAATCAGGGAAAAGCTTCTATACAAACCACTCTATTCACTTGTATTTTATAGAGTGCGTTTGGTGAAGGGCAAGCTGAATTTGCAGATGTACGCGGCCTTCTATTGCCGAAGCCTGGCGAGAAAGCGGCACAACAAAAAGTTGAAAGGAACTACAATGATTCAGTACAAACAACAAGGATTCACACTCATTGAGCTGCTTGTTGTAATTGCGATCATCGGCATCTTGGCATCCATTCTATTGCCGGCGCTGTCAAGGGCCCGAGAGGCGGCGCGACGTGCGTCATGCGCCAACAACCTCAAGCAGTGGGGGCTCATCCACAAAATGTATTCCAGCGAAGACCGCGGGGGAAACTGGGTCCCCTGGTCGGACGTAACGGCACACGACCCAGTTACCCTCCAAACCCTGACTTGCTTGCTGAACATGCGCGGTAAAGCCCTCTATCCGGACTACTGGACCGACCCCAATATCGCCCGTTGCCCTTCCGACCCGGGCGGCGACGAAACAGCGTCTGCATGGGGGTTCGACCCGAACTACGCGCAAAACGTCGAGCGTGCTGCTGCGGATGCAGCCGAGAATGCAGCCTATGTACCTTGTCTAAGGGCTGTGCTTTCCATGCCCATTTCCTATTTGTACACAGGCTATGCCACGCAGTCCTGCGGCCAGTTGGCGGACCTGATTGCAGCCAAAAACAATTGGATGGGGTATTATGCAGCGAACGTCGCTTTCGTTGCCTGGCCAACGACCGATGTCTGCGGCTGGTACACTCTCGAGTTCCCCGGCTGGGGAACGGGGGATCCGGGCCAGTACGCCTTCTGGACCGGATTGCCTGACGAAAACGGGGCGCCCCTGCCCGGCACGTACCCTGCCTTGCGCGAGGGGATCGAACGATTCTTCATCACGGACATCAACAATCCCGCTGCCGGCGCCATGGCCCAAAGCACCATCGCCGTGATGTTCGACTCCTACGGGATGAATGAATCGCCGTGGGCTGCAAACCACCCGACTCTGAAGACCGGCGTCATCCGCTTCAATCATGTGCCGGGAGGCTGCAACGTGCTTTACATGGACGGTCATGTCGAGTTCCAGCGGTACGGTCTCGATTACCCAATTGGATATAGCGGAACCGATTACTTGATTCCGTCGGTCCTGCCGATGCTCGTCAGCTTGGCGGGCGGATTTGGTTGATCCGCTCGCTCTGCAGGGCTGCGTGGGAACCGGAAGGACCGGCCCCGGCGCCGAAAATGCAGATTTGCCCGGCGGTTCCGAGCGTAGAGGAGCCGCCGGGTCTCCTCTACCTGTATAGGGGAGGACAAGGAAAAACCACCGCTCGTTTTGCGTTAGGACAAACGAGGAGAATGGGATGATGATGGCGGGCACGCTTCCGTTCGTTCTCATTGCTGCAACGGCGCCAGCACTGCTCATGAACGGCGATTTTTCGGACGGTCTCGGGAACTGGCGTCCAAGCGAACGGGACCTTTTGACCGAGGCGGTCTCCATTGACGGCCGGCTGGCGGCGCATATCCGCGTCCCCAGCGGAGCTCAGATAGGCTGGCCCTCCTTATATCAACCCTTTGATGCCGAGCCAGACGCCATCCTGATCTGCAAACTCGAAGCGATGGCCCGCAACGTCGCCGGCGGCTTCGGCGTCTATGCCGCTATCGAGTTCCAGAACGCAGACGGCGGCCGCGTCGGCGTCGCGCAGTCCGGCCCGGCTCTACGCGACGGCAAGTGGACGCACCTTGCCGTTCGCGCCATCGTGCCCCGCAATACGGCGCAGGCGCGCGTTTCACTCATTCTGAACGGGCACGGCGACGCGTATTTCAGCGATGTCCGCCTCGCAGACGGCGGCATGGCGGCCATAGAACCGCTCGAAGGTCCCATCACGTTGACCGTGACGGACCAGGTAGTCTGCAAATCCCTGAGCGGTTTTGGCGTCGAGGACGACGGCTGGTTTTATGCGCCTTGCAACACGCATAACGGCGTCGATGACGAGGCTGTCGCCATACGCGAAGCCCGCATCGAATGGATGGACCCCGACTGGGTCCGCATGTTCTTCTGGTACAAGGATTGGAACCCGAGCGAAGACTGGGAGACCTTCACCTTCGACAACCCGAATATGGCCAGTCATTACCGGACGTTGGATCTGTATCAACGACTGGGCGCGGTTGTCAACGTGGTAGGCGTCGAGTGGGAAAAAGAGGACCCTTATGGCGCCCCGGAAAAGATGGCCAAAGCGGCTGGCGCCCTCCTCGAGCACCTGACCAGGACCCGGGGATACACGTGCGTCCGGCAGTGGACGCTTACGAACGAACCGAACGGCTATTTTGCGAGCCGCTACAGCTTTGACGCCTATGTAAGGCTCCACGAACTCGTGAAACGGGAAATCGACCTGCGCGATCTGGATATCGAGATCGTGGGCAGCGACGAGTGCGACGACGACGTGGGATGGTTCACGCGCTGCGTCGAGAGGAAAAGCCATTTTGATCGCTGCGGTCTCTTCGTCTCGCACCGCTACATCGATCCGTGCGACCGCCTCTTGTTGCCGTCCTTTCTCGAGGACCGCCTCAAATCGCTCGCCGGGAAAGATCCGGTCAAGCCCTTCGTCATTGGTGAGTTCGGTTTCCGAGATAAAGACCTCTCCGACCCGATGATGAATTCCCTGATGCAATCCTACCCTTACGCGGTGTGGACCTCGGCCCTCGCCATCGACGGTCTGAATCGCGGCGTGGCGGGTTTCTCGATCTGGTGCTTGCAGGAAGCCTATTACCCCGCCAACATGGGACTCATGAACTATGGTTTATGGGACTTCAAACGCAACGACTGGAATGTGCGACCTGTATATCATGCATGGGCGTCCTTTTGCCGCCTCACGGAGCGGGGCGACCAAGTCCGCAAATGCGAGTCGGACCAACCGCAGCATGTTCTTGGCGCCGTAGTCAACGAGACCCTGTTTTGGGTCAACCAGAGCCAGCAAAACACTGAGATTCAGGTGAAAGGCAAGCCGCTTACATCCGCCCAGGTCATGAGCGAGGACACGTTGGCGGGGGATCGCGTCACCGGCGAGACAGTGCCTGTTGTCGAGGGCTGGTTCGAGGCGCCGCCCATGAGCTTCGGTTACGCGCGTTGAGCACAGCTTCCTATGCTACGGAAGGGACAGCAGCAGGCCGCAAGAGCGTTCACTCGGACTCGGAGACAGGGTCAGCACAGGCTGCCGAAACGCCGGTTCTAGTCGCCAGGCACGCATATAGGGACCGGCTGCTCGTAGTCCTCTTTCATTTCCTGCGGCAACCTATAGACGCGCCCCTCGCGGTCGCAAAAGTACAGGGCGGATTCTGAAGGCCGGCGTGCATCGCCGTCAGCCCAGAAGGCGTAGAAACCCAGATGCACATTCACAGGACGGCGTGCGTAGGTATGGTTGCGCGCGCTGTCCCGCGTCAACTGCCTGACCTTCTCCCACGATGCGCCCTGGTCTTTGCTCAGCCACAAGACCATCTCGCCGCCCGGATTATAGGGCTGGGGTCCGGTCTCGGTAGGGGCCACGATACGCCAAGCACCGTCGGACTCGAGGTACAGGGAACCCATGTCGTAGTTGTTGTCCGAGGTGGTCACCCGGCGCAATTCCCACGCCGAACCCGTCCAGCGCGCTGTCATCCATGTCCGGGGTCCGTTCTTCGGCCCGGGGGCGTAACCTTTACTCGTGAGATAGAGGATGATGGGACGCCCTTGCCCGTCGTAACGGATATCCTTGAGATACACATTGAGTCCCTCAGCGGCGTAATCGTGGACTAAGGCGGGGTTTTTTACCTCGTTAAGGGGCACGGCGAGGGGCGTGCCGTCGACGGTGCGCCATGTCTGCCCGAAGTCGGCCGTTTCAATGTAGTACAGGTTGGTCCGCCAGTTGAGGCCCTTGCCCTCCGGGTGGTAGTTGAAGGCGGATCCGGCGCGGTCTTCGGATGCAGCGCTTATCTGGTAATGACCTTCGCCCATAGCTGCAAGACGCTGCCACTCGCTCCAGCCGACGCCGTCCGGACTGCTCATGAAGCAAATGGTCCGCGCGACAGGGTAATTGTACCGGGTGAAGAAGCTGACGAAGCCGCGGCCGGGCACATACCACGGCTGCATGTAGGAAAAATTCGTCATCGGTACCCGCTCATTGCCCTCGATTCTCGTCGCCGGCACAAGCTCGAATGCATCGATGTCGTAAGGGCGCTTGCTGCGGTGAATATAGGACGGCCGCGACGTGCCGTGGGACGTCGAAAAAATCCAAATGCAACCTTCCGCGTCAACAGCAATCACGGGGTTGTCATGGGCGTCGCCGGTTTGTTTGTCGAGGACAATCGTCGGCCGCGGGACAACGCCTGCGTCGTGGTCGTAGTAAGAGACCATATGCAGGAGATGCCGGCTGTCGTCCGGTTTGGCGCCGCCGTAACAGAAAAACGTTTTATTCACTTCTTTGCAGTAGACGGCAAAGGGCTTATGTTTGGCGCAATATGTCCCCAGCCCTCCGCTATACTTATAAACATATTCGTCGCCTGAAGGCTGGTCCGCAGACCAGATGCCCCGGTATCCGGCGTCCTTTTCGTTGAGGGTAATCGCGCCGGCATCGGCGCATGCATGCAGCGCGATCAGGACCATCCCCATCAAGAGCATTTCTGCATGCATTCTTCTCCCCTTTGACTGTTTGTTCGGCGCGGCGAACGCCTCTTCGCCTTAGTCGAGATCTTTTTCATAACGCCGATCCCCGGTTTCCGCCTGTAGGCGGTGGAGCTCTTCCTTGAGCTGGGCCAGAGCGGCTGCGTATGCAGGATCGCTGTAAACATTCTGGAGTTCGTACGGGTCTTTTTCGAGGTCAAACAGCTCCCATTCCGGTTCATGGGGATCGTCCACGGCGCCGGGCTGGCCGCAAGCGTCAGCGTAGTAATAGATTAACTTGTGCCGCGTTGTGCGGAGTCCATAGTGGGCGTACACGTTGTGATAGCCGGCGTGCATCCAATAGCGGTAGTACATGCGCTGACGCCAGGTGGACGGCGTCTTGCCATGGAGAAGCGACCTGAAGCTCCGTCCCTGAAAAGAGTCGGGGATAGACAAGCCGGCAAGATCGAGGAAGAGGGGTCCAAAATCCAGATTCAGCACCATGTCGCTGTTCACCGTTTCGGGCTGCACCTCGCGCGGATAGCGCAACAGGAAGGGCATGCGCAGCGATTCCTCGTACATAAAGCGTTTGTCGAACCAGCCATGGTCGCCCAGGAAAAAGCCCTGGTCGGAGGTGTAGACGACTACGGTGTTTTCGGCAAGGTCCTCCGCATCCAGATAGTCCAGGATGCGCCCGACATTGTCATCGACGCTCGCAATGACCCTCAAATAATCCTTGATGTAGCGCTGATAGGCCCATTTGCGCAATTCATGCTCAGAAAGGGTGCGGTTGATGGTGCATTTCATGTCGCGGTCGGTCATATGGACGCCGACGCGCATCTCCGCAGCCGCCGCAGCCGAGGCCCGGTTGGCATAATCGTCATAAAGCGTATCAGGCTCGGGCAGTTCCTCATTGAGGTAAAGGTGGGCGTGCTTCTCATCCGGCTCCCATTCCCTATGGGGGGCCTTGTGATGAACCAGCATGCAGAACGGACGATTGCGGTCACGTCGCTCGAGCCAATCCAGGCTCATGTCCGTGATGAGATCGGTGACGTAGCCCATAACGGTTCTGTGGGTCCCGCCATGGGGTCCTCGGAAGATAAACTCGGGATTATGATACAAACCTTGGCCCGGAAGTACAGTCCACTCGTCGAATCCGGTAGGACAATGATCGGGCCCAATACCAAGATGCCACTTCCCGAAAATCGCGGTTTGATATCCCGCTTGCTGGAGGAGTTTTGGAAAAGTGAGGAGTTGGTTGTCCATGGGCGTGCTGAGCGTAGTAACGCCGTTGACGTGGTTGTAGGTCCCGCTGAGTATTGCAGCGCGGCTCGGCGTACAAATCGAGTTTGTGCAGAAGCAGTGGTCAAAACGCATGCCGCCCGCAGCGATCCGGTCCAGGTTCGGCGTTCGGTTAATGCGGCTTCCGTAGCAGCTCATGGCGTGGGCCGCGTGGTCGTCGGACATGATATAGACAATGTTGGGAGAAGAGGAGTTCATGGCGTGATTCCCCAGTTGCATAAGCGTTCTCGGCGCCACGCCCGATTCTAACGGGCGCCGGTGAAGGGGTCAAACTGATTCGGCTTCTGAACGGCAGCGCCGTCTCAAAGACTCAGGGAGGCAAAGCGGCTAGAAGGAGTTAGTAAACGGATCAGCGGTTCACTCGTTGCCGAAAAACCTTCTGACATAGTCGAGCAAAACGCAATAGTCAGAAGCTAGTTGGTCGTGCGTTCCCTCGCGGAAATGGATCACGTTCCGCGGCCCGGCGTCAAGCAGGTCGAAGACGGGCTGCGCGGCGAGGAAAGCGGCCTGCGTGCCGAGCGGATTGGCCCATGTGTCGCCCAAGGCATCTGTTGTCAGGACTACCCGCGGCGCCACAAGCGCCCGGAGCCAATGCTGGTCAAAGGG
>CAZBQH010000023.1:0-14202 GCA_964493915.1 uncultured Nitrospiraceae bacterium
ACGCCGCCGCCGATGGTGTGGATATTGCGCGCCGTGTCCTCTTCGATGTGCACTCGAGTAATGCCGATCTGTTTTGTTTTGCCCTCTGCTTCGATCTCGAGCCAGCCGTCGCGACAGAGGGGCAAGTCGTATTGGCTTATCTGGTAGTTCTTGGCCAAATCGGGATAGAAATAGTTCTTGCGGTCCATTTTCGACCAGCGGGCGATGGTGCAGTTTAGCGCCAAACCCGCAGCGACGGCCGCGTCTACAACCGCACGGTTCATCACGGGTAGCACGCCGGGCATGCCCAAGCAGATGGGACAGACGTTCGTGTTCGGCGGCGCATGGAAGTTGGTGCTGCATGAGCAGAACACCTTCGATTGGGTGTTCATCTCGACGTGCACTTCCATGCCAATGACAGCTTCGTACTTCATCGAACTCCTCAAGCTGCCGGCGCTGGGCCCATCACGAACTCTCGGTTCTTCTCGTAGGTATAGGCGACGCGGAGGAGCGTCGCCTCGTCGAACGGCTTCGCGAGGAGCTGCAAACCTGTAGGGAGGCCCGCGGCTGTCAGCCCGCACGGCAGACTGATCCCAGGGATTCCGGCCAGATTGACTGAAATCGTGTAAATGTCGCTGAGGTACATGTCGAGGGGATCGGCTGTTTTCTCCCCAATCTTGAACGCGGGCGTCGGCGATGTCGGTGTGGCGATTACATCGCATTGCTCGAAAGCTTTGACGAAATCGCCCTGAATGAGCGCGCGGACCTTCTGTGCCTTCACGTAATAGGCGTCGTAGTAGCCGCTGCTCAGAACGTAGGTCCCGAGCAGAATCCGGCGTTGCACTTCCGGACCGAACCCCTCGCTTCTTGTCAGGCGGTACATGTCGCCCACGTTCTTGGCCTGGGACGATCGGCTGCCATAGCGGACGCCGTCGAAACGGGCGAGGTTGGCGCTGGCCTCCGCCGTGCAAATGATGTAATAGACCGCAACGGCATATTCGGTGTGCGGAAGCGATATTTCCATGGTCTGCGCCCCGGCCCGTTCGAGGACTGCAACGGCGTCCATTATTTTGTCCCGCATCTCCGTGCCCAGGGCCTCGGTGAAATACTCCTTTGGCAGACCGATCGTGATCCCGGCAACATCGTTTGTCAGCGACTTGGTGAAATCGGGCACAGGGATGTCGGCAGAGGTCGAATCATGGGGGTCGCGGCCGCAAATCACATTGAGTGCAAGTGCGCAATCTTCGACGTCCTTACTTAGCGGGCCAATCTGGTCGAGTGAAGACGCAAATGCAACCAAGCCGTAGCGCGAGACCCGGCCATAGGTTGGTTTCATGCCGACGCACCCGCAGAGCGCCGCTGGCTGCCTGATCGAGCCGCCCGTGTCGCTCCCAAGGGCGAGGGCGCACGTATCGGAAGCGACGGATGCAGCGGAACCTCCGCTTGATCCGCCGGGGACATAGGCAAGGTTCCACGGGTTTCTTGTGGTTTGGACCGCTGAGTTTTCAGTCGACGAGCCCATGGCGAACTCGTCCATGTTGACCTTACCCAGAAAAACGGCTCCGGCTTGTTCGAGACGTTTGACAGCCGTTGCGTCGAAGGGACTGCGAAATCCTTGGAGGATCTTTGAACAACATGTTGTCGTGCCTTGCTCTGTGCAAAGAACATCCTTGAGCGCGACAGGAACGCCCGTCAGGGGGCCTGGGTCTACGCCTTGGGCAAGCTGTTCGTCAAGGGCAAAAGCCCGCGCGAGAGCAGTATCCTTCCATACATCGGTGTAGGCGGCCACTTTGCCGTCCACTTCCTCAATGCGTCCGAGGAAGCTCTCCGTCACTTCGATGGCAGTGGTCTCGTGCCGCTTGAGGGCGTCCCTGATACCATGAGCCGTTTCGCGATACCATTGGCGGCTCATGTTTCACTCCGTTTCAAGGATGCGCGGGACAATAAAATACTCGCCGTCGGTGCGGGGGGCGTTCTCGAGGGCCTTCTCGCGGTCGAGGGAAGGACCCCGCTCGTCGTTGCGGTACACATTGGCAATCTCGAGCACATGGAACATCGGGGCGACGCCGGAGGTGTCCAACTCGTTCAGTTTATCCATATAGGTAAGGATCTCGCCCAGTTCGCCGACTAAGCGATCTTTCGCCTCGTCGTCAAGGGTCAACTGAGCAAGCCCGGCAACGTATTCCACATCCTTTCTGCTGATCCTGGGCATAAATCCTTTCCCCGGAAGGAGTTTCACAGTATAAACAAGATGCATTCTAGCATAGGGCTGCGTCGCTTTCCAACCGCTTGCACGCGAACGAGTTGCTTTGTTAAACTTTTCTGATTGATTCCATGGCAGTTTTGCACATGAACGAGCACCAAGCATGAGGGTCCATCTGAGCCTCGGGAGCAACTTGGGCGACCGGATGAGGAATCTTCAGGACGCCTTGGACCGGCTCGACGGACTTCATCACGTACGGGTCGTCAACGTATCTGATTGCTATGAGACGGAACCCGTTGGTGTTGTGGACCAGCCGGCCTTTCTTAATGCGGCCGCCGAGATCGAGACGGACCTTGCACCGCTCGAACTACTGGACGCCGTCAAAGCTGTAGAGGTCGAATTGGGACGCGTGCCCGCAGTTCGGTGGGGACCGCGCCTCATCGACATCGATATCGTCCTTTGGGGCGACCGTCTGGTGAGGGAAGCGCGGTTGGAGGTGCCTCATCCGGCATTCCGCCGCCGCGCTTTTGTCCTTGTTCCCTTTGCTGAGATTGCCCCCCAAGCGGTGGACCCGGTGACTGGCAAGACCATCGGCGAACTCGCCGAATCGCCGGGAGGCGCAGGCCGGGTCTATCGACTGGGTCCATTGAGGGACCGCTGAACCGCTCCGCTTGGAGCCCAAGAGGGACCGGGACGGTACGTCACGGTTCAGGAGGTTGACAGTATGCCTCGTGTGAGGACGACCACGTTTCTGAAACGCAAACAGGCTGGCGAGAAGCTTGTGGTGCTCACCGCCTATGACTATCCGACCGCCAAAATCCTTGACGAAGCCGGCGTAGACTGTTTGCTTGTGGGCGATTCTGTGGCAACAACGGTCCAGGGCCGTCCGGACACCCTTAGAGTCACCATGGACATGATGGTATATCACACCGAAATGGTGTCGCGCGCCGCAACGCACGCGCTGGTTATCGGCGACATGCCCTTTCTTTCTTACCAGATCAGCCCCGAGGAGGCTGTCCGGAATGCGGGGCGTTTTGTCGCAGAGGGGGGAGCGCACGGGGTCAAGATCGAGGGCCCCGTCGACCGTTTTGGTGAAGCCATTAAGGCGGTGCTGCGGGCTGGCATTCCCGTGATGGGTCATATCGGGTTGACGCCCCAGTCTGTACATCAGATCGGCGGCTACAAGGTGCAGGGACGGGATCTCGATGCCGGTAACCGGCTGCTCAGCGAGGCAAAGGCGCTCGAGGAAGTGGGTTGTTTCGCACTTGTGCTCGAGCTGGTTCAGGCAGATATCGCCGCAGAGATTACCGCAGCCATTGGAATCCCCACCATCGGAATCGGGTCCGGCGCCCGGTGCGACGGTCAGGTACTGATCGTGTACGACATTCTTGGCTACGAGGCTCCGATGAAGTTCGTGAAGGTCTTCGCCGATGTGCCTGGCGCGATCAGAAACGCCGTCGAGACGTACATTAGCGAGGTCAAGTCGGGTACGTTTCCCGGAAAGGAACATGAGTTCTGATGGAGATCCTGAGACATGCCGGGGAAATGCGGGCTTGGTCGCGGGCGCGGCGGAAGGAGGGACGGTCCATCGGGCTCGTACCGACCATGGGCGCCTTGCACGAGGGTCACGCAAGTTTGATGCGGGCCGCCGTTTCGGGTAACCGCGTGGCTGTTGCGAGCCTGTTTGTAAACCCGGCGCAGTTTGGCCCGAGCGAGGACTTTGACAAGTACCCCAGGAGTTTTGACGCGGACTGCGCCATGGCTGACGGCATCGGGATTAAGGCAATCTACGCGCCCTCGGTGCGCTCGATGTATCCCGACGGGTATGCCACCTATGTAAACGTCGAGCGTTTGACGGCCGGGTTGTGCGGACGCTCGAGGCCGACATTTTTCCGGGGCGTCGCCACGGTCGTAACGAAGCTCTTCAACGCCGTGGAGCCGGACCGGGCCTATTTTGGTCAGAAGGACGCTCAGCAGTGTGCGGTTATCCGGCGCATGGCAAGGGATCTCGATTTGGGAATCGAGATCGTCGAGATGCCGATCGTCCGCGAATCGGATGGTCTTGCGATGAGCTCGCGCAACACCTATCTGAGCCCTGAAGAGCGGGAACAGGCTTTGGGCATGTCGCGCGGTCTCTTTGCAGCTCAGCGGCTGTTCGAGCAGGGTGAGCGCGATGTGGAGGCCGTCCGCGATGTAGTGCGCCGTGCCATGAAGGACTTCCGCATCGACTATATTGAAGCCGTCGATGCGAACGAGATGACGCCGGTGGACAAGATATACGGGAGGGTGCTCTTGGCTGCAGCGGGCTGGGTGGGCAATACGCGCCTTATCGACAACGTTGTTTTGCAGGCCGGGATCGACAAGGCCGCTGGCGAGAAGGTCTGATCCTGCGGTGAAGGCGATCCAATAGAGTCCTTTTCCGGACGTTGATTGGACGTTGATTGTCTTCATGATCTATTGCTTTTTGAGAGGAGCTGATAATGCTGTTAACGATGCTAAAGAGCAAAATTCATCGGGCGACGATCACCGAGTCTGACCTGCACTACGTAGGCAGCTTAACGCTCGACCCCAATTTGATGGACGCGGCGGACATGCTGCCCTACGAACGGGTCCAGGTGCTTAACCTCAGCAATGGAAGCCGTTTCGAGACCTACCTTATCGAAGGGGGCCGGGGCAGCGGCGTGGTATGCCTCAATGGACCCGCTGCGCGCCTCGGTGTGCCGGGCGACCTGATCATCGCCCTTACCTATTGTCAGGTTGATGCGGAAGAGGCTCGAAATCACATTGCCAGGACGATTCATGTTGACGCCCAGAACCGCATTACATCCGTGGAGCCCTGCCACGAGTCGAATTGAACGGGCAGGCACGGGCGGCAGAGGGGCAAAGCGTCGCCGGCATGGCGTTACGGGGCAGAAACGTGCATAATACGCCAACCTCCATGTAAACTAGGCTTCCGTCCGTATCGGGCGGAGAGTCTGCACCATCCCCTTTTAAGGAAAGGATTGTATTTGTATGAACGGGAATCGTTCAGGTTCCGGGGTCGATTTCATTCGCGCCGTCGTGACGGAGGACATGAAGACGGGCAAATGGGGCGGGGATGTGGTGACCCGTTTCCCTCCGGAACCCAACGGCTATTTGCACATCGGCCATGCCAAGAGCATCTGTCTGAATTTCGGGATTGCTCGAGACTTTGGCGGGCGGTGTCACTTGCGTTTTGACGACAGCAATCCGCTTACCGAGGAGATGGAGTACGTCAATTCCATCAAGGAGGACGTGCGTTGGCTCGGTTTCGATTGGGGCCAACACGAGTATTACGCGTCCGACTATTTTGATCAGCTTTATGAGTGGGCCCTCGAACTGATCAAGAAAGGCAAGGCCTACGTATGTCACCTGGATGCGGAAAAGTTCAGGGAATACCGTGGGACTGTGACACAGCCGGGCAAGGACAGCCCGTACCGGAATCGGAGCGTCCAGGAGAACCTGGACGAATTTGAGAAAATGCGGCGGGGGGATTATGAGGAAGGGCAGGCGGTCCTGCGAGCGAAAATCGACATGGCGTCTCCCAACATGCTGCTGCGCGATCCTGTGATGTATCGCATCATCAAAGCCAGTCACTATCGGTCTGGCGACAAGTGGTGCATTTACCCGACGTACGATTACACCCATGGCCAGTCGGACAGCATCGAGGGCATCACGCACTCGATTTGCACCCTCGAGTTCGAGGTGCACCGACCCCTCTACGACTGGTTCTGTGAGGCGCTCGAGATTCATCACCCGCAGCAGATCGAGTTCGCACGCCTTAATCTGACGTATACAATGTTGAGCAAACGCCGCCTGATTGAGCTGGTCCGGGAGGGACGCGTCCGGGGTTGGGACGACCCGCGAATGCCCACGATCTGCGGACTGCGCCGGCGCGGCTACACGCCGGAAGCCATCCGCGAGTTTGCGGCGCGCATCGGCGTCGCTAGGGCAGACAGCATGAACGAGGTCGAGCAGCTCGAGCACTGTCTTCGGGAGGACCTCAACAGACATGCGCCGCGTTACATGGGAGTGCTTGATCCGCTCAAGGTTGTCATCGAGAACTATCCGGAGGAACGGACTGAGACTTTCGAGTGCATAAACAACCCCGAGGATCCCTCTGCGGGAAGCCGGCAGGCACCTTTCTCGCGGGTCATCTACATCGAGAAAGAAGACTTCATGGAAGATCCGCCCCATAAGTTCTACCGTCTTGCGCCGGGCCGGGAAGTCCGGCTTCGCTACGCCTATTGGATCAAGTGCACCGACGTAGTCCGGGATGAGCATGGGGAGATCGTTGAACTGCGTTGCACCTATGATCCCAAGACTCGCGGAGGCAACAATCCGCCGGACGGCCGCAAAGTGAAGGCTACGCTTCATTGGGTCAGTGAGAACCATGCCGTCGATGCGGAGGTGCGTTTGTACGACCGGCTGTTCATGAAGGCAAACGTATACGAGATCGGCGAAGGGGAGGATTGGCGCGACTACCTGAACCCCAATTCCCTCGAGGTGATCGAGCATGCCAAAGTGGAACCGGCTCTCGCATCCTTGCGAGCGGGGGATCTGTTCCAGTTCGAACGCAAGGGGTATTTCAGCGTTGATCCGGACACCACGCCCGGCAGGCCGGTCTTTAATCGCAGCGTTACACTTAAAGATACTTGGGCGCGGGTCCAGAAGCAGGAGGTTGGGGAACGGGCATAGACGCTAGGGTCTAACCGCTTCAACGCTAGTCAGAAGTCTTCCTACGTATTGGGAGCCACGTCGCCGATGAGAGTAGTCCGGACCCGCATTGCACCGTCGCCGTCGGGTTTTCTGCATATCGGGACGGCCAAAATGGCGCTGTTCAACTGGCTTTTTGCGCGGAGAAACAACGGCCAATTCATCCTTCGCCTCGAGGACACGGATGTAAGCCGCACGCAAGAGCAGTACGTTCAGGCCATGTGCGAAGGTTTCCATTGGCTGGGCATCGATTGGGACGAGGGGCCGGCGTTTGGCGACGTGCCGGAGAAGGGCAGTCATGGGCCCTATAGGCAATCGCAGCGCAAACAGATGTACCAGGCGGAAGCGCACCGGCTGGTCGAGGAAGGCAAAGCCTACAAGTGTTTCTGCACGCCGGAAGAGATCGAGGCTATGCGCGAACAGGCGCGGCGCGAGAAGCGGACCAAGGTCTATGACGGCCGGTGCCGGGATTTGACGCCCCAACAGGTGGAGGCAACGGGCGATGCGCCGTACGCGATTCGTTTTATGGTGCCGGAGGGCGAGACGGTCGTCAATGATCTTGTCCAGGGCCGCGTCGTGACAAACAACCGGGAATACGATGATTTTGTACTATTGCGGCGCAACGGCGATCCGGTGTTTCACCTGGCGGTCGTGGTGGATGACGGGCAGATGGGCATTACCCATGTAATACGCGGCGACGACCATCTGACTAACGCCGCGCGTCATGTGATGCTATTCCGGGCGCTTGGCTACGACATGCCTGCATTCGCGCACCTGCCCCTCGTGCTTGACGAGCAAGGACGCAAGTTCAGCAAGCGCGAACACGGTGCCAACGTCCTCGATTGGCGCGACGACGGCTATCTACCCGAAGCGCTGATCAACTACGTTGCGCTGCTCGGGTGGACTCCCGAGGAAGAAGGCCGCGAGCTTTTTGCACGCGATGAACTGATCGAGGCGTTCGCGCTGAAGCGGCTCTCTCGTTCGGCGGCCAAATTTGATCGGAAGAAACTCGACTGGCTTAACGGCCAACACATCCGGAGGCTAAGTGTGGAGAGCCTGCGCGACCGGGTCGTGCCGGTTCTGCGCGGAGAGGGTTTCGATGTCGACGCCAAACCGCAGGAATGGCTCACGCAGATGACCGCCATCTGCCAAGCGAAGCTCGGGACACTCAAGGACATCGTGCATCAGACAGACTTCTTTTTCCGCGAACCGGTTGAATACGACGAGAAAGCGGTAGGAAAGCACTGGGAGAAAGAAGGCGCTCTCGAGAGGATGGAGGCGTGCCGCGCTGTGCTGGCTGAGCTTGAACCGTGGACGCATGATGCCCTGAAGCAGGCGTACGAGGAACTGGCAGCAGATGCAGGCAGGGGTTTGGGACAGTTCGTCCATCCCACGCGGCTTGCCTTGACAGGGAAGAGCGTTGGGCCGGGGCTGTTCGAGTTGGCATTGCTGTTGGGCAAGGAGACCTGCGTTCAGAGAATGGATCGCGCCATCGAGTTTGTCAAAACCAGGGGAGCTTCACAGTGAGTAAATTGGTTGCCGGGATCGACCTGGGGGGGACGTTCGTGAAGACCGCCGTTGTCAACGGGCAAGGCCAAATCATGGCCAAAAGCTCGCGACCAAGCAACGCCTCAGGGGGACCAAACGCGGTCATGGATGCCATGGAGGAGGGGGTGGACGCGGTGCTCAGGGAGGCTCGTATGTCGCGCAAGGACCTTGCCGCAGCGGGCATCGGGGCGCCGGGTCCCATGAACTGGCAAAGCGGCGTGGTATACAGTCCGCCAAACTTGCCCGGGTGGAAGGACATACCGCTGGCCCAGCTTATGATAGACCGTCTGGGCGTGCCCGTTTTCGTCGATAACGACGCCAATGTGGCGTGCTACGGCGAGTTCTGGCGCGGGGCCGGGCGCGATGTTGAAAACATGTGCTGCCTGACGCTCGGGACGGGCGTCGGCGGCGGGATCGTCGTATTTGGCAAACTGCTCCGGGGCATCGACGGAACCGCTGCCGAGATAGGCCATCTCTGTGTGATGCGGGGCGGCCGGCAGTGCAATTGCGGCGCCAAGGGCTGTCTTGAGCAATATGGATCTGTCACCGGGATGCTCAAAACCGCAATCGAGGGCATGCAAGAAGGACGTAAGACTTTGCTGACAGAGCTATGCAAAGGCGACACGTCGAGACTGACAGGCAAGATGGTGTCGGATGCGGCGGAAGCGGGCGACGAGTATGCCCGGTGGGTGATCGAGGAGACAGGCCGGTGGCTCGGCATAGGCATCGCGAGCCTTGTCAACTTGCTCAATCCTGAAAAGGTGGTGCTTACAGGCGGCATGATCGGCGCCGGCGAAATGCTGTTCAAACCCATTCGCGAGACTGTAAATGCCCAAGCCTTCGCTGTTCCAGCCAAACGTGCGCAGATCGTGGCGGCCGATCTGGGAGGCGATGCCGGCGTGGTAGGCTCGGCAGGGTGCGCCCTTGACAGGCTCAAGACCGGCGAGTAGTGGAACCATCCGTTGCTCGAGCACGTTTCTTGCGGGCGGGTCTTTGGCAGACGTGCAGCGGCAAGCGGCGCACTGTTTTTTTTGAGGTAGGAAGGGAACCGCTTGATAGCAATTGTCGACTACCGTGCGGGCAATCTTACAAGCGTAAAACTGGCCCTGGAATATCTTCAGGCGCCCGCTCGTGCGACCCAGGACCCCGGGGAAGTCTTGCAGGCTGACCGCGTCATTTTCCCGGGCGTTGGCGCTGCGAAAACAGCTATGGCCAACCTCGACGAACTAGGGCTTATTGAAACGCTCAAGACGGCGGTCGCCCGTGGAACGCCTTTCCTCGGCATCTGCCTGGGGATGCAGGTGATCTTCGATAAATCGGAAGAGGACGGGGGAACCGGGTGCATCGGGATTGTGCCGGGGACCGTCGAACGGTTCAGGCCGAAGGATAGGATGTGCAAGATTCCTCAGATCGGTTGGAACCGAGTCCATATTGTGCGCGACCATCCCTTGCTGGATGGGGTCGAAGAGGACAGCGAATTCTACTTCGTTCACAGTTTCTATCCAAGCCCCTCAGATAAGACCTACGTCATCGGAGAAACGGAGTATGCAGACACCGTTTTCTCTTCGATTGCCGGAAAGGGCAATCTGTTTGCGACGCAGTTTCATCCCGAACGGTCAGGGCGCATCGGGCTGCAAATCCTAAAGAACTTCAGTCAGTGGGACGGCACATGCTGACAAAACGCATTATTCCATGCCTGGATGTGCGCAGTCGGAAGGTAACCAAGGGCGTCAAGTTCCAGAACAACGTCGATTTGGGCGACCCGGTCGCGATGGCCGTGGACTACTGCAACGGTGGATGCGACGAGCTGGTCTTTTACGACATCACCGCTTCGGTCGAGGGCCGGGGCATCGATATCGAGATGGTTCGCGAGGTGGGCAAGGCCATCCACATTCCCTTCGCGGTAGGCGGGGGAATCCGGGATTTGAACGACATGTACGAGGTGCTGCTGGCTGGCGCGGAAAAGGTCTCGGTTAATTCCTTGGCTGTGGAGGAGCCTGGAATTATTGCGGAAGGCGCTCGCCAGTTTGGTTCCCAGTGCATTGTGCTTGGGATGGATCCGGTGAAAACCAACAGCCCCCATTTTCCGAGCGGCTATGAGATCACCACGCGCGGATTCCGGCAACGTACCGGAATGGACGCCCTCGAGTGGGCAAAACGGGCCGAGGACTTGGGTGCCGGCGAGATTGTGGTCAATTCGGTCGACGCCGACGGCACGCGGGAGGGCTTTGAACTGAGACTCACGAAGATTATCGCAACGAATGTGGGGGTCCCGGTTGTGGCCTCGGGCGGGGCGGGTACGCCGCAGCATCTCATTGACGTCTTCCAGCAGGCGCACGCCGACGCGGCGATTGTGGCGAGCATGGTGCACATGGGAGACTACACCATCGCCGCGATTAAGGAAGAGCTGGATCGGGCGGGCGTACCGGTCCGGCGGAAATGGTAAGGGCCGTTTCGTGATACTTACCGTAACGCCGAATCCCTGCGTTGACAAGACGGTCTTTATTGATGAACTGAAGGCAGGCACGTTTATGCGGTCCCGCAAGTTTACCTGCGTGCCGGGAGGCAAAGGGAACAACGTGGCGCGGGCCGTGCACGTTCTAGGCCGTCCTGTGCAACCGTTGGTGCTCGTGGGAGGGCACACCGGGGCCCACGTTCTTGACATGATCCGCAACCAGGACGGCATCGAGCCGATTGCCGTTTGGGTCGCCTCGCCAACCCGGACGATCACGACGGTTCTCGAGGAATCGATCCACAGGCAGACGGCGTTCTTTGAACCTGGGTCACGGGTCACAGAAGAGGAGGCCGCCCAGCTTTTGGCTCTCTTTCAAAGAGCTGCAGAGAAGGCCAGAGTCGTTACATTCAACGGCACTGTGCCCGATCGTAATATCGAGGGAATCTATTGCGACCTGGTGCGGATTGCCAAGGAAGCAGGCGCGGCAACCATTCTGGATTCGCACGGTCCCGAATTCGCCAAGGGACTCGATTCGGTTCCTTACATGGTGAAGCCGAATGTGTCTGAGACGGAAGAACTTGTAGGGTACAGCCTGGACACCGACCAGGGCAAATGGCGGGCCATCGACTATTTCCACGACAGGGGCGTGGAGTTGGTTGTGCTCTCGTTGGGTGCGCGGGGCGCCTTTGTGTCGTGCGGCGGCGAGCGGATGCATGTTAAGCCGCCTAAGGTCAAGGAAATCAACCCTGTCGGGAGCGGGGACGCGCTTGTAGCGGGATTCGCTATCGGCTTGATGGAAGGCCTGCCCCTGAGAGATACGGCCCGTCTTGGCATTGCCGCGGGCACGGCCAATGCCATGTCTTGGGATATCGGGCATTTCACAAAGGAAGAGGTCGAGGCCCTGGAGCCGCAGGTCCAGATCGAGATTCTGTCCTGAGGGTGCCGCCGCCTGCCTGGCTGAAGTCTTCGAGCTCAACGGCTAATGCGTAGACGTTGGGAGGCGTCGCCTTCAAACGCACGGCATCCTTTTCTGTGGTGACAATCAGCTTGGAAGACGGGAAGGCGTTGGCGGACCATGCGAAATGGTCGCGGTATCTTATTTTTGCAACGATGTGCGCGCCAAGAGACGCCAGTGTTTTGAAAAAGGCGTCCTGGTTTGCAATAGCGCAGACGGCGTGGACCTGCGCACCGGCGAGCATTTCCAGCGGAACCTGTTCTCCATTGGAGACGCGCCACAATCCGGTAGGCCGATGCCGCGTCATCCGGACCGGCAGGTCGGGCGCCAGCTCTTCAAGCTGAGCCAATAGCACGTCCAGATTCGACGCTTGATCGCATCGCGTAAGGATGATCTGGGTAGCGCGCGCTATGGCCGAGAGTGGCTCGCGCAGAATGCCGCGCGGGAGTATGCGGCCGGAGCCGAAAGGATTGGCGGCATCGATGAGGAGAATGTTCTCGTCGCGGGCCAATTGAACGTATTGGTAGCCGTCGTCCAGTATCAGCGTGTCGCAGCCGTATTCCTCGATTGCGAGCAGGCCTCCTTTCTCGCGGGCTGCTCCCTTTATGATCACCGCGCCCGGCGCTTTGCGCGCAATGAGCTCGGGCTCATCGCCCAGCCACTCATGGGGAGGCGCTTTAGAGCCGGTTCGGACCGCCTCGATCCGGCCGCGATGCTCGCTCGCGTAGCCGCGCGTCAACACCGCGACGCGACGACCTTTTCCCATTTCGGCAAGAGCCCGTTCGATCACGGCAGGCGTTTTTCCCGTTCCCCCAGCGGTCAGGTTGCCGATGCTGATCACATAGGCGTCGAGCTTGATGCGGGGCGCACTTAGACGGCGCCGCATTCCAAATCGATAGAAGGGGGTCAGTGCAGTCAAGACAGCCGACACGCCCGGAGGCAAGCGATCGCCGCGCCGGACTTTCTCAGCAAGAGCGTCGATGCACCTCATCGCAAGGCAAAGCGCTTGCCGCTGAACTGGCGCACGAGCCCCTTGATCTCGAGCATCGTGAGCGAGCTGAGCGCCTCCGAGATGGATAATCCGGAGGATGCGGCGATCTCGTCTACGAAGGAGCCGTCCGCAGTAAGGGCCTTGAGCACGCTGTCTTCTGCTGGGGAAATGTCGAGTTGAGTGGACGAAGGTCTAGGTGCGGGCTCCTCAGGCGTCTTTTCCTCTTGCTGAATACGCGGCTCGGGGGGCGATTCGGTTTCTTGGCGGCCTGCGGAGTCGGAACGCGGGCGCGGCAAACCTTGCGGTTCGACTTGTTCAGCGGCTACATCCAGCTCGACAAGGATGTCGTCAACGGTCTCGACGAGTTTCGCGCCCTCCCGGATCAGGGCGTGGGGTCCTTGGCTGTTCAGGGATCCGACTTGTCCAGGTACGGCGAACACTTCACGGCCCTGTTCGGCAGCATGGCGGGCGGTGATGAGGGCGCCGCTTCGCAATGGCGCCTCGACAATAACCGTGCCCAGGCAGAGCCCACTGATGATGCGGTTGCGATAGGGGAAATGGCCTCGGGAAGGTTTGACGCCCATGGGATGTTGCGACAGAAGGCAACCGTGTTGTACAAGTTCTTTCATAAGATCGGCATTCTGGGCAGGGTAGACCACGTCGACGCCGTTGCCCAGTACAGCGATGGTTTGTCCGCCGGCCTCGAGAGCGCCGCGATGGGCCGCAGCGTCGATCCCGGTCGCAAGACCGCTTACGATGGCAAACCCTCTGGACGCCAGTTGCCGGGACAACGTCTCCGCCATATGGATTCCGTAAGGACTGGCGCGCCGCGTACCCACCACGGCGATGCAGGGCATGTCGCCTCTCGCAAACTGGCCTCGGACGAACACGGCGAGCGGCGGATCATAAATCTCGGCGAGACGCAGAGGGTAGTTGGGGTCGTCCAGCGTGATGAGCGAGGCCCCGTATTGATCCATCAGGCGTTCCTGGGCGTCGATGTCGGCGTAATCGGCGTACTGCACAATCCGTTGGGCCAGTTCGCGTCCGACGGTTTCTTCAAGGGCCGCGCGCGAGGCCCGCAACACGTTTGTGGGGGTGCGGAACCTGGCGAGGAGACGGATAAAATAGGCTGTGCCGACGCCAGGCGCCATAGCGAGCGCAAGCCAATCGCGTTTACTTTGATCCAGTCCCATAGAAGTAACTATAGCACCTGTGTATTAATAGAACCAACCGCTGTTCCCAGATTCAAGAAGCAAGTGCACGAAGGTGCTCCTGTCGCTGTTCGTTAAAGACTTCGTTTGGCGTACGGTAGCCGAGACACTTTCTGGGACGGTTGT
>CAZBQH010000024.1:0-3455 GCA_964493915.1 uncultured Nitrospiraceae bacterium
TCGGTCTTCCTCGGTACGGCGACGACGAGGGGCGCTTGCCCGGTGCCTTGGCCGTGTGGTTCTTTTTTATGTTGAGGCAGTTGATCCCAGTTCCTTCCCTCGAGTGCGCAGCCGGCAACCGGCCCGCCCTTGGCGGCTGTTTCTTGCAGCGCCTCCGCGGGAGCGAGTTCTGAATCGTTGTATGCGATGAGCACGCCGAGGCCTGAGCCGCCGGCAAGCTCCAACGCCTTGCCGGTTGCCTGGTCGGGATCAAGGGCTATCATATTGAAATGGGCGTCGGTGTAACGTTTGAACATAGCCTCCGTGGCAGGCGGCGGCCACGCGCCCAGCAGCGGAAACGGCGGCGCCTCCTGATAGCCTTGGGCTTGCGCCAGGCTGTGGACGACCAGGGTCAAAACGCTCCCTAAAACGATATAGCTGTGACGCATCAAACCTTGTCCTTCTGTATTCACGCGAGAAAACGTTCACTGTAGCGTGGCAGTTTACGCAGACCACTGTGCATCATCCCCGTTTGCGCGGCCCACGCCTGCGTTGGTGGGGACGCTTTCTGACTGACGGATTCCTGCGGGGTCTTTCGGTATCGCTTGCTTTTTCCGCCTCGTGTTCTGCGCGGTGTCGCGGGGGGACAGCCCGGGCGTGTTTGTCAGTAACCGAATTGTAGCTGCCGCACCGGGGACACCGGGATACATCCTCCGCCTCCTCGTCGAGATAAGTGTAGCCGCAGAAAACGCAGCGCCAGAGAAACTGTTTTTCGAGAACCCGCTGAGACCGCCATACAGCGATTTCTGTGTACACCCATATGGCAATGGCCAGAAAGAAAAGGATGCCGCTGTACAGGGCAAGGGCCGTCGTCAGATGAATTGGGATCATGATGACCCGGCCTCCGCGGCTCTGATTAAGACGGTGGCACGTTGTTCCTCGATGCTTCCGCTCTCGATGGGCACGAAACGATACCGCCACAGCGCTTTGGCGACCTCGCGCACTATGCCGGCCTCGTCCTCGACCGGCGCCAGCAGCTCCATTACCTGGCCCTCGGGATCCACCGTGAGAACAAAGGTAATCGGAAGCTGCAGCCGATCGGGTCTGACGTCCCACAAGGCCTCGATAGGCGGAGCGTAGATGAGCTGCCGGTCTCGCGGTCCGTTCATCCACTCGAGGTACGCCTCGTAGCCTGATGCGGGGCGGCTGACGAGCTTGGGCACGGGCAGTCTGTCGCGTTCAGCAGTGTCCTCCTCCCCCTCAAAGAGGGACATGCTGGACAAGGCCCGCCCAAGGCGGCTTAGCTCCTCGCTGAAACGCGCCCAGGAGTCCTGGGGCGTTGGCGCGAGCAGGTTCTGAAACCGCGATTGGACATCCAGACCACGCTCGCGGATTTCGAGGCGTTCCAGCCCGGCGAACTCGATAATCGGCAATTCAATCGCTGGAAGCTCGGGCAGGAGTCTCGAAGCGGCATCTTCAGGCGCGTCGGCAACCACGTCGTCCAATTCGATAGGCCGGTCCAGGGACCCCAGATGATACCCTGGCGTCTCGCCCGCGCCGCCGATCCGGGACGCGGTCGGGTCTGGGACGATCGGCAACTGGTAGTACTCGATGTGGGCAATAGGAAAGACGATAACGATCGAGAACAGGGTCACCATCGAGAGATGAAACAGAGCGGACAAGACGAGGGCGCCAAGGAAGGCCTTGTCTTTCGACTTGGCAGCCATTACTCCTCTTCGGGCGGCAAAGCGGCTACGAAACACCGCGATATCCCGAGACTCCGCGTGACGCCCATAATCTCGATGAGCCGGCCGGCTGCGATGCGTCTGTCGGGACGAATCAGGACCAGCACATCCGGTTTCATGTCCCGCACTTCTGCAAGCCGGCGCGACAGTTCCTCGATGTCGCCGACGGCCTCGCTGTTAAGGAAAATGTTGCCTCCCTCGGGATTGGCGGGGTCGTAAGCGAGCGTGATGCTGATGTCTTTCACTTCGAGCGTGGTGGCGCCCTCGGCTTTAGGCATTTCGATGTTGATTGAACTCTGCACAACAAATGTGGCCGAAAGCATAAAGAAGATCAACAGTTGAAACACGACGTCAATAAGGGGCGTGATGTCAACTCTTGCTTGTGTCCGTCGTGTCGTGTCCTCGCGGAATTGCATAAGGTCCCTGTTCCAGAAGGTTAGAGCCCGTAACGCTCCCGTTCCTTGGTCAAAAGCTCGAGCAGCTCCGAGGAACTGATCTCCATCTCGAGAACCATATTGTCGACACGGGAAACAAGGTAATTATAAGCCACCAGTGCGGGGATAGCTACGGTTAGCCCGGCTGCGGTGGTTACCAGCGCATTGCTGATCCCCTCTGCAAGATCGGAGGGATTCACTTGACCTTGTTTGTGCTGGATCTGCGCGAAGGCCTTGATCATGCCGGCCACCGTCCCGAGCAGCCCCAGCAAGGGGGCAATGTTGGCGCTTGTGGCCAGACCAGACATGTAGCGCTCGAGCCGCGGTATCTCGAGGTGACCCGCGTCTTCAATCGCTTCGCGGATATCCTCCTTGGGCCGATTGTGTTTGAGCAGGCCCGCTTTCATAATGCGCGCGACGGGTCCTTCCGTTTCGTCGCAGACCTGGATTGCCTCCTGAATCCGGTTCTGGTGCAGTATGGTGCGCATTGTATCCATGAACTCGCGCGTGTTAATCGAGGCGCGGCGCAAACTGAAAAACCGCTCGATGGTGATTGCCAAAGCCACCACGGAACAGGCCATGATCGGCCACATGAGGATGCCGCCTCTTGAAATGACTTCGAACACCTGTGATTGGGGTCCTTGCACGGAACTTCAATCTCCTGTCTGGTGGTTGCCGGCCGTTTCTACGGCGACAGCTCATTGGGTGACCAGCGTTCCAAGGCCTCTGTCGGTGAAGATTTCGAGCAACAGCGCGTGGGGAACCCGTCCGTCAATGATATGCGTCTTCTTCACGCCGTAGTCAAGTCCCTTCAGGCAGGCGTGCACTTTCGGCAACATGCCGCCTGATATTACGCCCTTCTCAGTTAAGAGCTGGATCTCGTGGCAATCAAGCCGGGGGATAAGGCTCTCGGCATCGGCGGGATCGCGGAGGAGTCCCGGCGTATCGGTCAGGAACACCAGCTTCTCGGCCTTCAGCGCCGCTGCTATCTCGCCGGCCGCCGTGTCGGCGTTGACGTTCCATGTGCTGCCGTCGGCATCCGTGGCAATAGGCGCAATGACGGGAATCATACCGGCCCTGCAAAGCACGTCGATGATGTTGCAGTGGACGCCCGTGATCTCCCCGACGTTCCCCAAGTCCGCGCCGTCCTCGAGTTCCATCCTCTTGGCGTGCAAAAGGTTTCCATCCTTGCCGCAAAGCCCGACCGCCTGGCCGCCTGCCCGGTTGATAAGCGCCACAATTGCCTTGTTGATCGACCCGGCCAACACCATCTCGACGACTTTGATCGTCTCGTCGT
>CAZBQH010000025.1:0-2551 GCA_964493915.1 uncultured Nitrospiraceae bacterium
GCGCAGGGGAGGAAAATATGGCGCCGCCCCCCGCCGATGACGCCGCACTCCTCGACGTATCGAAGATCGTTCCCGAAAACCCGACAGCAAAAGCACGATGGCAGGCCGTGCGGGCGCAAGTCTTGCCCGAGCCAACGCCATTGCCTTTGCGCAATGTCCATTTGATAGGTCCGTTTGAGAATTCAGGTTTTCAGGGACTCCTGACTACCTATCCCCCGGAGCAAGAGATTGACCTCACTGCCGCGTACGCGGGCAAGGCCGGTGAGGTGCGCTGGCGGCGCGCACCGGGCCTGGACGGTCCGGTGCAGCAACCGAAGGACTTCAGCGAATGGCTTCCCCCGGAGGCCTGGAGCGTGCTCTACGTGTACGCCGAGGTCGTGGCAGAAGAACCGCACATTGCGGAGTTGGCCACCGGGCTGCCGGTCAACGTCTGGGCATGGGCGAATGGGGAGCTGGCCATCGCTCCCACCTTCCCCCATCTGGAAAGGCCTCTGCAAGACCGCGCTTTCGTCGCCCTGCGGCCGGGCACCAACACGCTTTTGCTCAAACTGCACTTGGGCCCCGAGGGAAGCGAGCCCTGGGCTTTGCTCTTCCGCTGCGAAAGCTATGGGCGGCCCCAAGCTGTCGAGGCAGCGGTTGCGGGCCTCGTTAATTGTTCGCCTGACAACGTGACGCGTTTGCTGACGCGGTACACCCTGGCCGAACTGGCCGCGGCTCAAGGAAACGCGGAAGCCAGCCACCGCGCGCTGGAGGCTTTGCGAAACGACCCCTTCGCCACGCGGTGGGATGTCTTCTGGGCCGACGCGGTGGAGCGACAACGTGACGCCACCGGCAGCTTCCTGCCGCTCCGCGATGTTCAGGCCCCCTACACGCCGGTCACCGGAGTTGAGGCCTATCCCACATTCTGGCCGCAGTCGCCCCCGCCTGCCCGGGAGTTGCTGGTGGCGGACGTGAGTGCGTCGCCGCCGCAGGAGGAATTCGCGCTGAGTGTGTTGCAGGGCCTCGTCAACCGTGAAGAGCCGTGCCTCTATCTGCTGCACACGCGCTATGACCAGCAGGACCGCCAGTGGTTGGACGAGTTGCACTTTGAAGGTTATACCTCGCGTCCCATCGCCGTCTCGGACGTGTGGAGCCGGTTCCGCGACAAGCTCAAGGGGGCGGTTCTCTATGACGGCGACATCATGGACGAAATCGGCGAATTCCACTCGAACCGGCTCAATCAAACGAATCTCCTGATGATGATCGGTGCGCTCGAGGATGCCGTCCCCGTAACGCCGGAGATGAACGAAACGCTTCAGCTGCCGGTGGTTTTCGACGCGCGCGGGAAATGGTCGTCGCAATACGAAATGATGCACTGGGCCTACGAAGAGCTCTTCCCGCAAATGAATCCCCGGATTCTGGCGACCAACTATCCGGGCATCTTTCTCCTCACCGACTACCTGGTGGCCTTCAAGATCTTCACCTTCTGGTTTCCCGAAGATCGCACGACACCGGAAGAGAACCTCCTGCGCGGCATACTGGCCTCCACGCCGCCGAACACACCGATCGTCGGCTGGTGGTTTGACTGGATGCCCAACCCCAAAGACCCCAAGCAACGTCACGCGGATGCGGTCATGGAACCCCCTGGTTTGCTGCGTGGTTCAGTCTTTGGCAAGGTGCTGACGCCGTCCCACGAGGCGACGAACCTTTCCGTGCATTCCGGGGTACCCGTCGGACCGTACAGCCTCAAGCCGCCGAGCGTGCCTGAGTTCAGCCCGGACAAAGTCTACTACACCCACATCATTTCCGACGGCGACAATCTGGGCGAGGCACTGATGATGCGCACCCGCGAGCTGCAATGGGATAAGCCGGAACGCGGCACTATTCCCATGGGCTGGTCCTTTGCGCCCGCCGCCGCGCGGATGGCGCCCCCCGTGCTCAACTATTATCTCCGCACCGCATCGCCAAACGATTTGCTGGTGGGGGGACTGGGCGTAGGCTACACGGAACCCGTCATCTACCTGCGCGCTTTCCCGGAACAACGCGAGGCTCTGTATGCCGACTACGCACGGATGACGGACGAGGCGCTCCAGTGGATCGACACATCGTGCCTGTGGCTCATCAACGCCACCGATGAAGAAGAGGACCGCTACGCCCGGGGTTCGAGCGGACAACTCCAGGGCATTTTCACGGGATATGGCGGTTCACCGGAGATGGCTTCTTCGCGCATCGCGCCGAACAATGTGGTCGCGTTTCGTTCAGCAACAAGCGAGTTTAACGGCACGACCGAAGAAAAAATTGAAGTCATGGTGAACGAGATCCGGGAGGCGGCAGGAAACGCCCGCCCGGCCTTCATTGAAGCGTGGGTGCTGAACTGGGCCTGGGGTCTTGATATGCTCAAAGAAGTGGAACGCCGGCTGGGTTCCGATTTTGTCTGTGTACGTCCCGACGTGCTGGTGCGGTTGCGACAGCAACAGGCGAAATAGCGCGGCATTTGGGACGAAATGGAACGCAATGAAAGGGGAGCCCGTCTCATGGAAGCGCAGTCTTCAATTTTTTCATCTGTGGTCCT
>CAZBQH010000026.1:0-2777 GCA_964493915.1 uncultured Nitrospiraceae bacterium
CAGCCATATTTCTGACCTCCTTTGCGGCCCGGTTCTTGATTGTGCTGGCTTGGGAGGTCCCGGATTGTTCGCCGCACTGTACAAATTACTGTACAGGGGGCCGCAAAAGGGCAACAAAAAAGGGACCTGCAATTGCTGCAAGTCCCTGTCATGCCTATGGTAGCGGGGGCGCGCTACGAAGCAGAAAAGACAATCGACGGGCTGCGAGTGGACTTCGCCTTTGGCCAAAACGACATAGAAGATGCGACCGAGAGACGCCTGTGCCTCAGCGCTGCTGGCTGCTGTCTTACGGGCAGCTCGTTGCTTTGAGGACTACGCCGCCTCTCCGGGTCGACTGACTCGACAAGCGCGGACATGTTTCCCGGGCCAACCGGGATAGCAGAACTGCCTGTGGGTAGGAAGGTTTTGCACGGACGAGTTTTCGGACCTCACGCCGTCGTAGTAGTACCGGGCGACGTTGGCATCGGCCTGGGTCTTGACCTGGATCAGGCGGTTGCGGAAGTCGTAGACGAACTTGTGGTTGGGCGAGCTGTCCGTCGTGGGCAGGCTGGTCAGGTTGCCGGCCGCGTCGTCGTGGACCGGGCTGCACGCCGCCGGGTTGTTAACGGCCTCAAGGCATGGTTGATGACATTAGCAAGCCACTGTTTCTCTGCGTCTGTCACGCTCTCCGCAAAACACACTTGTCCGCCTGACCACGATACCGTTGGCAGGTTGATTGGGCCGCGCAGCGCTCGCCCCCGGTCGATAGCGTCTATCTGCATGAGATACAAGTAGAGATGGTTGAACGCATCAAGCAGACCCCTTGGCACGACCCGGTCGACGCTTACGTGCTCAATGCTTGAGTAGGCGATTATGTGACATCTTGAGAAGAACGGCCGTATCTTCTCAATCCGCATCTCTCTTTGTCCGAACCCAATGACCTGGCGACCGAGCACCGCATTGGCGAATCCTCCCCCGAACAGAAAGCTGAGCGCCACGGAGAATAAAGCAAATGGGAGAAACAGATCGACTCCTTGTCGATACACCCGAGTTCCGAGCCATGCAAGGACCACGACCACCCCAACAAGTGTGCAGAGAAACTTGAAATGGACTGCCCGGAATCGGGGCTTGGGTATCTCGATCCTAGCCGTGCCCACGTCGCCCTCAACAAGACGGATTTCCGTGCGGGGCGGGGCGGGACAACCAGCAAAACTGATGATCTCTGCCATTCGTGCTTACTCCTCTGAGGCCTACCTTCCCTTCATGTCTCGGTCCTCTCCTACAACTACCAGTTCGCTTGTCTACTAGCACCACATTACCGTCACTTCGTCAGCCTTGGAATGGTTCCCGTATGATTCTTTTCTCCCAAAAGGCACCGAACGTGGCCGGAAATGGCCGCCGCCCGGATGCACGGTTCACTCCTTCAAGCCTTCCAGCCGCTTACGAGCGTCCGATTCGTAGAGGCCATTATAATTCTGGCGGATGAAAGATTCAAGCTCGCGTCTCTGCGCGGCGGTGTCGCTCATTCCGTCCACCTTCGCCCGTGTCGTATTCCACGCCTTCTCCTGTTGGATATATCCCTCCAGTTGGCCGGCCAGCACACCGAAGCGGAATCGCCCTGCGGCTTGAAGCCCTGGGTATTGCTTCTGACAGAGCTGCACAAAGGCCAGCAGTTCGGCCCAGTCCTTCTTGCGGTGGGCCTTCCACAGGGTGACCAGGTTGTCGGTGAGGCGTTCAACCGCCTCGCGGTTGTTGCCCTGTTTGGCCAAGGCGTGGATGGTCTCGATCTCCTTGTCCACCGCGTCGCCCTGTGCTCCGTCGGGCTTGGGCTTTTTGGCGTCGCGGTCAGCGTCCAACAGCAACCGTGCGGCCCGATCGTAGCGTGTCGCGGCCTCGGCGTGGCGACGTTGCCGGGCTAGTACCTCGGCCTCGGTGGTGAGGCGGGCGACCTCGGCAAAGACACCGGGGGAGCGTTGCTGGATGGCTCGCTGGTCGATGGCCGCCATCGCATCGACGTAGCGTTGCTTGGCCTCGCCGAACCCGACCTCCGGGTCGGCGGCCTTCTTCTTGCGGGCCTGCTCCACCGCGAGTTTCGCCTTTTCAAGCGCCGCCAGATACTTGGCCGCACTGGCGTCGAAACGGCCCTCGGCGCCCAGGGCGTTCGCCTCCTGAAGAAGCAGCATCGCCGCACCCCAGGTGTCCGGAGCATATCGCTTGACCGTGGCGGCGTCCGCCTTCTCAATCAGTTCAAGGCAGCGTTTGCGTGCCGCGTCAAAGCGCGCCCGCGCCTCGGCCGGTGGGGCGGCGTTGGCCTTCCGGGCCTGCTCCTCGGCCGACCGCAGCTTCGCCAGAGCCTCGCCGTATTTCGTGACGGCCGCGTCGTCGAGCTTCGCCGCCGCAATCTCCTCGGCCTGCCGGGCGAGCACCACGGCCGCCTGATACTCGGCCGCGGCGTGTTGCAACAACAGGGCGATGTTCGCTTTGGCGAGAGCCTCGGTGTAACGCTTCCGGGCCGCGTCCAGTTTCGAGGGTTGTTTCGGTGCCTGCTCCGCTTTTTCCAACTCGGCGGCCTTGGCGTCCATTTCGGCCAGGGCCTTCGCCGCCTCGCGGTACTTTGCCGCCCCTTCGACCGGCTTCTCTGCCCCGGCCAGTTTCTCGGCCTCCGAGACGATTTGACTCACGGAGGCCAGCCCGTCGGGAATATATTTCCGAATCCGAACCGCGTCCACCTTGACGATGGTATTATTGAACGCCCTCTTGGCCGCGTCGAATTGCTGCTTAAGCGTGGCGATGGCTCC
>CAZBQH010000027.1:0-4223 GCA_964493915.1 uncultured Nitrospiraceae bacterium
CCTGACCGACTGGGACGGCGACGGGCGTCTTGACCTTCTGGTAAACAGCAAGAGCGTCGATTTTTTGCGCAACGTCGCGGAAACGCCCGGCGCGTACGCTTTCATGAACATGGGGCCTGTCACGAGCCGCGTTCTTGCAGGCCACACGACCTCGCCCACCACCGTCGACTGGGACCGCAACGGCGTCCCTGACCTCCTCATAGGCGCAGAGGACGGGTTTCTCTACTATCTGCCGAATCCCCGCAAGTAGAGAAGGCGCCGGCTGAGGATTCAAGACGCGGGGCGTGACGGACGTGGGCGCCAATACCCTGCCGTGCACGTCTGCCTGTCCTACCGTCACCGTTTCACGAGACAGATGCGGGAAATGGCGCTGCGCCCGCCATTCTTCATGCCCCACACCAGACGGCAGTCGCTCGCGTTGGTTGTCCGAAAGGTGTGTGCGTGCAGGACGGGCATATCCGTATGCCTTTGGGTCCAGCGGTGCAGCACCCGGGGCGGCTCAGCGGGGGACTGTCCGTCGCGCAAAGCGAGATAATGGTAATCCCCTTGCCATACCTGGGGGCGCGCCGCACAGTTAAACCAAACGGTATAGACCGTGTCCGCCTCAAGCAGCGCCTTCTCCGCGTTCGTAACAGCGAAGTCGTACCAGCCGTCGGGGAGTTCTACGGCGCCTTGTTCTTTCTCCGCAAGAACGCGGGTGTTCTCAAAGATGCGCGCCCCGGGAGCAAGGACCATGTCGTCCCGCACCGCTACACGCCGCACCCGTTCCCTCGGCAGCGCTTCGATGCGCACGCCGTCGACGGCCATAGCGCCGCCGCCCACAGCTTCCCACACAAGGTGGTACGCAGGCCCGTTTTCCGTGGACACAAGATACGTCTTCATCGCAGGGGGCTGACCGGCCTTGTCAAACCAACGCACCTCGCTTAGACCCAGACCGGCATCGTCTACGGCATACAACCGGAAAAAGCCTGGGTCCTGCTCGTTGAGGTCTTTCTCGGGATCGCGGACGATGGCATAGCGGAACGAAACAAGGTAGTCCCGCTCAGGTTCGAGGGTGCGATCGCAGACCCATGCATCGCCCTCCTCGCGCACCTTAACGGCGCCGTCCCCCGGCTTGGGTCCTTCTGTTGCGCCGCGACCCACCACGATCTGCCCGAGCAGGTACCGTTTATGATCGTCCCCGCCCGCGATCGCAAGGTTCAGCGCGGCTTCCCCTGCCCCGTCGACCATGGCTAGGCGCAGCTCGTAAACGCCCTCGCCGAGGTCGTCCGGCAGAGAAAACGTCGAGACTAAATCGTAGGTTTCGCCGGAAACGAAGTTGCGCTGGTCAAACTGCCCGTCGACGCCTGACCACGCTGCCGCGCCGTCGCGCATCAAGTAGACTGCAAGCGGGAACTGGCGGTAGCAACGCCCCATGGCGCGGTTCTCCCAGCTATGGCGCAGAGTCAGGATGCTGCCTGGGGCAACGCGATCCGGGTAGCTTGCGTCGACAAGGACAAACCGGTAGCCCATGCGCTTGTGGCCCTCGACGACGAGGGCGCGGTACTGGTTATAGAAGTCCGTCGCCTGCTTGTCGCCCCAGCCTACAGGGGTCGCGTAGTTCGGGTGATGGTTGATGAGCGCATCCACGGCGTTGATCACGTGATCGTCGCCTTCCCGCGTCGTAGGAAAGCCGACGATGCTGGGGCCCGTATAGTGCGGCAGGCCCCCAAAACACTCCATATACAGCGGTTTCCGATAGAGGTGGAAGAAGTTGGCGATAAGCCGGCCCTCCCACTGCTGACGCACGGCCCCGCCCACGCCGTGACGCGAGACGGCGATGTCCGGCAAGGCCAGGGCGTAGTCAAAGACGCTGCGGTGAACGTAGTCGTAGTACGATGGGGGAAACTCCTCGTAGATAGACGTGCCCATGGGCAACACCGGGTTGCCCACGTTGTGGATCGTCCGCCATTCGTAGCTCGTTGACAGGTTCAGAAACTTCTCGCCCTGAAAGGCCGCCCGCCACGCGTCAACGATGCCGCGTAGAGCCGAGACCCGTTCCGCGACCGTTGCATAGTTGTAGCCGGAGTGCCATTCGCCGAATTCCCCATATCCCTGAAGGTTGACGGTCTCGATTCGGGGGTCGTCGGCATATTTGCCTGCCAGTTCGCCCAGAAAGGCGCGGAGATGCTCGAGGTAAACAGGGTGCCTGTAATCGGGAAAATGCAGGTGGTCGCGGGTCATACAGGGCACGCCCATCTCGAAGAGCCAGCGCGGACAGCCCGGGATAGTCCCGAAATCCTCCGTCGAGAAGCGCAGATGAATGCACTTGTCTTGCGACGCCCAGTAGTCGATGGACTGGTCCATAAGCGACCAGTCCAAGACGCCGGGCTCCTTCTCGATCTGCGCCCATGTCGACAGCACGGCCACGTTCTGGAACCACTCGTAAACCGTCTGGTCCTCGACGAGCTGCACGGTGCGGCCCGCATTGATCTCGTCCGGGATCGCGTGGTCGATAAACGCCCACCCCTTCAGCGGATTGTGCAGCGGCTCGTCAAGTTCAAGGGGTTGCATATGGGCGCTCAACAGCATCATGCCTGTCATCCAGAGGAATCCCATTTCGGCCCTCGCCAAGTTTTAGAAACGGAAAAAGGCCGCTCGGACCCTTCTTCAGAGTCTGAGCGGCCGTCACACATGCGTTCCGCGCTGGGGAGCACCGCTTACTGAGCCGCGGGCCTCCTACGCCGTACCAAGGCCGCCCCGCCTGCGCTCAACAGCACCAGCAGCGCCAGCAGACCTGCGTAGCCGGACAATGGCATACCCGGCGCACTGGCGGGATCAAGTGGGTCTGTGCCGGCAACTACCTCTGCCCCGTCGCTGACGCCGTCGCCGTCCGTATCCGTGAGGAGCGGATCCGTGCCGTGCACATCCACTTCGTCCCCGTCACTCAGGCCGTCGCCGTCGGTGTCTGGATCGGTCTCATCCGTCCCCAGATTGTACTCTTCCTCATCGGTTAGACCGTCGCCGTCGGCGTCGCCGGCGCCCAAGCTGGCCGGAGGCGTCCCGAAATCGGCGACGCCCACGCCCTCGATGATGATGTCGTCGATAGTCGCGTCGGCATCATACGCTTGGAGCTTGAACTCGCCTGCGACGTTTGCCCAGTCGCCCCAAAGGTAAGTGGCTACGTGCGTAAACTTGTACGCGCGGCCTGCCGAGGACGTGGCGTCGGCATCGGCCGCCACGTACAAGTCCGTCGTATTCGCCTCGGCGTTCACCTCCACCTTGATGGTCGCGCGGTCTGTTCCGGGGAGGATCAGCGTATTAGTCCCGCTCTCGGGGTCTAATCCGCATCCCGCCACGGCGATTTCGGGGTCGTCGCCGGCGTTCCAGGCCTGACCATCAATCACGGCGCCAGGATATAAGCACAAGCCATATGCGACGCCAATCTCCTGGAAGCCGAGGACCCAGCCCCAGTCGCCATTGTGCGCGCGCACGTCGCTCACGTTCTGAATCGTGAACTCAGCGCTGAAGCTTCCGCCGTGGACCGTGCCGAAGTTGAGCCGTGTATCGCCCACATCGAACAAGCACTGATCGCCGCTGAAGGTCACGGCGCCGACTTTGGCCACGGGCGTGCCTGAGAGGCTCGAACCGCTCCCGTCGTCTCCGTCAAAGCTGAGATACATCGTACCGCTGGCCTTTGGCGGGGGCGTCCCGAAGTCGGGCACGTTGTGCCCCTCGATGATCACATCGTCGACAACGGTCGCTTTGCCCCACGAGACAAGCTTAAAACTGGTTGCTCCGTTCTTCCAGCCACCCCAATCAAAGTTGGTGACGAGCTGGAAGTTCTTGGCCCGCTGCGAACCTGTGGTGGCATCGTCGTCATAAGCGACATACACATAGGTCCTGTTGGCCCAACCGTCGATGACGGCCTTTACGGTCGCACGGGTCGTCCCCTGCCCGACCATGCTTGCTGCGGCCGGATCGCCCGCCGGATGGGGACCACAGTCGGCGAAACCGACATGGTGCTCGGTGAAACCGTCGCCGTCATTTCTCACAAGGGCCGGGGCATAGCCACAACCATCTCCGCCACTGATTCCGAAGCCCATGACCCAGGAGGCGCCACCCGCATCGCCGAGCCAGTCCTCGAGATTCTGGATGGTGAACTCCACAGAGATCGGGTCCTGGTCTAATGATCCAATCGCCCATTCGGGCGGAAAGGCGATCCACTCGCCGCCGCCCGGGAA
>CAZBQH010000028.1:0-6113 GCA_964493915.1 uncultured Nitrospiraceae bacterium
GCAAACTGCGGCTGAATATACGTCATCTCATTTGTCGCGAGCAGGTTCTCCACCTGTTTGACAACGATCTCCGTAAGAAACGCGTCGATCAGCCAGAACTGCTCCTTCAACGCAAGTTCTACCTCATACTTCGCCGCTTCTGCGATGAATCGCTCGGTGTCTGCCAAACGCTGGCCTAAGAGGTCGTCAATCAGCTCTTCCGCCTCTCTGCCCAGCTCTTCGCCGTGGGCTGAATCCCGCTTGTACCCTAGCGGCAAATCGGGGAAACGCGGGATCTGCACATCGTCCGCCAACACGATAATCACCGGGACAACCGCCTCAGGATCCGTCTTCATCCATTCAACCAAAACGGGATGGACCCTATCCGGCTGTATCGGTTCCACGTCGTCCGGCTTTCTCCCCGGATCGATCGGCTCATAGCTAAACGCATTCTCTGGCAACTCCGAGACCCTGAAAGAAACATCTTCGAGATACCTGTCGACCAAAACCTCCCGCACTTCATTGAACGGATCCTCTTCTACGCGCGGCGGCTTTGGCGGCGGACAGGCCACCAACATCGCAAGCACAACAAAAACGGCACCCGCTATGAGTATCCATCCGAACCTCTTGCTACGCATCGTGTTCCTCCTCTCGTTTCAGTGCCCTTTTCGGGGCCCTAGACGCTCACACATTACCCACTAACAACAGTATACACCTCTTGAAGCGTTCTGTCGCATAGTTGTCGGCTGTCGTGAACCGCAAGGACCAAAGTATTCGGCCTCCCCTCGGCTTCTCCGGAGACAATATCTATCTGCCGTTTCTATGAGCTCACCAATGTTTACACTAAGCCCAACCAGTGATGTGCTGAGGCCTTTCTCGATCGGTGACCGGCGCGTTCTGCGGGCAGGAAGAATCGGAGCATGTCGCAACACAACTCAAGACGCGACAGCCCCTTGGAGCCCCCCTCAGGCCTTGGGCAGACGGATGGTAAAGCTGCTGCCCTTCCCAGGAGTGCTCGTGACGGAAACTGTACCGCCGTGAGCTTTCACGATATGTTTGACGATGGCGAGACCCAGGCCCGTACCGCCCAGGTTGCGGCTCCGGGCTTTGTCGATCCGGTAGAACCGCTCAAAGAGACGAGGCAAATGCTCCTCCGCAATACCGCACCCGTCATCCTTGACACGGATCATAACACCTTCGCCATCCTCCGTCGCCGTCACCCGAACTTGGCTGTCGGGCTCGCTATACTTGACGGCATTGTCGATAAGATTGGCCACGGCCTGCTCGAGCAAGGGCGGGTTGATGCGCGCCGTGATCCCTTCTTCACATCGGAGAACTGTCTCGATACGCTTGTCGGCTGCCTTTGATTTGCACAACTGGATGGCCGACTGAAGCGGCTGCAGCACCGGCACCCTCTCGAGGACAATGCCGGTCCGTTCCTCTCCCTGCTCGATTCGCGACAGAGTCAGCAGATCGCTGATGATGGCGTTGAGCCGGTCGGCGTGTTTGCCAATGATCTCGAGGAAACGTTGCGCGTCCTCCGTATTGTCGATAGCGCCGTCTAACAGCGTTTCGACGAACCCTTTGATCGAGGTGATGGGCGTGCGCAACTCGTGGGATACGTTGGCAACAAAGTCGCGCCGCACGCGTTCGAGCCGGCGCAGCCGGGTAACGTCGTTAAGCACAACCACAGCGCCTATTGCCCCTTCCTGGGCATTTTGGAGAACCGCACCATGGGCTTGAAGAAGCTGCTCTTCCTGCGTGTGAATCGCGATCTCGCCTTCTATCGGCTCCCCACTTTTCAAAGCCTTGCGCAAGAACTGCAAAAAGGCGGGATGGCGCACCAGGTCGTAGACCTTCCGGCCGTGAGCATCCGTCAGTTCGATGCCGAGAAACCGGGCCGCCGCACTGTTCAGACTGATAATCCCTTCCTGAGTGTCAACGGCAAGCACCCCTTCCACCATGCTCGACAACACCGCCTCGCGCTGGTTCCGCTCGCGCACGAGGTTCCGAATCCGGTCGTCCATCTCCTCAGCCATTGCGTTAAGAGCATTGGTTAGGCCCGCCATCTCCTGGGACCGCGCAACAGGGGGAATGCGTTGCGAAAAGTCCCCCTGCGCGAAGCGCTCGGCACCTGCGCGGACCGCCTCGATGGGCCGAACCATGCGGCGCGCTGCGACATAGCCGACTGCCGCCGCAAACAACGTCGCCAATGCGACCCCGAGCGTAATCTCGCCAGTAATCTTACGGATGCCTTGAGCAATGCTTGTCAGCGGCACGGCTGTCCGCGCGATCGCGATGTACCCTCCGTTGCGGGGAATTCCAACTGCAACATACATCATTGTTTCGCCCAATGTATGACTGAACCGCATCGACGAGCCCATACCTTCCGCGAGGGCCTGACGTATCTCCGGCCGGTCCGCATGGTTGTCCATGTTCTGCGGACTCTCCTCCGAGTCGCCCGCCACTTCACCGTCGGGCAGGACAATGGTTACCCGCGTGGCACTCGGCCGACCCAGTGCGATGCATCGACGGTTCACGGCCTCGTAATCGCCGCCCGCAACATCAGCCCGTAATGCGTCGCTCACAAGGTAAGCCTGCGCCGCCAAATCGCGTCTTACCTGATCGAGGTAGGAAGAACGGGCCGTCCGAATCGAGACGAGGCCCACCGCCAGAATCGCCGCCAACGTCACTATAAGGTACGAAGGGAAGAGCAGCCAGAATAGGCGTAATTTGCGCACGCGCTATTGCTCCCGAAACCGATAGCCCACGCCGCGAACCGTCTCGACATACGCGCCGGCATGACCCAGTTTCTTACGAAGCCCCGCCACCTGTACATCCACGGCACGCTCCGTCACCGGATAGCTTTCCCCGCGAATGGCATCAACAATCTGATACCGCGTGAACACCCAGCCCGGCCGCCGCGCTAGAAAATGAAGCAGGCTGAATTCAGTGGAGGTTAAGACCACGCTCTCTCCATTGACAAGAACCTCATGCCGGCCGGGATGAATCACCATGTCGTGGATGGCGATCCGGTCGCCTTCCTCGATCCCGTTCCTACCACTCCTTCGCAAAATGGCCCGCACCCGCGCGACAAGCACGCGTGGGCTGAACGGTTTGGGAATATAGTCGTCAGCGCCCACCTCGAGCCCTGCAACAATGTCCGCCTCCTCCCCCTTCGCCGTAAGCATCACAATCCGGGCATTCTTCGTGCGCAGGTCCTGGCGAAGCCGCTTGCACACCTCGATCCCGTCAATCTCCGGAAGCATGAGATCAAGCACAACCAAGTCAGGCTGCTTCGACGTCGCAAGGGCCAGCGCCTCCTCGCCGGACACGGCCGCAAGGACGTTATAGCCTTCCTTCGCCAGATTGTAACGAACAAGCTCGAGAATATCGGGCTCGTCATCCACGACCAAAACCGTTTCAGCCGCCATTACTTCCTTCTGAGCCCTGGACCTGTTGCTGGGGCTCGCGTGGGAAAGACCGTTTGCCGCCGGGCCGTTTGCGCCCGTCATTCTAACCTATCCCTCGCCATCGTTTCTCTTAACTCCGCATTGCTTCATGGCGCAAGGTGCGCGCACGCCTTGTAAAAATAACAGATCCGTATGAGATTTGTGTTAGAGAGCGATTAGGTTTTCGTTATAAACAGCACTCTTGGGCCTGCCGAGCATAAAATGCCCGCGACGGCTCAGTCCTAGATGGAATACCCCTGTCTCATGTCGAGCGCGACAAGACCCTCCTCGCCTGTTTACCTGAGGAAGACAGATGCGAACACGCGCCGTTCCCTTCCTCGTCTTGTGCAGACGTATTCCTTAATCAAGAGGATCAAGCGGCAAACAGCGGAGGTTTGGACAGAGGTGAAGAGACAAAAAGGGGAGCATCAGGAGAACGGCTGGCGCTTTGCGCAGCACGCACCCCAGCAAATAACAGCTCGACCGCACGAAAGGGCCTGGTTGCTGCCTGCAGGGTGATTTCCATTATCGGAATGCAAAATCATCACCGGCCTATTTGTAGCGGTAGGTAATACGGCCTTTTGTGAGATCATAGGGCGACATTTCAAGCTTCACGCGATCACCCGGCAGAATGCGGATGAAATACTTGCGCATTTTCCCGCTTATATGAGAAAGCACCTCGTGCTCGTTCTCTAGTTTTACGCGAAACATCGCATTGGGCAGACATTCCGTAACACGGCCTTCAACTTCAATTGGTTTCTCTTTTTCCATACACACTCCTACGTTGTTGCTTCGCGGTTTACAACTCAGGGAGACACAACAGAGCAAATCCAGCGCCCCCGTTTTGCCACATGCAGCAGTCCCTTCCGCCAATCCTTACAAATTCTAGCATATACGGAGCAGGTGGGCAAGGTTGCACGCGCCTTCCACACGTCCCTCCCTTCACCAGGCCCCGCTCGGCCATCCCTCCTGTGTGGATCTCCCTGGACCATCCCAGCTATCATAGGCGCATCTGACAAAAACCTGAATCAAGTGCCTTGCCGGCAGGAGACCAACAATGCAGAAAATCGTGTCCATGGCCTTCATTCTGTGCCTCATCGCGGGGGTCTTTTCAGGATGCGGCGGCCGGGACCAGAGCACCGGCCCGGAAACGGGCGAGACGGACGCGGGCCCATCCTACAACGACGATCAGCCCCAGATCGCTTTGATCATGAAATCCCTCGCCAACGAATTCTTCAAAACGATGGAAGAAGGCGCCCGAACGCACCACGCCGCACATAGCAATGAATACAACCTCATCGCCCAAGGCATCAAGAACGAGTTGGACGTAAGCCGCCAAGTCGATCTGGTTGAGCAAATGATTGCCAGGGGCGTCGACGCCATTGTCATTGCCCCGGCCGATTCAAAGGCACTGGTGGGCGTATCCGCTCGAGCCCTGAACGAAGGGATTATTGTGGTCAACATCGACAACCGGCTCGACGAAGAAGTGCTTGCCACACGGGGCGTGAAAATCCCCTTTGTCGGTCCCGACAACCGCGAGGGCGCACGGTTGGTGGGTGAATACCTCGCCAGCCGTCTCGAGCACGGCGACGCGGTGGGCGTTATCGAGGGCGTTCCCACAGCCTATAACGCTATCCAACGTAGACTCGGCTTCGAAGACGCCATGAAAGCCGGCGGCATGCGGATCGTTGCATCGCAGTCGGCCCGTTGGGAGATGGCCGAGGCCAATCAGGTCGCCTCGGCAATGCTGAGCGCCCACCCCGAAATCAAGGGGCTGCTCTGCGCCAACGACAGCATGGCCCTTGGCGCCGTGGCGGCCTTGCGCGAGGCCAACAAGGCCGGCGAAGTCCTGACCATAGGCTACGACAACATCAGCGCCGCCCAGGAACTGATCAAGAACGGCGCAATGCTGGCTACCATTGACCAGCACGCCGATCAACTCGCAGTCTACGGCATTGAATATGCCCTCGACATGATCAAAAAAGGCGGCATACCCGAAGACAGACAGACACCTGTCCATCTCATTACGGCTGATACCCTGCAACAGGTGCCTTGACACGTGCCGCCGGGCAACGGCTGGACCCGTATGCCCTATGAGTCGTCTTGCAGCAACGTCGTCATAAGCCACCTCTCAAAGGTGCATCGGTCCTTCCAAGAAAGGGCGCAGCGTACAGATCTTCCGCCGTCGGTCACCCGCGTGTAGCCGCGGTTGTCAATGACGATGGGCAGCTTCACGATCTCGCACAGCGCCTCGCTCGCTGCGAGATACACAGTCGCCGTGTCGTAGAGGATAGTCGTACCCTTGCCCAGATGCATAGGGCGGTGGGCCCATTGCTCGAAGGTCTCGACAACGACTCGGGCCGGCGTCGCGTCCGAAGCCTTGATCGCCTCATACTGTGTGCCGTCCATCGTTAGCGTTCCGCATAAGTCCAACGGCGACCACGTCGCCTCCCAGGGCCCGGCGAGCACTGCCCGAGCAGCCTCGACGTCCTTGAGCACGTTGCTCTCGGCGCAGGCTTTGGCCAGACCTCCATAGCCGCTGTAGATGCTCCCCGCCGTCGCAACCACCCGCGACCGCGTCCCAATCCCCGGCTCACGAGACAAGGCCGCAGCGACATTCGTCTGAGGCCCAAGGGCCAGAATCGCCGGCGCGTCCGCCTGTCTGTAAATGCAATCAATCAT
>CAZBQH010000029.1:0-10254 GCA_964493915.1 uncultured Nitrospiraceae bacterium
ATCGTGCGTGTAGCTGCCGCGTAAAGCCGGCACAAAAAGCCACAACGCAAATGGTTACGAGTTAGGCGAAGATGAGCGAATCGGTGGAATATTTGAAAATGGGCTACACCAGTATATGCAGGTTGGTTTGCGAAGGGAATCTTCCGGCGCACAAGGTCGGGTGCGAATGGCCCTTCGACGCCGCCGAACAGGCCACCGCATCGAAGGACGAGGCCCTTCAGGCGCTCACCGACGACATGAAGGCCGATATTCGTTACGCCGAAACGATCGTCAACTACGACGACGACCAGTTGAAGCTCATCGGCTGGGGCCGCGTGCTTCTGCCCGACGCCCTCGACCGCAAGTATCCCAACGCGCCGAAGGAATGGCGCTGGCAGTGGGTGTTCCCGCAAGAAAGCCGTTGGAAGAATCCGAAAACAGGCGAGGAAGGGCGGCATCACGTTCACGAATCGATCATCCAAAAAGCAGGCAACGGCGCGGTGAGAAAGGCCGGTCTGGCTAAACGCACCACTTGCCATACATTCCGGCATTCCTTCGCCACGCAACTTCTGGAAAGCGGCTATGATATCAGGACGGTTCAGGAACTTCTCGGCCACAAGGACGTCAAGACCACGATGTTTTACACCCACGTCCTGAACCGGGGCGGCAAGGGCGTCAAGAGTCCGGTGGACGATTTGTAGAGGAGAAACCAAGGTATCTTATATAGAAACCATATATCCAGCCGCGTTCATTGCAGAACATTGCCTAAGTTTCTCCAAGTGTTGGGGTTACGACAGAATTGCAGGCGGGGTCTTATGCCGCGATTCCGCGGCCCAAAGGTGTTATGAAGAAACCATATAACCATTGTTGGGCGGAGAAACAGAATAGGGCGTGGACTTGCAAGATATGGGATGCAGATCAGCCTCCAAACCTTGAAACATATGGTTATATTCTACTATATCGATCTTCAAGAACGGCAAGCGGTATAAATGGGCTTTGTCGTACCGATGGTTATGAACTCACGCAACAGCCCCGACGAGAGGCTGGGCAACCAGAACCGAAAGGACATAGAATGGGTCAGAATAAGATGCCTCCCGCTCTCGCGGCCGAACGGTCGGAGCGATTCAAGCAATGGTTGGGTCTCCTGCTGTGTTCGGCCTATGCGCTGGTCTATGCCGTGTTTGTCTTTATCTCGGTCTATGATGTCACGCTCATGGACACGCTGATGCCGTTCGGACTGAATCTGGCTGCCTTTTACGGCTTCGGCATTATTGTGTTCGCCCTGCTGCTGGCATTGGTCTACAGCCGTGCCTGCTCGCGAAGCGAAGCCGGCGCAGCCGCTCCGAAAGGCCTTTCCAACAAAACCCCAGATACGACCCAAGCAGAAGGGGACGCATGATGGCCATATTGATATTCGTCGGTTTTGTCGGTTTCCTGTTCTGGCTGTCGTGGTATTTCGGACGCAAGTCGCAATCTGCTGACGGTTTTTTTGTCGCGGGCGGTCAGATTCACTGGTTTGTCAACGGAATCGCCTTGACCGGGGGGTATCTCTCGGCCGCTTCGTTTCTGGGGATCTGCGGCATGATCGCCTTCAAGGGGTTCGACGGCTACCTGTATTCGATCGGTTTTCTCTCGGGCTGGGTCGTCGCGCTCTTTGTGGTGGCGGAACCGTTGCGAAGATTAGGCACCTACACGTTCGCAGACGCGCTCGGTTTTCGTTTTAACTCCAGAATGATACATCTGGCCGCCGGCATCAGTACCCTTGTCGTCTGCATGTGCTATCTGGTCCCGCAGATGGTGGGGGCCGGGGTTCTGATCGAGCCGCTGCTGGGCATCCCGCATCACTGGGGGGTGATCCTTGTCGGCGCGGTTGTCATCGTGATTGTGTCCAGTGCCGGCATGTCCTCGACCACCTATGTCCAGTTCATCAAAGCCGGGATGCTGATTGTGTTTTCCGCTGTTCTGGTGACAGCGGTCTGCCTGCGGGGGCTGGAGTCAACCCCCGACACGGTGGATGCAAACGGGCAGTCGGTTCCATTCCGAGCTCTGCGTGTCCTGCCGATCGATCCGCAGAAGTCTTGGCAGGAGAATCTGGCTGGCCAGCCGTTTGCCTTTGAGGACTGTGTGGAGGTTTCCAACTCTGACGGCGATACCCCGCCGCAGACGTGGGTCCTGCTGACCGAACAGATCCGCTCGCATGACGGGATGATGGAAGCCGTGCCAGTCTGGTGGCACCAGGAAATCCAGGCGGACGGTTCCGCGATGCTGCATGAGGCGCAGCATGTCGCCACAGCCGCTGACGGGCAGCGCTACATCAACGGACGGCAGGCGGCAGGCAAGACGGAACTTTTGGCCATGGGCCGTATTGCTGGTTTCGGCGATCGGACGGGCCATACGGGCGATCGTGGGGCGATGGGGCCGTTGCGGCTACTGTCGGTCTTTGCCGACCCCGGAACAACCGTCGAACTGCCACGCAGTGCCTCGATCCGGCATCGCGACACGGATGTGAAGCTGTATTATCACCAGCGCGTCCCTGGCAATGAGCTGATGCGCCCAGGCGGGCATTTCAAGGTGGCGGAAGGAGGTCCCTGGGCCCGTCTGGATTTCATCTCCCTGATGCTGGCCTTGTTTTTCGGTACGGCGGCACTGCCGCATGTGCTGATCCGCTATTATACCGTCAAGGATTCTACGGCGGCCCGCCGATCCACAATCGTGGCCATTTCCGCCATCGGCATCTTTTATATTATGACACTGTATCTCGGGCTGGGGGCAATTGCCAACGGGGTACTGAATCCGTTGTCAGAAAACATGTCGGCGCCGTTGCTGGCCCGTAGCTTCGGTGGTGTGCTCTTTGCCATCATAACGGCACTGGCTTTCGCTACCGTCCTGGGGACTGTGTCCGGGCTGATTGTGGCCGCCTCAGGTGCCGTGGCGAATGACCTGATGGATAGGTTCTTCAAACGGTCGATGACGGGAAGGGCAAAAGTCTTCGCGGCCAAGTGTACGGCTGTGAGCGTTGGTGTTCTGGCTGTGATTCTCGGGATCATTTTCCAAGGCGTCAATGTCGGGTTTCTCGTCGGCTGGGCTTTTGCTGTGGCCGCATCCGCGAATTTTCCCGCCATTATCATGGTGCTGTTCTGGAAGCGCACCACGGCCGCCGGGCTTACCTCGTCAATCTTTGTGGGAATCATTGCCTCCCTAGGAATCATTTTGGCTGGTCCCGATATGTTTCAACTTTACGGTCTCCATGCCGCCGACGCCTGGATTCCACTGGGACAGCCTGCTGTTTTCTCGATGCCACTCAGCCTGCTGACGCTCATCGTCGTGTCGCTCTTGACGCCCAACGGCAAGGTGGCATAGTGTCCCCATTCAAGCTTTTTTCCAATCATCCCAGCTGAATCTTCCTATCACGCAGCTATCTGTTCCTTCCATGAAAGGCAATCAGCCTCTCCCCTGATTCCGCGCGGAGGTTCCAGTTCTTCGTGGCGTCACAGATGCGCAGGCGTTGGAAAGTGTAAGGGTGTCTATCATAGATGTTGATGGCTCCATTCAGACCATATTGTAGCAAGGCCGAACAAGCCCTCGGAGCGTACGCGCTACCGCGCGCAGCTCAAGGACGACGTTCCGCATCCTTCATCGAGACGACAACGCCAAGGCCCAGATCGTTCATCTTCTATCGCCGCTCCATTTGCTCGCGCTCGAAATCAAGTTGCCGCTCGAGCGCCTCGACGAACTGGCGTCGCGTCGCGAGCGGCAACGAACGTATCTCCGTGAATCCCCAGTGCAGTCCGCCGTAGGCGAGAAAGAATGCGTCGCCTACAAGCGAACGGATGGGAACAAAAAAGCCGGTTCGGCCTCCAGCCGTGTGCGCAGCAGCGTGCCGCAGGCCTCGCAGGCGACCTCGACCGCCGTGTCGATTCCGGCGTCCACCCGCGCCATCTCTTGACGCAGGGCATTGCGGTCGCGGAGCGACATCTCCGCCAGCGCCTTCTTGCTGGGCGGCTTGCCGTCGGTATCGATGATCCGAATCATCATCGCCGAGGTGATGTTCGGCTCCTTGAGTGCGGCCAGGCGTTTCTCCTTGTGGCCGTCGAGGTAACCGAAGCGCACGGTCTTGCCCGAACCGGGCAGCGCGAAGGCGAACTCGCGTTCCTCGCCGTAGGGCGTGACCTCCAGGTCTTCGAGGTTGATCGCCGTGCAGTTCGTCTCCAGATTGACCTCGTCGCCGAGGGAGATCTGGCGCAGGCGCACGAGGACGAAGAGCCGGTCGCCCGACAGCATGTCGAGCACGTCCTGGATTGAGGGCTCGGCGTTCTCGCCGATGCGCAGAATGCAGTTCTTGAGCACCTGGTTGATCGACTCGCCTTTGCGAATGAGCCTTTGATTGGTCAGCAGTTCCTCCTCGGCGCCGGTCATCTCGCGCAGTTCGATCTCAGGCCCGCTGGGCAGCGTAAAGGTGTGCATGATCGTCTCCTATTCCTTGGTCCAGTACTGGTAGCAGATGGACAGTTTCTCGATGGTGTTCTCGGTGTTCGCGCCTTCCAGTTCATCGTATTCGAGCGTCTTGACCCACGCGCCGTGCAGCGTCCAGCGCCGCGTCTCGTTGCCCGTGCGGTCGTAGCGCACGATGTCGATGTCGCGCAGGTAGTCGTTGGGCAGTCCGCCGGTGACGGCGTTCACGTCCACTTCCTTGCGCACCCAGTCGATGGCTTCCTGATCGGAGCCGTCCTGCAGGATGCCTTTCTCCAGCGTGATATCCTCGAACTTCACGCGGCCCGCAACCTTCTGGTCGAACATTGAGCCGCCGGGCGCGAAGGCCACCTCCTCGAATTCCGTCTTGGGTTCCTGGCCCTTGTGGAACAGGGCCACGTCGAAGCCGTTCACCTCGATGGCGAATTGCCAGTTCTGGTAAAGGCTCTGGGGCATGTTTCCGCTTCGCATTTATCGGTTCTCATTTCAGGCCGCGCCGAAGATTTCGGTGAAGTCCGCGCCAGTCGTCGTCAGCACGAAGTTGAGTTCGACGAACTCGGCGGTCTTGGTCGGCTTCACGAACACCCGGCAGATGATCTCGTAGCGGTCGCGCGCTGCCGCCGTGTTGGTCTCCTCGTCGCACTGCACGGCGAAGTCGTACAGCCCGCCCTTCTCCTTGATGTCCTACAGGAAGGGGTTGATCAGCCGCTTGAGCGCCCGCCAGGTCTGCGGGTAGTTGGGTTCGAAGACAACGAAGCGCGAGGACTCGGCGATGGCTTCCTCCATGTACATCATCAGGCGGAAAAAAACCGGACAGAAAGCTTGACTCGTTGCCGCCGTCTATCATAGACTGCCGTTCAGTGATGTTGACTGAGGAAGAATCCGACGGCATGGTAACGTGGTTGACCCTTGAAGAAGCGGCGAAGCATCTGAAGATCGGTAAGTCTTCGCTCTATCAACTCGCCCGCGAAGGCGGCATACCCGCCCACAAGTACGGGCGCGTCTGGCGTTTCGATCAGGAAGAAATCGATAAGTGGATGAAAAACAAGAAAGACGATCCAGATTCGGAGAGGAACAGCGAATAATGGCAATTCCACAACTGACAATCGAAGAGATAAGGGCTGTAATTCCCTCGGCCTCTGATATTCAGGAAGTAGACCGAGGCGGCCAGAAGATTGTTTTTTCCGGCTTCATAAATGGCCGTAAATACGCCCTCAAGTTCATGGCTACGAACCCATCGCAAGTGGGCGGACAGAATAGCGAATTCCTGGACGACGTAACTTCGCGAGCGCAACGCGAGGTAGAAACCATGCAACAGTGTTCCACGCCTCATTTGGTTGGGATGGGACCAATTGGTTTGAATACAACAGATATAGCAGGCCATCCGATCATCTACTTCAGCGAAGAATTCGTGGAAGGCCAAAACCTGCACGCCTATCTCCAGTCGAACGGCGTGTTTTCTGTTCCGGAGTTGCTTCGGCTAGCCTTTCATATGTCCGAGGCGATCAGATCAATCTGGCAATTCTCGAAGATACACCGCGACATCAAGCCGGGAAATATCATGCGCCGAAACGACAACGGCGATTTTGTCCTTCTGGACATGGGCTTGGTTTTCGATTTGCAGGACGAATCACTTTCAGTTTGTCCGGTTGGTACTCCGCTCTATTTCTCTCCCGAGCAAATGGACTTCAACAATCGCAGAACGATCATGAATTTTCGTTCGGATCTGTTTTCCCTGGGAACTGTCATGTATGAGATGGCGATTGGAAACCACCCTTTCACCCAAGGCGCGACGACAACATGGGATGTCCTGGGTAATATCGCCAATGCGGTTCCTCAGCCCCCGATGGCTTTACGCCAGGAACTTCCTGAGAAACTAAGCGACATCATCATGCGGCTTCTCGCCAAACGACCAGCCTTACGGTACCGCAGCATCGAGTTGTTCCAAAGGGCGCTTCGTGAAGTCGAAACCGAAGGGGGCTTACAATGAGCATATTGGCACAATGCGGATATGGGCGAGGCGGTAAAATCGAGCAGGGCTTGAATGATGGTGTTATTCATGGCGTTGTCATGAGTCCGCGCGACGAAAGGCGTGAACGGTTGGAGCAAGATATTCAGGGTTGGGGCAGCAGCTACCCGAGCGCCATTGTTATGTTCGATCCACAATTCTATGCCGCCAATCTGAACAATCCCCGCGATGGGCATCTCAGCGAATTCGACTATTACAACAACAACAGCGGCTTGGGACGGACGCATTTTTCGGGGACGCGCATTCAAGGTTATGTGAGGGGATGCCTTGATTATCAGCACCAGACATTCGGAAACGCTTTGGCATATTTGACCTCCCCGACGATTCTCTTTGATGCCTTTCGCGATTCTTGGAGCCAGATTGCTTTGAATATGGCTGTCGAATCGGCGGACTACCACTCAAATCTCGATTCGCCTCAACCTTTGCTCATTTCGCTGGTCATATCCGAAACCGCATTTCAAACAATGGACGCCGTCGAGGAGTTTCTTGATGCGCTTACGGAAATCGACGCACAAGGCTTTTATATCATCATCCGCCGGAATTCTACATCAGTTCAAAATGCCATGGAGTCCGCGCCCTTCGGTCGATTCATGTACTTCTGTCATGTCCTCACGACCATCAACGAATACGATGTCATCGTCGGATACAGCGATTGGCACAGTTTTCTTTTGGAAGCCGCAGGTGTAACGCACACCGCGTCGGGGTGGTATCAGAATCTCCGCCAGTTTTCGCTTGCGCGTTTTCAACCGTCAGCCGGCGGCAGGCATCCAAAGAAGCGCTATTCTTCTGCGCCATTGTTTTCGTCTCCTCTTATCTACCCCGAATTGCAGGATATCCATCTAGCGAACCTTCTGCCGCGCGTTCTGAGCGGATCGAATTATGATTCAATACTTCAAAACGGTCAGCATGGCCCTGCTTCCAGAGAACAGGATTGGACGGATGAAATATCTTGCTTAGCCCATTGGTATAGCCTGAACTCGTTGTCGCAACGTTTGTCCGCTCTCCCAACGCAATCAGGGCGTATCCAAGAAGCCGAACGCCTCATGCAGAATGCGTTGACGTTATACGCCCAATTGAGCAGCCAAAATGTTTCTTTCGATCCATCTACCGGACCGGACCATATCCGCGAATGGCAGGATTCCCTTCAGGAATTCCGGGGATTGGCAGGTTTATGATGGGAGAACTCAAACGCATATCCAGCTCGCCATTCGGCTATTCCGAGGAAGATATGGCGCAAGCCTTCCAGCGCTTGCTTCTTTCCGAGAATGGGCTTCCCTCAGTCGGGGTTTTCGGCGCGATTTATCGCGAGATTACATGCCAACAAGGACGCCCCGACTTCATTGCTTTGCGCTATACATCTTCTTCGGGGGAAGGAGAACACATGAATGTTCGCGGACTTGTCGGCCCGGCAATTCTCCAAAAACTCAAACCAGCAGCGCCGCGAACAATTGATTATCTTGTTTCAACACTGGAATTTGGACGCGACTCCATTCGAAGATCGTTGAAACATTTGATCGACAGAGGATACGTTGAGCAGTTAGAAAGCGGCGCATATCGTCTTGCAAATGTGAATCAGCTCCAAACGCCCGAGATTTGGACGTTTGAACTGAAATTGAGCAATCCCAAGAAAGCCGTTTTCCAGGCCCAACAGAGCCGGACTTACGCCGAAAGAGCCATTATCGTCGTTCCTCCCGGTCAGGAGAAGAATTACATGCGATTTGAAGTGACCATGCAGCGTTGGCATATCGGCTTGGCAACTTTCGATCCGCGTACAGGTGGCTTTCGATTTGTAAGGAAGGGGCGAAAATCTCGCGCGCTTTCTCCAACGCAGCAACTTTACACGTTGTCGCGGCTAAGTGCAGGCCATCGAGCCGTTTAGGAGGTTCCATTTCAATGGCATCCCGTTTACATCGTCGCATTGTAAGCTTACATCGTGACAATGTAAGCCTGCATTGCGGCGTTGCAGGCTTGACATGAGGCGTTGGAAGCCTGAAACACGACGGATGAAGCCAGTAAACTGGAAGGGCGAACGGCAAAGAGCGAAGGACGAAGGGAAAGAGCGAAGTGCAAAGGGCAAAGGACAAAATCGAGGGCAAGCCGCGCGACATTTGCGAAAGAACCTTTCGTTTTGCCGTGGAAATCGTCGGTGTGTGCCGGAGGCTTGAGCAGGCCGACGGGGCGGCAAGGTCTATCGGACGCCAGTTGATTCGCTCGGGAACCTCCATCGAGGCCAATGTCGAGGAAGCCCAAGGCGGGCAAAGCCGTGCTGATTTTATCTCGAAATACGCCATCGCCCGCAAGGAAGCCCGCGAAACCCGATACTGGCTGCGGCTTCTTTCGGCAACAGGGTTTGCGGAGGTCGACGGCTTGTCCCCGCTGGTTCAGGAGTGCAACGAACTGATCGCCATCTTGACAGCGATCATTAAGAAAGCCCAAAGCAATGGCAGAAACGAGTTAAAGTAACCTTTTGGCCTTTGCTCTTCATACTTTGAACTTCACGACTGAAAGGAGTGCATCATGGCGCAGTTTCCGAGAACAGAACCCCAGGTGATCGTGCTGGCAAACGACATGGCGGCGGGATTGGCGGCGAATGCGGCCGTTTATCCGGCTCCGCCCGTGGCCCCGGCCGACCTGCAAACCGCGATAGCGGCCTACATCACCGCCCGCGACGCCGCCGTGGCCGCCACTCCCGCGGGATCGAGTATGAGGTGATCGTCGTCGAAGGCGGCTTCAAGTATGACGGGCAGGTTTACCGATCACTGACCGCCGTGGCCATTGCCATTACCGGCACGAAGTGGAGCGGGCGCATCTTCTTCGGACTCCCGCCGGTCAGGAGCATCAAAAAGAGGAAACGCCATGCCTGAGACCTTGCTCCGCCCGCAAACCGAACGCGCCACCGTCCGCTGCGCCGTCTATACGTGCAAGAGTCATGAGGACGGTCTGGAGCAGGAATTCAACTCCCTCGACGCCCAGCGCGACGCCTGCGAGGCGTTTATCCGCAGCCAGGCCTCGCGCGGCTGGGAACTGGCGCCCGGCCAATATGACGATGGCGGATTCTCTGGCGGGACGATGGAGCGCCCGGCGCTCAAAAGGCCGCTCAAGGATATCGAGGCCGGTCAAGGCGGTATCATTGTGAGTGCTTTTAATTATTCAGGCAGTCAGTCAAATGAGAGAGACGCCTTTGCGTGGTATGGAAGCGCAACCAGTCCTGGCAATCCCGCAATGACCGACTGGTGGGCGGAGATTAACTGGCTGCTCGCCACATTCGGCGCCCCTGTTAGTACCGCCGGTGACGTTGACGGCGATGGGTCCTCGGATGTCATAATCAATGCACCTGTGTACGCATACAATTATATTGCAGAGGGTGGCGCGTCGGTGTGCCATATTCGCACGAGACCGTAAAGGGCACACAAGAAAGAAACAGCCGCAAGTATTCACAAAAAAGTGTTATGCCTGTTAATGGTATATTAAGGATTTTTTTTTAGTCTTTGGCTACGGTGAGATTGATATCAATCTTGGTGAGTCATGGTTCCACTTTTTTATTTTTTTCTCTTGACAATTTCTGCCGGATCGGCAGAAGATGAACAAATTTTTGAAACTTTTTTTTTGCTAAGACCAGGAAATTTCTGATATCTATCGTGCGTGTGGCTGCCGCGTAAAGCCGGCACAAAGAGCCGCAACGCAAATGGTTACGAGTTAGGCGAAGATGAGCGAATCGGTGGAATATTTGAAAAAGGGCCACACCAGTATATGCAGGTTGGTTTGCGAAGGGAATC
>CAZBQH010000030.1:0-4867 GCA_964493915.1 uncultured Nitrospiraceae bacterium
GTTGACTGGCTCGCGACAGTCTGGGTGAACGGCGAGAAGGCCGCGGAGCATGAGGGCGGCTACACGCCTTTCGAGGTCGAGCTCACGCCCCATGCGAAACCCGGCGACACGGTCCGGCTGACCCTCCGCGCCTACGATGTTACAGATCCCGAGACCCCGAACGGCAAACAGACCGGATGGTATACGCCCACGGGCGGCATCTGGCAATCCGTTTACCTCGAGAACCGGGGCCGTTCCTACCTGAACCGCGCACACGTCACGCCGGACGTCGACCTCGACCGGGCCCTGTTCCGATGCACCATCGATGCGGCCCAGGCTGGGACCTATCGCCTCCGCATTGACTGCAGCCAGAACACCCGGGTTCTGGAAGTGGACCGGCCTCTCACAGAGGGCGCACAAGCCATCGGGCGCGCGGAGGAGGAGGTTTCATGCAGACAAGGGTTGAATGATGTAACCTTGGCGGTCAACCTTCCAGGTGCAGTCCAGTGGACGCCGGAAAACCCCGCGCTCCAGATCGCCACCATGACGCTCGAAGGCCCTGACGGCACAGACACGGTCCAGACCTATTTCGGCATGCGCAAAGTCGGGCGCGGCAAATACGCCGGGAGCTCCCACGAGTTCATCCTTTTGAACGGAAAGCCTGTCTACCTGAGGGGAGCTCTCCATCAGAGCTTCAATCCCGAGGGCGTCTACACGCATCCGGACGATGCCTTTATCCGCCGCGACTACGAAAAAGCAAAGGAATTCGGTCTGAACTTCCTTCGGATCCACATCAAAATCGACGAGCCCCGAGCGCTCTACTGGGCAGACCGCCTGGGCGTCATGCTCATGTGCGACATGCCCAACTTCCAACGCAAAACGGACCGTTCAAAACGTTTGTGGCAGCAGACCATGTACGAAGCCGTGGCAAGGGACTTCAACCATCCGGCCATCATCGCTTGGTGCAATTTCAACGAGACGTGGGGCATCGGAGACAATGGCTACGACAAAGAAACGCAGAACTGGGTCCGCGACATGTACCTCGAGACAAAGCGGATCGATCCGACCCGGCTCGTCGAAGACAACTCGCCCTGCTCTTACGACCACACGGTCAGCGACATCAATTCGTGGCATTTCTACATCGATGATTACGAAGTTGCCCGCCGTCACATCGAGGAGGTAACCCAGAAACACTACCCAGGTTCAGCATTTAACTATGCGCAGGGCTGGAAGCAAAACACTGCCCCGCTGATCAACTCCGAATACGGGGGCGTCGGCGCCGGCTCCGGCGATCGCGACATCTCATGGTGTTTCCTCCATCTCACGAACCTACTGCGCAGCCATGAGACGATCGGCGGATATGTTTACACCGAGCTGTCCGATATCGAGTGGGAGCACAATGGCTTTATGAACTACGACCGGTCGGACAAGGTCTACGGGTATCCTGCGGACATCGCCTTGAAAGACCTTCAGGGCGAGGAATTCGTTGTTCTGCGATGCGCGCCTTACCGCCGGGTCGAAGCAGGTGGCCGCGCGGCCGTTCCCATCTCACTGAGCCATTGGTCGGAGCGCGAAGGCTTGAGGCTGCGTTTGTCTGCCCATGGCGAGACCATTGCGGGCGAGCCATGGGATAGGTATGTTGCGCCCCAGATGCGCGACATCCGCGCTGTCCCGTACCACGTGACGCCCCAAGGGGAATTCACCGTCGAACTCCCGCAAGAGAGCGGGATCCTCCACCTGGCCGTCGAGGCGCTAGACGGCGACAAGCGCGTGGCGGCGAACTACTGCGTTCTCGATGTCCGCGGCGTTCCCCTCGACCACGCAGTTGACCAATACGCCATTTCCTGGCCTGTTTCAGCCTTCTCGGACTGCTCCTTCGCAAACCAGGGCGCGCCTCTGCACGAGCAGCGCGACAAGGTGTACGGTTTCAAAAGCGGCCAGATCGCCTACACGCTGAAGCTCCCTGACGACCTGCGTGGAGACAACATCGAGGGATGCACGCTTATCCTTGAGCTGGGCGCCAGGGCTGACGACGAACTGCTGGACTGGCCTGCCCGCCGCAACCCCATGGACTACCCTCAGACCGACGGGCGAACGCATCCAACGGCCGTGCAGATTGCTGTGAATGGCAACGCCGCAGCCAAAATAGACATTGGCAGCGATTACGCGGACGCCCGCGGGGTGCTTTCTCACGCGGCCGGATTTCACCATGGCTCCCATGGCGCAGTATTTCGCATTGACCTAGCGGAGGCGAACGCCGGCGCAGGTCTTCAAGCCTTGCTTGCAGCTTTGGCTGCCGACCGGCGCGTTATACTGACTCTAACCGCGCTCGAGGATGCAGCGGGCGGTCTTGCACTCTATGGGAAAGAGATGGGTCAGTTCCCACTGGACCCGACGCTGCTCTTCAAGCTCAAGCCGGGCGCGCCCAAGCCCAAAGGCAAGGCTGGTGCAGTGGACACCACGCTATCGTCCGAGCACGAGCTGCTCAAGACGGGCCCCGAGGGAGACCTATGGCGCTTCACATTCGAGCGGCCCGCCGAGGAATGGGCCCGCCCCGGGTTCGACGACGCCGCGTGGCGCAAAGGCAAGGCAGGCTTCGGCACGCCCGAGACCCCAGGCGCGCGCATCGGCACGCGTTGGGATACGCCGGACATCTGGCTTCGCACTAACGTCGATCTGCCCAGCGAATTTGGCGCGGAGCCGGTCCGGCTGGTTCTGCACCATGACGAGGACGTGAAGGTCTATGTCAACGGGGATCTGCTGGTCGAGCAGCGAGGATTCCTCCAGGACTATGAATACCACACACTGACACCTGATCAGATTGCCTTATTCCGTCCTGGCGGGCAGAATCTCGTGGCCGTCCACTGCAGGCAGACCACCGGCGGCCAGTTCATTGACGTAGGCCTCATCACCATCGAGACCAAAAAGAGCCGCAGCAGTGAGTAGAGACGCCGAGGAGCAAATGGGGGCGGCCATACGCGCCGCGACGGCCTTTGCGCAACGCTACGCCCCGGCCCCGAGCCACTCGGCCCAGGTAGCTGGACTTGCGTTGCAGCTTTTTGACAGTTTGGCCACGCTTCACAAGTCGAGCCCCAACGAGCGCAACTTGCTGCATATCGCGGCCCTTGTCCACGACACGGGCTGGGCCGTCAATCCTGCCAAGCATCACAAGGGTTCGCGCGATCTCATACTCGGCGAGGGCATCGAAGGACTGGGATCCAAGGACCTCCGGATGGTTGCCTGCATTGCCCGATATCACCGAAAGGGGCATCCGAAACCTACACACAAGGTGTACCGAGACCTCGACAGGAACGCGCAGGAAGCGGTACGGCGGTGCGCGGCCTTGTTGCGCATTGCAGACGGACTGGACCGATCTCACGCGTCCACGGCCGTCAAACTCCATGCCGCTATCGGGCCAAAGACCGTCCGTGTGATCGTTAAACAGCACCCGGAAAGCGACACGGACCTATTCGGCGCTGAACGGAAAAGCCTGCTGTTCGAGGAGGTCTTTGGTAGAGAGATCGAGCTCGTCCGGGCTGAATGAACCCCGGCTCGGGAAAGCCCAGGGACACGCACAGACCCATCTTACAAGCTGGCCCGCGCTGCGATACGTCGGTTTCCACGGCGTAGTCCCGGCGCCAATTCCTGCCGTTTTTCTTGAATGTCCGGCCTCGATTAGGTTTAAATGCTGTGCATCCAAGGGACAAGGGGATCGCCGCCTTCAAGCTTCGGACTGGGCAGCACGGTTGCGAAGTACGTTTCCACAGGATTGATCGGAAAGGAACATCCATGCCACGCCGTGAAGACCTCAAGAAAGTCATGATCATCGGCTCCGGGCCTATCATCATTGGTCAGGCTTGCGAGTTCGACTACTCGGGCACCCAAGCTTGCAAGGCCCTGCGGAAACTCGGCTACGAGATCGTGCTTGTCAACTCGAATCCAGCGACGATTATGACCGACCCGGGCATGGCTGATGTTACATACATCGAGCCTCTCAACGTGGAGACGATGACGGAGGTCATCGCCAAGGAACGGCCTGATGCGCTTCTGCCGAACTTGGGCGGCCAATCTGGCCTCAACCTGTCGTCCGAACTCGCCCGAACCGGCGTACTCGACAAATACGGCGTTCAGGTCATCGGCGTTCAAGTCGATGCAATCAAACGCGGTGAAGACCGGGAAGCTTTTAAGAACACAATGCAGAGTCTTGGCATCGATATGCCGCGGAGCGAACTGGCCTACAGCGTCGATCAGGCGGCACAAATCGCCGAGAGACTCCGCTATCCGGTCGTGGTGCGCCCTGCCTACACCCTTGGAGGGACGGGCGGAGGCCTGGTCTACAATATGGAGGAGCTGCAGACAATCGCGGCGCGCGGCCTTTCGGCCAGCATGGTTGGGCAAGTGCTCATCGAGGAGTCGGTGCTCGGCTGGGAGGAGCTTGAGCTCGAGGTGGTCCGCGATCACAAAAACCAGATGATTACGGTCTGCTTTATCGAGAACGTGGATGCTATGGGCGTACACACAGGCGACTCGTACTGCACAGCCCCCATGTTGACGATCGCCCCCGAAGTCCAGCAACGCTTGCAAAAATACGCCTACGCCATCGTTGAGGCCATCGAGGTCATCGGTGGAACCAATATTCAGTTCGCTCACGACCCCAAGACAGGCCGTGTCGTAGTCATCGAGATCAATCCCCGTACATCCCGATCATCAGCGCTCGCCTCGAAAGCAACGGGCTTCCCTATCGCCCTGGTGTCTTCCATGCTGGCCGGCGGGCTTACCCTCGACGAAATACCCTATTGGCGCGAAGGAACCCTTGACAAATACACCCCGTCCGGGGACTACGTGGTCGTGAAATTCGCCCGTTGGGCCTTCGAGAAGTTCCGTGGCG
>CAZBQH010000031.1:0-5715 GCA_964493915.1 uncultured Nitrospiraceae bacterium
GAGGATGGGTAGTCGAGGCGCCCTGTGCGCGTTGCGGAGGTACCGGCCGGGTAAAGGCGAAACGGGAGCTTTCTGTAGACATCCCGGCGGGGGTGGACAACGGATCGCGTCTACGTGTTTCGGGAGAAGGCGAACCGGGGGACAATGGCGGGCCGCGCGGCGACCTGTATATCTACGTTGAGATTGAGCCCCATGATGTTTTCACGCGTGAGGGCAACGATATCATCTGCGAGATTCCCATCAGTTTTCCCCAGGCGGCGCTCGGGGCCACCCTGCGGGTCCCGACCCTCAACGGCGAGGCAGAGATCAAAGTGCCTGCCGGCACCCAGCCCGGTACGCTGTTCCGGCTCCGCAAAATGGGCCTGCCCGATGTGCGGGGCTACGGTCAGGGCGACGAGATTGTCCGTGTGCAGATAGAGACACCCAATCGGCTTACGGCCGAGCAGAAAGAGCTGTTGACGAAGTTCCAGGAGTTGTCGGACGCTCAGAGCTATCCGCTCCACCGCCGCTTCATGGACAAGCTCAAAAACTCATTCGGAGGATAACTCAACCCCCGTGGGCGCGTCCCCCACAGAACGCGCCCAAGCCCACCAACCGGCGATTGTCCATGCTCAGTACGGCCGAGGAGCCGCTTTTTTCTTCCCGCTGAACGCGAAGTGCGGGACTGTGGTGTCCGGCGCCGCGCCGTCCCCTGTAACACAGCGTTGGATGACTGCCGCGATGTGTCTACGGCGTTCTGGAAAGGCTTCGGGCGGAAGAGCCCGCAGCATGTAGTCCAGATCTGCCATAACAGCGGCGGTTTTCAGGTTCATGACCGGTTACTCCAACACGCTTGCTATGCCCGATCCCTCATCTGGGGGTAATTTCTAGAACATGGATCCGGGGTTTTGTCAAGGACTTTTTCCGAGGTCCCGTCTTTTTATTGAATCTGAGCACATCTTGTAGTTCTCAGCCCCCGTAAGGCGGGAACTGCTCAAATGATCCTTTCTATTGCTGCTTGGATCAGATTGATGTTCAGCACGAGCTGGACTCCTGCAATGAGGGTCAGCACGAGGATGACACGGTTGAACAGGCTTTCCGAGATCCGATGGTGCATCCAGTGACCAAGGTAAGAGCCAATGGGTATAAGCCAGACAAGCATCAGGTCGAATAGGAGTACGTCCATGCGGATCAAGCCTACCCCCAAGTAGAAGGGGAGCTTGGTGAGATTGATGAGGGTGAAGGTCCAGGCAACAGTCCCCACGAAAAGGCTCTTGCCGAGGTTCTGCGCAAAGAGATGGAGACTCACAATGGGTCCGGCTGCGTGGGCGATGGTCGAGCAAAAGCCGGCGGCGATTCCTGCCGCCCAGGCTGCTCTCGCGCCAGGGCGGAGGCGTTCCACCCAACCAAGGGCCGTCTCCTTGCCGATGATGTAGAAAGCAAAAAGGATGGCGATAAGGCCCACAAAGCGTTTGATGTATTGTCCATAGTGCTCAACGCCCTCCTGTCCGATCTTCCACCAGACGGCCGCACCCATGAGGATGCCGAAGACCGAGGGGACGTAAATCTCGAGCACCTTGCGCCAGACCTTGTTGCGCCGATGGTGGTAGATGGCGTTCATGTCGCAAAGGATCAGCAGGGGCAGGAGGGTAGCTGCGACTTTGTCCACCGGCATTACCAGCATCATGAGCGGCAACGACAAAATGCCTGCGCCGCCGGCAAAACCCGATTTGCTGATGCCCTGGATGAGAATGGCTGTTCCTGCGAAGGACCAGAAGACCGGCAGCGGAATGCCTTCCTGAACAAACTCGTGGAACATGCACGCTCCTCGTTTCTTGGGATGCTCGAACGGATGAAACGGAGCGGTCGAGAATACATTCCCCGGGTCGGTGAAGGCAAGACGAGCGCAAACGGGATAGGCTTGACGTACTTGAGTTCGGTTTACGTGCAACCATGTGCGAGAGGCGACCCATCAACGACTACGCAGCCGTTTCACGTGCGCGAGGCCGATGTCGTCGCGTATACTTCGGAAACTTCTACTGATTGAGTGGTAAACAAACAACCCGTCTATTCACCATGAGTCTTGTACGTCTTGAAAATGTCAGCAAATCGTTCGCGGGCGAGCCGGTCCTGTTTTTGGTCAGTTTTCGGGTCGAGGAAGGCGAGAAGATTGGACTCATCGGCCGGAACGGAACCGGCAAGAGTACGATTCTCCGTTTGATACTTGGTCAGGTTGAACCGGATTCGGGCCTCGTCGAGCGCATGAAACGGGCGCGCATCGCTTATCTCGAACAGATGCCGCATCTGGATGCAAGCGACACGGTTTTCGATGTGGTGCTGCAATCATTCAGCGGACTGGTGGCTTTGGAGAAGCAACTGAACGAGTTGGAAGAACGCATTGCCGCTGGAGACGACGCCCTCCTCGAGGAATACAGCAAGCTTCAAGAAGAGTTCATCCGGCGCGAAGGTTACGAATTCCGGACAAAGATTACGCGCGTGCTCCATGGGCTGGGCTTCACAGTTGATGAGTTTGAACTGCCTGTCACGGCCCTCAGCGGAGGTCAGCGGACCCGCCTGATGCTCGCGCTTGTATTGCTCGATGAAGCGGACCTGCTCCTTCTGGATGAACCGGAGAACCACCTTGATCTGGACGCTCGTGAATGGCTCGAGACCTATCTGAAGTCCTTCGCCAAGTCTTTCGTCGTTGTTTCGCATGACCGGCGCATGCTCAATACTGTGGTGGATCGCGTGGTCGAGGTCGAGCGAGGCCAGTTGCTCGGATTCGCCGGCAATTACGACGCGTACGCAGCGAATAAGGCGCTGCTGCGGGAACAGCAGCAGAAAGCATTCGATCGCCAACAGGAGTTTGTAAAGAAAGAGGAGAGTTGGATCAACCGGTTCCGTTATAAGAGTACAAAGGCGCGGCAGGTTCAGAGCCGGATCAAGCGTCTCGACAAACTCGAGCGAGTCGAGGCGCCGCCTCCGGATGCGTCGGCCATCCGCCTTTCCCAGGGTGAAGTTGTCCGGAGCGGCCACGTGGTGCTGGACGTACGCGACGCCTCGATGTCCTACGGCGCCTTGCGCCTGTACGAGGGACTGTCGTTCCAAGTGCAACGGGGCGAGCGCGTGGGCGTTATCGGTCCGAACGGAAGCGGCAAAACAACGCTTCTGCGGCAACTGGCAGGTCAGTTGGGGGACGCCATGGGCTTAGTAACGCTAGGTCACAAAGTAGTGCCTTCAGTTTATGATCAACACCATGAAGGCGTGCGGGCTGACCACGATATTCTAACCGAAATCCGCAACATGCGGCCCGACCTGAGCTTGGAGACGGTGCGGAGCTTCATGGGCCGGTTTCTGTTCGCGGGCGAGGATGTGTTCAAGCCCCTGACCGTGTTGAGCGGGGGCGAACTGAGCCGGGTGGCGCTCGCGAAGCTCTTTCTGAGCGAAGCGAATCTCCTATTGCTTGACGAGCCGACGAACCATCTCGACATTGCGTCGCGCGAGGTGCTCGAGCAGGCGCTCAGCGAGTTTCCGGGTTCTATCGTGCTTGTAAGCCATGACCGCGAACTGATCGACCGATTGGTGGACAAACTGATCGTCATCGAGGGGGGCAAGGCGGAGGTTTACCTGGGCAACTACTCGGACTACCGATGGCGAAAGGCTCAAGAGACGGCCGCATCACCCAAGCAAGGCGCCGGCAATGGCAATAGAGACGCCATGCGGACACGCCGGCGGGATCACGATGGGCGGGCCGAAAAGCAGGGTCGCGATCAGAGGCGGCGGATCGAGGAAATCGAGCAGTGTATCACCGTACTCGAGGAGAAAAAGGGGCAGCTTGAGGTGGAGTCGGCACAACTCAATCCCGCTGATTATTCTGCTGTTCAGCGGGTCAAAGAGTCGTATGACGGTGCGCAGCGCGATCTTGACGCTCTCTATGTCGAATGGGAGCGGCTGGTTGAAGGAGTGGAGAAGGTGCAGGAATAGCCGTCTAACAACAAGAAAACGACGCCTCCAACATGCTGAAGGCGCCTATACGCATCTGCACTCAGTGCATCCTTCCCGCAACGGCCGTACCGCTCTGACGGCATTTCCAGGCAAAACCCTGGAAGGCCGGGACGCGAAGGCCCGCGTGTTCCGCTTAGAGTCCTTTTCGAAGAAGACGGTGGCCAAGAAACAGACGGAACAGATCGCCCCCTGTGAGAGGATCTTTCAGGAAAAACGTCAGCGCAAAATCGGCCCAGGACGCCAGTGCCGGCTTTTCGGCCGTCGCTTTTTCCGTTGTGATACGCGCCAAATGCTTCATGGTCTGCTCCTTCCATTCACGCTGATTGCTGACCTATAGGAGGCGCTTACGCGCCGCCCCGCCTGACATGGATTCATGAAACCACCCTTGCCGGCGATCGCGAAAGACGTCTAGCCATTCAAGCAGGAATATCTTACACAATTCTCGCAGGCGATCAAAGTGTCTCATGGGGCGTTGCGGCAAGCCAGACTTGCGGGCCAAATGGGCGGGTGAAGCAGATGTGGATTGCGCCAAATGCTGTATGGCATAATACCCTCAAGTTGTGGGGTCTGAGTGCAGCGAAGGGTCCGCGCAATGGTGAGGACTCGAGCGATGCCCGGCGTAATCGGTGCAGGTGAACGGGAGGCTGAAACGTTCTCGCGGGGCGGCAATCGGAATAAGGCAACGCGAGAAAACGATTGACAATTGTAACAGGGTGTGAAATAAAGGGTATAAGATACACAGTCTGATCCCCGTGTGAAGGGCTAGGTTTGGCTTGTGGAGAGGAAACCAATGACGACAAGACACATCAAACATGTTACAAAACCTGGCGCGGCGATTGGTGAGCGCATGCTTATCATGATCCAGTTCATGATCGATATTCTTACGGCGGTTGATGCCCTTCTGGCGCGTAAAGCCGAGGCCTGACCATGGGACGCAACGCCCCGAACGGCTCGTGGGGGCCGGGCTGGGCGAGGGGATAGCTCAGTTTCTGGGATAGGCGGTTTAGTCAGTGTTAAGGAGTATAAGGAAGGATGAGTCATCTATCGCTGGTATCGGGGAAGCCGTTGGTCGCCCAAACGACCCTCCAGGTCAAGCTGGAGTTTGTCCAGACGCTCTCGCAAGAGACGTTTGTTCTGGACTGGCTCGATTACGTAAACACCCTCGTCGAGGGTACGGCAGGCTTTGTTGACGGTGCAATCAGCATTATCAATGCGGCCATGTCCGGCCTGATCACGAAAACGCAGCAGTTCTAAAGGGAAAGGGCCGAAGATGACGCGTCACTGCAGATCAGTGGGCCGGGAATTGCCGGCATTGTCCCAGACAACGCTTCAAGTGAAGCTCGAGACGATTAGCACGCTCGTCACCACGTTGGGTGATGAATGGGGTCAAGGCCTAACCATACTAAGCACGCTTTTTTCCAGCGTGAGTACGGCGATCGTATCGCTCTCCGATTTGAGTCAGCGAATCTTCGAGGCGTGGCGCCAGTATCAGTGGTTCCACTAGCCCGCTGTATGCATGCACTACGCCGGGATGTCGGGGTCTAGCGCAGGCGAGAGGGGTGTTGTCGTTTCTTGACGGGTCGGGGCAACTCAAGGGGGAAGACTCTTTCTGCCTATCGAATGGCCGCGAGCGATGGTTTTGCCTGCGGCCTTTTTTTATATGCCCGCACTGCAACGCTGCCGGCATGTTTTGCTTGGCATTTCGAGGGCTCTGATCCCGCATTTCCATCA
>CAZBQH010000032.1:0-6005 GCA_964493915.1 uncultured Nitrospiraceae bacterium
ACCTACAACGGCGAGAGTTTCTTCGTGCGCCATGCGTATTTCTGCGGGGGCGATAAACCCTATGAGCGTCTCAAGCGAGCACTTCGTGCTGAAATTGACGAAACCGCATGGGAAGCAATCTACTCAACCGTCAGCCGCCCCTTCGCCGCTCCCGAAACTGGTAAGATTGCCGTGAAAGTGATAAACCATTACGGTGACGAAGTGCTGAAGGTTTATGATTTAGAGTAAACCGCTTTAGAAATTCCATAAGAGAAGATCCGATGGCAATATATGAATTTCAAAAGGAACGAATCCAGCAGAACGTTCATCAAAGGCTTTGCCAACCGCGATATCACTCGGCAACTGGGGGTAAAGCTGCCGGTCGACACTGATGAGCGGAAGCGCCAGAGCAAACGCACCATGCGCCTGATTCAGCTGTTGCGGGCACACGGTCTGATAGCAAAGATACCGCGCCCGCGGCGTTACCGCGTTACTTTCAAAGGATTACAGATAACGGCAGCAGCAGTTCATCTTACTGATAGTACTGTGCCGTTCATACTCAAGCTGTTTTGTCCTGGTTCAGCGTGAATTGCATAAAGCCCATACTGAAATAACAGGCTTTTCATGCACATGAGGCTTGAGTTTTTCAGGTACGGGGGAAGCTTTGAGCATCTGCTTGAAAGCCCGCAAGATGTGTGGGGGAGCCAATTAGAGGCTCCCCCGACGCATGTTCGTCGGCACCCCGCCCGCTTCCGAACACTGATACTGGTAAGCATCGCGAGCCGAGCGCTTCACAGGAGACCTTATTCGCGCGACTCCGTGCTCAATGGAGCATATCCGGCGGTGTAGCCGTTCTGATGGCAATCTCGTGGCGGCCATCCAGCACGGGTATCGCCAGGTTGGCTCCGTCCCTGCTGTAACCGGGAGCCGAGCCTGCTCCGTCTATCCAGAGCACCGGCACGCCGCGTCCGATGACAGGTGACGTGGCATAAATCATGCGCTCCCGTCCCTCGGTCACGCCATGAACCCCGTCTGCGTCATAGGTCAGGTCGAACGGACCCTCGCCCCAAACCACGAAATCCCTGTATCCGACCCTGCCTCGTCCAGGTCCGAGCACCAGACGCACCGCACCGTTTTTCAAAAGTTCCACCCCGCCTTGTGCATTGCTTTCAAATACAATCCCCTCGCCACCGCGCTTCAGTTTGGCATCTTTGAAGTCTATCGTGTACTTGGGCGCCGGTAGGCTCACGATTTTCTTATCCAACTTGTTTTTCGGAACGGTTACCTCGAACGGCGCACTGCCCCGGTAGGTGATAGGTCCGTAACCAGCCTCCACTTCTCCATCGCCTGCCAGAACGGACAAAATTACCTTTTCCGCCAGGACGCGCACCGAGCCGGCACGCCCCTTGAATCGCACCTGCCTGTCGGCATACTGCATGTCTTCCAGTCCGCCGAGAAATACATAGTCGATGCCATCCGCAGTGCGCGACTCCAGAACGCCTTGTGCCAAGCGGCGGTATTCCGGTACGGTCTCGTTTTGCTTGCGCGGATATAAAACAACCAGAAATTCCTCATCAGGGCCGGCTTCCACCTGAGTGATCGTAATGGTTTCCAAGCATACCGGCTGTCCCGGGCGTTGGCCTTCCTTGATGCCGTGCACTTTTTCCCAAAACCGACCTTCAGAACCGGGAGGAAACCGTATCTCCGAGGTGCCGGTGATCTTCTCAGTCTTGAGGTGTTGTGGCTCAAGGAACGTTGCATGCAAAGAGGCAGAATACGGCGGCTCGATCTCAATTGTTTGTCCTTCGATGCTGACCCGTTCTGGTTCTACCGAGCCGCGAAGGTGCCAGTACTTCGGCTGGCGTCCCGTGCCTGAGAAGCTGTCGCGGAAAACGAAGTAGTTCGGGCCGTCGGCACGGTCGCTTTTCAAGAATACCAATTGCCGTATCCAGCGGATGAATTCGGCAGGTTCTTCGCCGTTTCGTTCGACTTCGGCGTCATTCGGCTGCCATTTGTTGGTTCGCTCATAGTCGCCCCAACCGCACAGGTAGTCCAGCGTTTCGCCGCCGTAGAACTCGTTGACATTGCTTTCCAGCCCTCCGCCGGGCCAGCCGCCGGTTTCGTCGGGCGCTCCCAATCGCACACGGTTATAAATGTCGCAGCGTGTTTGATAGAGCCCCTGCGAACCGCCCCAGTCGTTGTGAGGCGATGTCTGATGTGTGACGTAGCCGCGCATCGGGATCGGTGACAGCGGCGCTCCCTTGGCGTAGACCACGAACTCGCCCTGATCGCTGTCCCTGTGGCTGGAAAAATAGCCCTGGCTGTAGAGCAGGTACGTCTCGTCCGAACTGCCCGGGTGTGCGCGTAAGACAGCGCCGGCACCTGGATACCACTGGCTGCGAAGCAGCTTTTCCGGCAAAGCGGGCGTCGGTATTTCCGTAAACATGGGCAGCAAGCGCATGTGATCATCGAAGCCGGTGCCCCCGTCCATTGGTTCGCCCCCGGCGCGCCATGCCCACAGGAGTTCGCCGGCTAACTCCGGGTCGCGTTCTTTCATCATGACAGCCGTGGGAAGCGCATAGCAGTTGACGTGTGTCCCGCAGTGTCCGAGACCAGGTATGACTCTTACCCCAAAACGCGGATCGGGTGGCGTCATAAGGCTGGCAGCAAACCGGGGAATCATGGCGAACTCGCGGATTGTGCGCGGGTCGGCTTGGGGACTGTTCTCCAACGCAAGTATCATGCGCCCCATGTGCGGCACGCTCGCATTGAAATAGTGGATCATCTCTCCCCAGCCGCCCTTTGGTGCCGACAGGAGTTGCATCTTGTAACGCACGAACTGTGCAGACGCCTCCATCCACTTCGGAGCCATCGGATGGTCGGGAATCAGATTTGCCACGTACGGCAAGAGAAACTTCTGGATGGGCATGTTGGGATTGCCGAGATGAACGCCGCTTGCACGGGGGAATACGTCCGGGTCTGTGTTAAGGTATGCAATCGCTGCCAATGCCGCACGGACCCGTCGGCGAAGGCTGTCGGGCATACCGTCCCACGACAGGGCGGAATCCGCGTGCATGGTCCATCCCGCTTGTTGTGTCACGTCAGCGCGTCCGCCCAATGCATTGAACAGCGAGCGGAACTGACCGGCTGCCCCGCCGCACGTCCAGACGCCGCTTTTAGGCTCCAGCATTCGCAGAGCTTCCTCCAGTTTCTTAAACGGATCCCTCATCACGTCTCCGTATTCATGCATCGCCCGGATTCTTACCGGATTGTCTCCACTCGAAGCGTTTGCCGCCGGTTCCAGAATCAGATTTCGGTAAGGGTTCTGGTCGAGCCGCTGGAGAGCCTTATCCAGTTCCTCCCTGTTGAAGAACTGCCGCGGGTAGGTATAGCGTTCATCTATCGCCCAATCCAGCACCCAATCCTTGTATTGGTCAAGCGCCAGATATCCGTGATGCGTGAGCGCCTGCCCCAACACATTCAGTTGTTCCGGGAGGGCGCCAAGCATTATTCCCCACTGGCGCCGGAGCAGCGAGTCTGGCAGGTCAGTGTCATATTCGCCCGAGTGCAAGACGCTATGTGGACGGGCGGGCGCGGTCAAGGGGGCAACAAGCGCTACAGAACCTTCGGTTTCTCGAACGACGCTGATAGATCGCGGGGTGCCTTGGGCATTACGCCAACTGCCGGTGTGAAGAGGCACGACCCCTACGAAGGAACGCTGTTGCGGCTCCTGAACAAGGTCCTCTTCTCGCAGCAGTGCAAAGACCGTCGGATCGTGGGTCCAAGTCATTAGAATTCTAAGGCCGAAAAGACGGTGGAGGCGTCCGTCCGACGGGATGCCGCGCAGAAATCTGTTATGTCTTCGCACTGGATCCGGAAGCGCGACTCCAGCAGCATCCAGTTTCGCAAGAAGATCCTTGTCCGGCTCAGGGGAGACCGGCGTGTAGTAACCCCCGCCCCACGATTCCCCGTAAAGGGCGTCCGGCTGCCAGTTCGGGCCGGAAAGGGCGTGTATTACGCGAAGCCGGTGCATGTCCAGAGCGTCCCTGTCCCGGTGACCGATCGGTTCCACGATCTTGACATCAGCCTCCTCGGACAAAAGGATCATCGGCGACTCGGCTTCCAATCTGACCCTCATTTCGTAGTGCCCACCGTTGCTCAGCTCGTATCGCACCACTGCTTCCCCCATCATCGGCCCATTTGCGAGGATGCTGGTTTCAACACTTTTGACGAGCGGAGCCTGCTCGAAATCCGCCGCACATTCGAACCGGCTTCCCCCTACCCATTGCCCGCCTGCCAGACGAAATCCCACGATGGGCCCGGCGCTTTCCGCAAGCGACAGCGGCGGTTCGTTGACCACTTTTCCGACGCCAGGCAGCCTGATTGTCGCATAACTGTTTGAGAGTTGGACCCATTTTCCGGGTACGACTGTTACGCCTGGATAGTACCTCGGCGCGGCCGGGGGACTTGCCGGGCCCGTTGCATACAAGTCGTAGCGCTGCGCGTCCCAAGGTGGAAGACCATCGATATAAAATCGTACCATTGCCGTGCGGATGCTGCCGTCGTCGTGAAGCAGCACCGAATCCAGTTGAAACGGCACCTTCCCGCCGGGACCGAGCAAAGTGAGTTCGCCGGGCTTCGCTTTGCCAATGGGCAGCTCGACCCGGTAGTTCAACAGGTCTCGATTCCAGTCGAAACCCACTGCTTCGTTAAGTTCGAACGTTGCCACGATGCCGCAGAAAGGCTGCTCTGCAAGGCGTTCAGCACCCAGAGCCGGCGCCGCAGCCAGAAGTAAAACGGATACAAACAATCTCTTCGCCAGTCGTGCAGATTTCATCTTAATTTCCTTTCTTGTGTCTACTCAGTTACCCGCCCCAGCAGGCGGGCACCTGAAAAATTGGGAACAACCAAACCATTAGCATATTTTATCCTCCGAAACGCTGCACCTGACGGCTTGCGGCGCGAGCGGGGTTGCAAGAGCCTCTCTCATGCTGGGCGCAGCGGATACATCTGCGTCGAACCATCCGTCTCGATAAAAGGCAGGCAGGTTCTCCGCAGTACAGTGTGCCCCAGTGGCACCAGTTCCTTAAATAACGGGCGGGCATGATAGTCAAGCAGGCTGACACGCAACCGATGAGTACTTTGGTCCCAAATATACCCGCTATCGGAATCGGAATTAATCACCACTTCGCAGGTTTGTGGAAGTCCACTGGTTTTATTCACCATCAGGTAATAGGGCCGTAGCGGGTCCTCGTCCGCCGTGAAATAGCTGTCGTGAAAGCCTGCCAGTTTATACCCCCGCGTAATATGTTCATTGCTGACAAGAGGAAGGGCGTAGACCAATGGACCGCGAGCAACAGCCATGGTGTTGTCAACGGCTTTCAGTACGGAAATGCAAAAAGACAACTTGAGCACCAATCGGTCAGCTTTTCCCCACACTCGCTTTAGAACTGCGAATCCTCCCTCTTCTTGCGCGGAGATTCTTTTGCCGTTAAGAGACAAGGTGTATTCGTCGCAAAAAGCAGGTATGCGAAGGCGCAAACCCCACGCGGTTTCTGTTTCACTTCTAATGGTAAACGTGATTTCGTCATCCAGGGGATAGTCAGTTTCTTCTTCGATTCGCACGGGCACGCCATTCAGAATATGATTCAGGCTGCAAGGGCCGTAAAACATCGCCACCAAAACGGACGGATCGGCGTCGGAAGTCATCCACAGACGAGAGATATGATAAGCCATCATACGGCCTGCATTGGGCGGACAGCAGCATGCAGCTCTATCGAATGTTGGCGAATAGGACCGCTTATTCATCCAGCTTGTGTGCTCTTGACCGTTGATATTGTCGGCATTCAAATATGCGATAGCACGTCCGTGCGACAACCGGCTGCCCATAGCCGAGTTGTAAAGCAGGCGTTCCGCCATATCGGCATATTTGATTTCTCCACTCGATCGAACCGCCCAGTGTAGAGACAACAAGAGCTCGCTGACCGCGCAGTATTCGTAACCGCTTGTCGGCACAGGGTATGTGC